>DAOUJT010000083.1:0-21999 GCA_034422315.1 Chloroflexota bacterium | reverse complement strand
GCCCAGACGGGCGCCGCGGTGATGTGGCCGAGGGCCTGGTCGAGGGGCAGGCGGAGGGTTTGGCGAGGCGGCCAATCGGGGAGCTCGGCCAAGGCCTGCGCCATTCGTTCGCGGGCCGTGGCCAGGGGCACGTCGTAGAGGTAGACGGCGCGCTGGTCGGAGCTAGAAGGTTTCGACATCAACCCAGGCGCCTTCCGCCAGTCCGCCGGCGTCCAGCGGAATCCGTATGAGACCCGAGGCGCGCACAAGGGTGGCGATCAGGTTGGACGGGCCAAGGACGGGATCCGCCCACCATTCGCCGTCGCGCCGCTGAAGTACGGCCGGGACAAAATCAATGCGACCCGACTGCGAGGCGAGACTACGGGTCAGACGCGCCGGACGTTGCGGCGGTTCCTCGTTGACTTTCAGTCCGAGCAGCCGGCGAATGGTGGGTGCGACCACCAGCCCAAACACCACCATTGCCGACACGGGGTTGCCGGGCAGGCCAAAGACGGGTTTGCCATCGGCCAGGGCGACGATGGTGGGCTTGCCGGGCTTGACGGCGATGCCGTGGGCCAGCACGCCCGGCTGGCCGAGGCTGCCGATCACGTCGGCGGTCATGTCGCGGGTGCTGACGGAGCTGCCGGCCGAAATGACCACGAGATCGCAGGTGTTCAGGGCCTGACGGGTCCACCGCTCCAGTTCCGATCGCACGTCGGGCGCAACGCCGAACTGGCGTACCTCGGCGCCGGCCTGGCGGGCAAGGGCAGAGAGTGTGATCGCGTTAACGTCGCGAACCTGGCCGGGGGCTGGGCTGGCGTCCGTAGGCACGATCTCGTCGCCCGATGAAAGCACGCCAACCACGGGGCACACCGCCGCGTCGATTTCCGTGATGCCGAGGGCGGCCAGCGCGCCCAGGTCTTGCGCGCGCAGTTGGTGCCCGGCGAGCAGCAGTTCGTCGCCCGCGGCCAGATCTTCGCCAGCCTGGATGACGTGCTGGCCGGGGGCCGCCGGGCGGAGGACCTCGACGGAGGTTTCGTCCACCGGCTGGGTGTACTCGACCATCACCACGGCGTCGGCCCGGGGCGGCAGCATGCCGCCGGTGTGGATGAGTTGGGCGGTACCGGGCTGCAGGGGCCGCTCCGCGGCAGCGCCCATCGGGACTTCGCCGTCCACGGTCAGGAATGCCGGCAGCCCTTCGGATGCGCCGTAGGTGTCGGCGGCGCGAACCGCGTAGCCGTCCATGGCCGAGCGGGCAAAGGCGGGGCTGTCTTCGGGCGAAACGAGCGGCGCGGCGGTGATGCGGCCCAGGGCGTCGTGCAGCCCGACGCGCTCGGTTTGAGAGTCGGTGGGCAGGAGGTCAAACAGGCGCGCCAGCGCCTCGTCCGGCGTCACGATCTGGAAGAAGACGTCGGTCGTCATGGGGCGGGCACGGGCCGGTCGGCGGACCGGGGGTGAAGGGGGGAACCGTCTCTCGCCAGCCCGACCTCCTTAAGGAGGTCGGGCTGGCGAGAGACGGTTTTTGGCGACTTTTGGGGGCGAGTTTGGACGATTGCCGGGACTCGAGACGGGGACGCGGGGCGGGCGACCCACGGACGGAGACACAGGCGGGAGGATTGGGGCGGTGGCGGCCGAAAGGTTGGCTGGGCAAGCACGGGGGATCCGGGGCGAGGCATGGGGAGAGGGTTGGTTGAGTGTACACCGCGTGGTTACGAAACGCAAGAGCAAGTATGGGGCTGAGGTCTTGAGCAGCAAAAGAGGCGTGCCTTCAGGGTCTCGTTGCAGGGGGCGGTGAGGCCGGGTGCCGGGGGCGACCGACCGTAAGGCGGCGGGTACACCAAGTCCTAGCTGACGGCGTGGCCGGGATTTCGCCGAATGTGTTCAGCGCAGATCGCCGATGTGTTCAGTTTTCGGCCGGATGTGTTCAGTTTTCGGCCGGATGCGTTCAGTTTTCCGCCAAATGTGTTCACTTTTTGGCCGAAAGTGTTCAGTCGGTGGGCGAAGGCGCCGAGCGAACGGTGAGCATCCGTATAATCGCCAGCCGTTTCCCTCATCGACTGGACTGCCGTGTCATCCGACCCGCCCACGAGCGACGACCGCGAGGTCACATATATTGAGTTTGACGACATTGAAGTTGAGGTCAGCGTCTGGGAGGGTATGTCCGGCTGGAATGCCAACACCGTGATTGACGGGCGCGACTACCGCGCGATGGGCGCGGCGTCCCGCGAGGACGCGCTGACGCGGCTGACGTCATCGATCCAGTTCAGCACCGAGGCCACGTTCGCGTTGGGCATCAAGAACCGGCGCTACTGGTCGCCGAACCCGTACTGGAAGGGACGCTAGGCTGGCTGCAGCGCTCTTTGAGGAGCGATGGTTGACGTTCGTTCGTGCAACTGAGTTGCCACATGCTTGAACGGCTGGCAGCGCGAGGCGTCACCGAACCAGCAAGGCCCCGCACGTCCTGCAAGTGACGCTGTGTGTTGATCCTAATCGGTTCAGCGGAGCGGAGTAGAACACGTGCTGAAGGACCGCGCCATGTCCGATGTGGTCGCGGTCGGTAGCAGCGGGCGTAGTTTTGCGGGGCGTGGACGCAGGGGGACGTTCCAAGTCGACAGGTCGGTGCTGTACCAGTGTGACACTGCCCAACGCCGCGCCGACTTGAATTGAGAGGTCGTAGCGCTCCGCGCGGCGATGGGGTCTGAGCGAATCAGCATGCATCGCGAACTCTTCAATACCCGACCCTGGGGATCGCTGAGGCTGTCCTGTTTCTGGATGACGACGGCGCAGGGGCTGCAGGCGTGATCGTGGATCCGGCGGTGCTGCCGGGGCTGGTGCTGCTGGGAGCGGAGCTGGCGGCGTTGGCGGCGGTGGGGTACGTGGTGGTGCGGGTGGCGCTGCGCCAGGACGACGAACTCTCGGCGCTGGCGCAGGGCCTGGTTGTGGGCCCGTCGCTCTGGGGGATTGTCGTCAACTTCGTGATGTACGCGGTCCCAGGGATGGCCGGGGCGGCGGTGGGCTGGACGGTGATGCTACTCCTGGCGGCCGGGCTGGCGTGGCGGGCGCCCGGGCGTCTGCGCCCGCCGGCGCGCACGGTGGCCGGGTTTGCCGGCGCCGTTCTCGTGCTGAGCTGGGTCGCGCTTGCCAGCCGGCAGCTCGTGGGGATTGCAAATCCGCATACAGACCTGGCACTGGCCGCTTCCATAGGGGCCGGCGGGTTTCCTGTCGCGCTGCCGGGGCACCCGGAGTCGTCAGCCGCGTATCACTACGGCGCCAGCCTCTTGGCTGGGCTGCTAGCGCCGCCGTTGGGGCCGAACCTTGCGTTCGTCTGGGAATTGGTGGGCGTATTCGCCTGGGTGGGATTCGCACTTGTGGTGGCAACGGCACTGCGGCAGCGCGGATCGTGGTTTTCTGTTCTGCTGCTCACCCCGCTGCTGCTCAGCTATGGCCTGCACACGTTCGTTTGGGTCGATCCCGGCAAGGTGCAAGGGATCCTCCATCTCCCCATTCCGGTCGGACTGCCGACGGAAGGCCTGCGCGCTTCTCTCGCCTACATCTACTGGCCACCGGTCGAGCCGATCGGAAGTCGCCTGAGTGCGTTACCCGACGTCTGGAAGCCTGCGTTTCCGCTTGGGTATGCGGTGGCCTTTGTGGTGTTGGCGCATGCGGCGCGGCCGAGTCGCTCCACTTGGACGAGTTCCCTGACGTTGGCGGGATTGGTCGGTTTCCTGGGCCTTCTGGTGACGACGCTGGCACCGGTGGTCGCAGTTCTCTGGGCCTCCCTTGAGGCCGCGCACCTGGCTCTTACCCGTCGCGCAGGCACGGCCACGCTGGCTCGGGCGAGGCATTCAGGAGCGGCGATGGCTGCGGCGGGCTTGCTGCTCGTCTTTGGCGGGGGTGCGCTTTCGGGGATTCTGGGCGGTGGCGCAGGCTCGTCGGGCTTGACTTGGACGCACGAGCTCGACGCGGGCCACTGGTCTGTACTCGGTAGCCTCGGGGCGCTCGCTGGCGGCGTCGGCTTGCTAAGCCTGGGGCCTCTAGCGATTGCAGGAATCGCGACCGCGCTGGCTCCGCGCGACCGACTAGTGCTTGTCTTGGCAGCCGCTGCATCGCTGCTGGCGTTCGCTTGGCTGGTGCTCGACTATCCGCCGCGCCCTGAGGATATTCGCCGCCTTGCGGGACATGCCCGAAATCTGGCACTTGTCGCCGTGGTGCTGGCACTCAGCTCCCGGCTCGCCAGCGCGCAGTTGAGACGCTTGAGCCTCGCAGTTGGTGCGCTGCTCGCGGGCCTTGTTGTCTGGCCCACCGTTGCGGCGCCCGCGCACAGTCTGGGTATCGCGCTTGGACACGGCGTCCAGTTGGCGAATGCCGGCAGCGAGCGGCTGGATTCGCATGAGCTCGACAGGCCGGCAGCGTGGCCTCGGCATCGGATGCCCGGCATGTCCAGCCGTCTGGCCGCCTACATACGCCAACACACCGCAACGGACGCACGCGTGCTTGACACCTCGGACAACCTGACCGTGGTTCTCAACACCGGTCGCCCGAACAACTGGGGATTCACTGACGTCGTCCAGCTCACAGGCCGCTTTGGCCCGGAGTACTTAGACGCTCGTTTCTATCTGGAGCCTGCCGCGTTCAGGCGGCTTGGCCTCGAGTATGTCTATGCGACGGACGAGTGGGTCGACTTTCTGCCTGAACGGGCGAGGGGCTGGCTGGCGGACCCAAGATTCTTTGACCTCGCGGTGCGCGACGGCCATGAGGCGCTCTACCGCGTCCGGCCGAGGTTCCTTGCTCTCGAGACTGCTCCGCATTCGTCCTCGTACGAGGTGCTGCGGGCCGTGCCGCCGGCAACGACGATCTATCTGCAGCCGATGCAACAGGATGAGAATCAAGTACGCCTGCTGCGCATAGCGTCGGTGCTGTCCCACGCTCGATTATTTGGCGCCGTGAACTCAGAGCGCTTGCATCTGAGGACGCCAGCGCCCTGGACGGTTACGCCGCTGGGTGAGCAGGTACCGGACCTCGTAGCAATGCCGCTGATGCATAGGGCATGGGCGTTTCCGCCCGCAGCGTGGAAGCTCGCCTGGAGCAATCCACCTGATCGGGTCGCCATCTACGCTCCGACCGAGGCAGACGATCACCCGACGGCGCCTGTTCCGACGGCGACGAGCGTTCGACTGGCAGATGTGCGAATTGCGGAAGCTGGTCTCTCATTCACCGCTACGTTCGACGACCCTGGGAAGATACGGTGGACAGGGCAGGACTGGGTACTTGTGCCCACGGACGCAACACCGTTGGCCATCCCAATCCAGGAGTCCTTCCACGGTCTACCCTTGATTGAGCAGTGGTTTGCGGGTCAGGCAGCGGGCGCAGGGACGACGACCCACTCTTACCTGTTCGACGCGCGGACATCTACGCTGGCAGTGCTCGGAGCAGATGGTGCTTACGCCACAGTCCAGGCGTCGGACCGGACACCGTCGCCGGGTTCCTGGATGCTGGCGCTGCGCCTGACCCGAAGAACCGACAACGGCGTGCAAGAAACGGTGCGCATCATCCCCGTCTTGCACTTCACGGTCTCGAAGACCGGGACCATTGCGTCGACTCAGGTCTACGAGATCTCACGTGGCTGGCGGCCAATCTAGACGTGTTCACGACGGCGTTCTCGAGTCAGAGCCCACCGACAATCTTCGCCTTCGAGGTGACACTGACCTCTTGACGAACAGTCGAATCGTCACGGGCCGCAGGATCGACTCGGCAAATTGACGCCGCGCCCTGACCGGTGCAGACATTCAACGACTCGACTGTGGCGTTTATGCCCAGATTGGGCCGAGTCTGCGTTACAATTGCGGACCGAATGTCGGTGCGCGGTAGCGTGCCGCCTGGCGCGTTGCGCCTATTCCATCTAACTCAACCGCTGGAGTGCGAGACCGCCACGAAGGAGCCTGGCCGGGATGTCAAAAGACCTGATTTTCGATGAAACCGCGCGCAGCGCGCTGCTGAACGGCGTCAACTCGGTCGCCGACGCGGTGCGCGTGACGCTGGGGCCCAAGGGACGCAACGTGGGGCTGGCGCGCAAATTCGGGTCGCCGATCATCACCAACGACGGCGTGACCGTCGCCCGCGATGTCGACCTGCCGAACAATTTCGAGAACATGGGCGCGCAGCTGATCAAGGAAGCGGCCACCAAGACCAACGACGTGGCCGGCGACGGCACGACGACGGCCACGGTGCTGGCCCAGCGCATGATCCAGGACGGTCTGCGCGCGGTGGCCGCCGAAATGAATCCGATGATCATCAAGCGCGGCATGGAGAAGGCCGTGGCAGCCGCGGAGACGGCGCTGAACGAGCAGGGCCGCGAAGTCAGCGAGCCGCAGGAGATGGAGTGGGTGGCCTCGATTTCCTCAGGCGACCCGGCCATCGGCAAGCAGATCGCCACGGCGCTGGACCGCGTGGGCAAGGACGGGGCGGTGTCCGTGGAAGAGGGCCGCACCAACGCGCTGGAACTCGAGCTCGTGGACGGCGTGCAGTTGGACCGCGGCTACATCTCGCCGTATCTGGTTACGGACGAAACCTCGATGTCGTGCGAACTGGAAAACGCCTCCGTTTTCGTGACCGACGACAAGCTCAGCAGCGCCCAGGACATGCTGCCGCTGCTGGAGAAGATCGTGCAGTCGGGGCGGCGCGACGTGCTGTTCGTGGCTGAGGATGTGGAAGGCGACATGCTCGCCACGCTGATCGTCAACAAGGTGCGCGGCGCGATCAACGTCTGCGCGATCAAGGCCCCGGCCTACGGCGACCGCCGCAAGGCAATCCTAGAGGACATTTGTATCCTCACCGGCGCCCAGGTCATCTCCAAGGACCTGGGCCAGGACCTGAAGGAACTTGACCTGGACGTGCTTGGCCAGGCCCGCCGAATCGTGGTTCGCAAGGACGACACGACGATCGTGGAAGGCGCCGGCACCCGCCAGGACATCACGCGACGCATCGCGCAGATCAAGTCGCAGGTCGATACGACCGACTCGGACTACGACCGCGAGAAGCTGGAAGAGCGGGCGGCCAAGCTGGCCGGCGGCGTGGCGGTGATCCGCGTCGGCGCGCCGACCGAGGTCGAACTCAAGGAGAAGAAGCACCGCGTGGAAGACGCCCTGTCCGCCACGCAGGCGGCCGTGGCCGACGGCATCGTGCCGGGCGCGGGCACGTCCTACGTTCGGGCCATTCCAGCCGTCGATGAACTGCTTGAAACGCTCAGCGGCGAGCAGGCCATGGGCGCGCGCATCGTGCGCAACGCCCTGTCGGCCCCGCTGCGGCAGCTTTCCGCCAACGCCGGCGAGGTTGGCGACGTGATCGTGGAGCGCGTGCTCAACGCCGACGGCGCCATGGGCTGGAGCGGCGACACGGGACAGATCGAGGACCTGCGTGAAGCCGGGGTTGTCGACCCGCTGACGGTCGTGCGGGGTGCGCTGCAGAACGCGGCCAGCGTGGCCATGATGCTGCTTTCCACCGAGGTGCTGATCGCCGACGCACCCGAGACGAAGAAGCCCGCCGCGGCCATGCCACCCGACCCAGGCATGGGCGGAATGGGCGGCATGGGTGGAATGGGCGACATGGGAGGTATGGGAGGCATGGGCGGCTTCTAGCTCTCACCCCACGAGAAACTCTCAAGCCCCGCCGGCCACTGGCCGGCGGGGCTTGTTGCGTCAGACGGGTAAGCCCGCTGGCGGCTAGGTGAGGAAGTCCTTGAGTTTGCGGGCGAGGCGGGGGTGGCGGAGGCGGCGGAGGGCCTGGGACTCGATCTGGCGAATGCGCTCGCGAGTCAGGCCGAACTCCTGGCCGACCTGGTCCAGCGTGCGGGGCGTGTCGTCGTCCAGACCATGCCGCATGCGCAGGATCTTCTGCTCGCGGGGATCCAGCATCTCGAGGACGCCCTCGAGGTGCTCGGTGAGCATTTGGGAGGTGGCGGCCTCGACCGGCTCCACGGCGTCGTCGTCGGGGATCAGGTGCCCGATCTCGGTGTCGCCGTCCTCGCCGATGGGCGTTTCGAGCGAGATGGGCAGGCGGGCGGCGAGCTTGAGTTCGCCGATCTGCTCTTCGCTCATCTCCATCTCGTGGGCGATTTCGTCGTCGGTCGGCTCGCGACCGAGCCGCAGCTGCAAGTCGCGCTGCACGCGGTAGGACTTGGTGAGCTTTTCGTGCACGTGCACCGGCAGCCGAATGGTGCGGCTCTGCTCGGCGATGGCGCGGGTGACGGCCTGGCGGATCCACCAGGTGGCGTAGGTGCTGAACTTGTAGCCGCGGCGCCAGTCGAACTTCTCGGCGGCGCGCATAAGGCCGGCGTTGCCCTCCTGGACCAGGTCGAGCAGCGGAATGCCGTGGCCGGTGTACTTCTTGGCGACGCTGACCACGAGGCGCAGGTTGGCCGTGATGAGGTGCTGGCGGGCCCTCTCCTCGCCGCGCTCGATGCGCTGCGCCAGGTCAACCTCTTCCTTGGCGGTGAGCAACGAGATGCGACCGATCTCGTTCAGGTAGCTGCGGACGGTGTCCTGGCTGGCGGACTCAAGCTCCAGGTCGCGCTCGCGGCGCGACTGAATGGTGGTGACCTTGGAGGCGTCGTTGCCTTCGGTGTCTTCCGGCTCCTCGTCGCGCAGCTCGATTTCTTCCTCGGCCAACTGCATGCGGAACCAGGTCTCGACTTCTTTCGTGATGTGGGTCTCGTCGGGCAGGACCTTCTTGAGTTCGGACTTGTTGAGAAAGCCAGGGTCGGAGCCCAGGGCCACAAGCTCGGCCAGGGCGTTCTCGAGTGTTTCCTCGTTCAGATGTAGTGCGACTTCAACCGCCACGGATCATTCACCATCCCCCTGCTACGGCAATTCCCGACGCGCTTGCGGCGCGTTGGGTGCCCGGCGCTCCCTGAATCTAACCCTCAACCCCGCCGGATATCCACCGCTCAGGACACACGACGACCCGCCGCGCGGGCGTGCGCGTTTCCCGACGGTCTGATGTCGCGCGGCTGCGTTTGGAAAGTGGACAGGGATGGTTCGCCTGTCGAAGCGGTAGGCGCTT
Organism: Chloroflexota bacterium; assembly: GCA_034422315.1. Classification (GTDB taxonomy): domain Bacteria; phylum Chloroflexota; class UBA11872; order UBA11872; family UBA11872; genus UBA11872. The sequence goes on along the minus strand of DAOUJT010000083.1, from coordinate 12,963 downwards.
GTGCCGAAAACGCCCGCGCGTTGCATCGTCCGACCCAGCGGTGCGCAAGTCACCGCTTCCCCGAGTATACGCCGATATGGTGGCTCGGTTGCAGGGAACGTTCGTTCACGACGAGGCCGGGTGACTCTGCGCCAGTCGGATGCAACTGTGAACGGCGACGGCAGCTAGAATGGCTGAAGTGATGGGGCGGTTTCTGGGCGGGCATGGATTTGGTGTAATGGCCGCGGACAGCGGGCCGTTGACCCTGGAAGACTTGCGACGCGAGTTGCGTCGGGAGTTTGATTGGGCCCTCCGGGACCTCTTGACGAAGGCCGACTTGTACGCGTTCGAAACGCGTTTCACGGTTCGACTGATCGCAGGTCTCACGGCCTTGGGCGCAGTGCTGGTGGCCGTCGATCGGCTGTGAACCTGAGGGGGCACCGCTCGTCTCTCGAACAATGGTGCAGGTTCAAGGCGCAGCTGGCAGAGGTTAGCCACGGGCAGCCGCTTTCAATTGTGTTGCGGCGCGGTGGGGGGCTTCCCTAAGCTTTGAATCAATCCCGATTCCCCACGGATCGTTGTTCCCGCATGTCCCGAGTCCGCGCCCATGCCCTTCGTCTGGCCGCGCTGGTGGCCGCTGTCGTCGTGCTGGCCGCCTGTGAGGTGGGCGCCATGCAGACCGTGATCGAGAACCCCACACCGGACCCGGTGACGGCGCTGCAAACGACCTGCACGCCGCCGACCTGCGAGGAGTTGGCGGTGCAGATCGGGGACTTCGCCATCCTGCCGCCGGTGATTCGCACGAGCGCGCCGCGGGTGCGGTTCGCGATTACGAACATCGGGGCGTACACCCACAGCCTGGAGGTTCGGTTGCCGGGCGGCGTGGTCAACTCGCCGCGGATCGGGCCGGGACAGACGGGCTACCTGGAAGCCGACATTGAGCCGGGCACGTACGAGGCGCTGGATCCCACGCCGGGGCATGCGGTGCGCGGGGCGCGGGCGAGCATCATGGCAGGGTCCGGTAGCTAGCCGCCTCTTGGGGCGCGTCCCAACAGTTCGCGTTCGCCCGGCGTCTGCGACATCCAGCGGAAGAACTTGACGGTGATGACGGTCCACAGCAGGGCGGTGCCGCCGAGCTTCATGATCAGACCGCCGATTCGCTGATCTTCAAGGGCCGATAGTCCGCCCGGGTCGGCGGCCAGCAGGTAGGCCGGGTAAAGCGGCTCGCCGGCAAAGACGAAGAGGGAACTCAGCAGACCGGAGGGCAGGGTCAGCAGAAACAGGTAGAACATCTGGATGGGCACGCCGGCCGCGGGGGCGGCCGGTACGCGGCTGACCACCGGCCACCACATCAGCAACGCCGAGCCGACCATGGTCAGGTGCGCGGCGTCGTGCAGGATTCGGTCGTTCAGCGCGCCCTCGTAGAGCGTCGGGAGGTGCCAGCCCCAGAACACGGCGACGCCAAGGAGCCCGGCGATCAGTGGCCTCGTGATCCAACGGAAGGCGACCCGCACCAGCGGCCGGCGGAGCAGGGGCGTCACCATCCAAGCCGGGATGCCCAGCAGCAGCAGCGGCGGCGCCATAAAGGTGACCATCAGGTGCTGGACCATGTGGATGCTGAAGAACTCGGCGCTGAGGGTGTCGATGGGCGGGTGCAGGGCCGCGAAGAAGATGGCGGCTCCGGTCACGAAGAGGGCCATGCGCCACGGGGCGACGCGTCCCGGCCGATCCGGGTTCCAGGGACTCACCGCGTAGGCGTAGGCACCGACCAGCACCACGACGCCAAGCGTGATTTCAGGGATGAGGTAGAAGGTCACGTCAACGTCTCCTCATCCGCCGTGTTGGCCGATAGCAACGCCGCGCCTGCGTGGGATCGGCAGTGCGCGCTAGCTCCTAGCTTCCAGCCTAGCCGCCCGAGAGGGAGAAGAAGAGGAAGAGGATCAGCACGATCATGGAGGCGATGGAGAAAGGGAACATGAACAGGGCGGTGAACAGGCGGTTGTCGTCGCGCAGGTGCATGTAGTAGGCGACCACGCCCGCGCCCTTGGCGAACGAGAGCACGAGCAGCGAGCCCACCACTCCGGGGCGGGTGAAGGCGTCGGCGATGGCGGGGATGCTGGGAATCATGATCTCGACGATGGTGATGACGGTGAGGATGACGCCGACGACGAGGTACTTGGCGTAGCCGTGGCGATGCTCGGCGTCGTGCGCCATGTCTCCGCCGTGATCGCCGTGCGCGGCGTGCGTGTCGCTCATCAGATCAGGTAGATGAGGGTGAAGATCGCGACCCAGACCAAGTCCACGAAGTGCCAGTACAGCCCGACCAGCTCGATGCCCCACATGTCCATGCCGGGCTGAAAGCGGCCGCGAAACGTATAGGCCAAGGCGGTGCCGAGCCAGAGAACCCCAATGGCCACGTGCGCGCCGTGGAAGCCGACCAGGGTGTAGAAGGAGGCGCCGAAGAGGTTGGTGGAGGGGGTGAGGTGCTTGTGGGTCACGAACTCGGTGAACTCGTAGACCTGCCCGCCGAGGAAGATCAGTCCCATCAGCATGACCATTCCGAGCCAGATGCGGCCCCAGAGCAGCGAGCCGTTCCGGAACGCGGCCAGCGACAGCACCATGGCAAGACTGCTGGTCAGCAGCACGAAGGTGGTGAAGGAGGTCAGGACAAGGTCCAGGACTTCCTGACCCGGACCGCCAAGCGTGTTGTGCTTGTTGATCAGCATGACCAGGATCAGGCTGCCGAAGAACATGGTCTCGGAGCCCAGGAAGGCCCACATGCCGAGCTTGCGGTTATCGAGGCCGGTGGAGCTGTGGTGCTCCTCGTGGTGGGCGTGGGCGTCGGCGGTCATGCGGCGGGTTCCTCGATCCAGCCCAGGAGCGAGATGACGAAGAGCATCGCGCCCAGCAGGATGAAGGCTTGGTGGAAGATCAGGCCGCAGGCGGCGAGGACCATGCCGGCGGCCATGATGATCGGCCAGTAGGAGGGGTTGGGCATGTGAATGTCCGGCTCATCGGCTTCGGCGTCCGCCTCGGGGGCCGTGGCCACGGCGCCGGTGTGGCCACCGCCGCGCTTGATGTCCCAGGCGGGGTAGCGGCTGTCGACGACCGGAATCTCAGCGAAGTTGTAGACCGGCGGCGGCGAGGGAATCGTCCACTCGAGGGTGCCGCCGTCCCAGGGGTCGCTGCCGGACGGTTCGCCGTGGCGAATCGAGCGCAGGGCATTGATCGTGAAGATCAGGAACGACAGCCCGATCATGAGGGAGCCGACCGTGGACATCATGTTCCAGAGATCAAAGCCCATCTCGGCGGCGTAGGTGTGGACGCGGCGCGGCATGCCGTCGATACCGAGCATGTGCTGCGGCAGGAAGGTCAGGTTGAAGCCGACAAGCATCAGCAGCCAGTGCACCTTGCCCCAGCCGTCGTGCATGAAGCGCCCGGTGAACTTGGGGAACCAGTGGTAGATGCCCCCGAACAAGCCAAACACGGTGCCGCCGAACAGCACGTAGTGCAGGTGGGCGACCACGAAATAGGTGTCCTGCACCTGTGAGTCAATGGGCGGCGACCCGAGCATGACGCCGCTGAGCCCCCCGATGATGAACATGGAGACCATGCCCACGGCGAACAACATAGGCGATTTGAAGCTGATGGAGCCGCCGTAGAGCGTGGCGATCCAGTTGAATATCTTGACACCAGTGGGCACGGCGATGGCCATGGTGGAGATTGCGAAGGCGGTGTCGGCGATGGGGCCCAGGCCGACCGTGAACATGTGGTGGGTCCAGACGCCGAATCCGACCAGGGCGATGGCCGCCCCGGAGTAGGCCACGACCGCGTAGCCGAAGAGGGGCTTGCGCGAGTAGGTGGGGAGGATCTCGGAGACGATGCCCATGGCGGGCAGGATGAGGATGTAGACCTCGGGGTGGCCGAAGACCCAGAACAGGTGCTGCCAGAGCACGGGGTCGCCGCCGCCTTCGGGAATGAAGAAGCTGGTTTCTATGTAGCGGTCGAAGATCAACAGGACGAGGCCGATGGTGATGGCGGGGAAGGCGAAGATGATCAGGAAGGCCGTGATCATGCTCATCCACACGAACATGGGCATGCGGTTCAGGGTCATGCCCGGCGCGCGCATGTTGATGATGGTGACGATGAAGTTGATCGAGGCCAGGATGGAGGAGACGCCCAGGATCTGGAGGCCGAAGGCCCAGAAGTCGATGGCGTGGGTGGCTTCAAAGGCCGTGTCGGTGAGCGGCGCGTAGCCGAACCAGCCGGCGTTGGGCGCGCCGCCGGCGACGAAGCTGATGTTCATGAAGATGCCGCCGAAGAGATATATCCAGTAGCTCAGGGCGTTCAGGCGCGGGAAGGCCACGTCGCGGGCGCCGATCATGAGCGGCACCAGCAGGTTGAAGAAGGCCGCGCTGAGCGGCATGAGCGCCAGGAACACCATGGTGGTGCCGTGCATGGTGAACAGCTCGGTGAACCGTTCCGCCGACACGACGTCGGCCTCCGGCGTGGCCAGCTGCAGGCGCATGAGCAGGGCTTCGAGCCCGCCGAGCATGAAGAAGGCGAGCGAGGTGACCAGGTAGAGCACGGCGATCCGCTTGTGGTCGACCGTGGTAATCCAACTCCAGGCCGTGCCGGCAAACGTGCGGGTGTCAGGGGCGGTTGCCGTTACCGTCGCCATCCGGTCACCCTCCGTTCGGCGTCTGTGCGCCGCGTCGCACGCGCATGCCTATTTTAGGCCCTGCATATAGGCCACCAACGCGTCGAGTTGCTCGGTGGTCAATTCGGGAATCACCATGGTGTTGCCGGGCTTGACGCCCTGCGGATCGCTGAGCCAGGCGCGCATGTTCTCGGGCGTGTTTTCCAGGATTCCGGCCGCGATGTGTTTGCGGCTGCCCATGTGCGTCAGGTCCGGCCCCAGGACGCCCGCCGAATCGGTGCCGCGAATGGTGTGGCAGGCCACGCAGCCGCCGAGGGTCAGCGTTTCTTCGCCTTGCCTGGCCAGATCGCTTGCGGGTGGAACACGTTCGGCCCGTTGGGTCTCGGCCCAGGCTGTGAACTCGGCCTGCGTCTCCACGACCACATAGAACTTCATGAGCGCGTGGGCGGTTCCGCAGAACTCGGCGCACTGGCCGGGGAAGGTGCCGGTGACCTCGGGCTTGATGGTGAATTTGTTCTTGCGGCCCGGAACCATGTCCAGCTTTCCGCGCAGGCTGGGGACCCAAAAGCTGTGCAGGACGTCGTTGCTTTCGAGCTGAATCTCCACGTCGCGGCCGACGGGCAGGTGCAGTTCGTTGGCGGTCACGACCCCGATGTCGGGGTACTGGAACTCGAACCACCACTGGTGGCCGATCGCGCGAACCTTGAGGGCATCCGGGCTAGCGGCGCGGGCGTTGGAAAAGATCGCGGGAACGGTGAGGACCACGATTATTACGACCAGGATGGCCGGGGCGATGGTCCAGCCGATCTCGAGCGGGGTGTTGCCGTGGGTCTGGGGCGGGATGCCGTCGCCGCTGCGTCGCCGGAAGCGGATGAGGACGTAGAGCAGCACGCCTTCCACCAGCACGAAGGTGACCACCATCGCCCAGAAGACGAACATCAGCAGGTCGCGGGCGGTGCGGGCCGCTTCGGTGGTGGGTTCGAGGGTGGTCTGGGGCGTCACGCCGCACGCCGCCACCGCCAAGGCCAAGGCGGGAACCAGGAGCGCGGCGTAGATGCGGCGGTTACGAGTCAATGGTGTGCTGCGTCGCCCTTGAATGGGACGGCACTCGTCCCTGTCTGCGCGAGTCACGCTTCGCCGGGCTTTGTGCACCGTTTCACAATCTCGTGAGCGGCGGCAAGCGTAGCACGAGGGGGCAACCGGCCCTTGTGTCGTGAGGCACGTCGAGTGACCGTCAGGATGGCGTGGAAACGTCCAGCACATGCGCGCGAGCGGCGCTGATCGTTGCCACGGTTTCGTGGGCAGGCACATCCTCGGTACTGCCCCAAATGAACGTGAACATGCCGAAGTAGTTGCGCTCGTCGAGCATGGATGTCAGCGCGCGGAAATCGACCGTCCCCTGACCCGGCGCCTGGTCTTCGGCCGGCCCCAGGTTGTCTGGGTCGCGCATGGCGGGACTGACGCTCCACAGGCAGGTGTGGCCCACGCGGCCGTCGGCGGCGTCGGCCACCGCGCGCAGCGTGGTACCAGCCAGCCGCGCATGGGGCGGAGTAAGACTCAGTTGCACGCGTGGATGTCCCACGTCGTCCAGGAAGCTGGCAATTTCGGACGGCTCGTCAAGCCAGGTCCCAATCTGGTTGGCCAGGGCCAGGGTCACACCCAGGTCCTGCGCGGCGCGACCCAGCGCCCGCACGTCGTCCGCGGCCTCACGGCGTTCGTACTCACGCTCCGGCGCGGTTCCGATTACCAGCGGAGCGCCAATAGCCGCAGCGAACTCCAGCCGCGCGACCAAGTCGTTTCCGAAGGTGGCATAGGCCGAAATGGACGAGGGCCGGAGGTTGTGGCCCTCGACTCGAGCCTTCACTTCGTCCGGTGAGTCGCTCGTGGGGTCCACGTGTTCCAGCACGCCGGGCGTGGCCCAGAGATCCACGTAGGTCAGTTCGGTCTGCGCCAGCGCCTTGAGCGCGTCGTCCAGGGACAGCGAGCGAAAGAGCAGGGTGGAGCCTGCGAATCGGGTTGAGATGTCAAAAGCGAACATGAAAGGTTCGTGGTTCCAGACATACCGTCGCTGGAGCGCGCCCCCTATTCTCGCCTATTAAGGGGAACTTCGGCTATTCGCCGCTCAGGCTGCGAAGAAGGGGTTGTTCGCTCGCTCCTCGCCAACCGTGGTGGGCGGTCCGTGACCGGCAAATAAACGGGTGGACTCCGGCAGCGAGAGAAGCTGCGTGCGAACGGCTGCCAGGTGCTCGGCGTAGTGGGCAGGCCCCAGCGAGGTTCGTCCCAGGGAGCCGGCGAACACGGCGTCGCCTACGAGCACCAGATCGCGCAGCACCAGCGAGGAGTGGCCGGGGGCGTGCCCCGGGGTGCGGCGGGCCTCGACCTCGAACGGTCCCGCCTGGAACCGTTGACCTTGATCGTAGTTGCGAATATCCGCCCCTTTGAGCGCGGGCATCCGGGGTTGTTCGTTCGGATGGACCCAAATGGGGACGTTGAGCGCCTCATGTATCGACGGAAGAGCATCGATGTGGTCGGCGTCGGCGTGGGTGACGAGAATCGCGGCAGCCGTCCACTGCTCGTCGGCCAGCGCGCCCAGGATTTGCTCCGGTACGGCGCCGGGATCAACGACGACGGCCTGGCCGGTTGCAATGTCCCCGACGACGTACTGATAGACGCGCATGGGCGGATAGGGAATGACGCGGATGCGGACGCCGCCATGGTCCAGCGGTACCGGCTCGGGCACGTAGGCGTCCCGGGCAACGGCCAGCAGGCGCTCCGGATCCAGGTTCAGCAGCGCCGCCAGGGCGTCGCTCTCGGCCTTGGTCGGGCTGCGGGCGCAGTCTTCCAGCACCTCGAGATCGTCGGTTGATATGCCGACCTGCCCGGCGACGTCCGCCGCCGAGAGATTCAGCCCGAAGCGGGCCTTGCCGATGATGTCGCCAAATTCGTCTTCCAGCAGGTCGGTCATCGCGTCGTCAACCGGGGCGGCGGGGTGTCCGCCCTGAGCTTCGCACGAATGGCGAAGGCTGTGCGTCAGGGTGGCGGCGGTTCGGCGTTCCTATCCGAATCCTGGCCCTCCATACGGCCCTGCTGGTCCAGCCAGGCGCGCACGAGCCGTAGCTCTTCGTAGGAGAAATCGTCGCCGAGCAGATCCCTGACCGGCGTGAGGTTCCAGGATTTCGCGTCGGCAAACGCCTGTTCTATGCGGGTCAATCGCTCTTGAGGCGGCAGTTCGCGCTCGAGCGGCAGGGTTTCGCCGGCGGCGATCAAGCGTTCCAGGTGAGACATGATCGTGGCTTCGGTCAGTTGCCGTCGCTGGCTGATCTCGGAGATCGACAGACCGCTCAGCAGGAGATCCAGCGTCTGGCGGTAGGTCGAACCTCGGCGTCGCGTCGCCCGGTCACGCCTCGTAGGACCCTGTGTTTTTGGACGCTCCTCCAGGCCGAGAGATTCGGCGTGGTCGCGGATGACGGTCAGGAAGTCGTCGGCGAATTCGTTCAGCTTCACGCGGCCGACGCCGGAGATGTTCGAAAAGCTCGCCCGGCTCTGCGGCAGGTAGTGGGCCATCTCCTGGAGCGAGCGGTCGCCGAAGATCACGTAGGGCGGAACGTTGCGGGCCTGCGCCAGCCGGAAGCGGAGATCGCGCAGGCGGTCAAACAGGTCGCGGTCGAAGTCGAGGTGGTCGCCGCCGGGCTTGGATTGGGGCGCGTCGAATTCGTCCCCCTTGACGCGCGTGAGCGTCAGCGGCAGGCGCTGGCGCAGAAAGTCGCGGCCTTCGCGCGTCACGGTGAGGGACCGGTAGCGGTCGCCGCTGTGGCGGACCAGCCCGGCGTTTTCCAGCAGACTCACGATTTCGTAGAGGTCAACCCGATCTTGGTCGCGGGCGATGCCGTGGACCGACAGGCGGTCGTGCCCCTGCTCCCGCACGCGGCGGGCGCGGCTGCCGCGCAGCACCCGGATCACGTGCGCGGCGCCGAAGCTTTCGCCGGTTCGGATGATGGCCGAGAGGATTTTCTGGGCGATCTCGGTCGCGTCGAACTCTTCGCGCTCGCTCAGACAGACGTCGCAGCCGCCGCAGGTCGTTTGGTCGTAGTCCTCGCCGAAGTAATTGAGCAGGTAGGCGCGACGGCAGGTCTGCAGCTGGCCGTACTTGATCATCTGCTGCAACTTCTGTCGTGCGCGGACGCGCTCAGCCTCGTCGTCCATCCGCTCGATAAAGCCCGCCAGGGCATGACGGTCGGACGCCCCAAAGAAGAGCACGCAAGTGCTGGGCAGACCGTCCCGACCAGCCCGACCGGTCTCCTGGTAGTAGCCCTCCAGGGTCTTTGGCAGGCGGTAGTGAACGACGAGTCGAATGTCCGGCTTGTCGATGCCCATACCAAAGGCGATGGTGGCCGTGACGACCGAAACGTCGTCCCGGATAAACCGGTCCTGTGTCGTCCGGCGCACGTCTGGGTCGAGGCCGGCGTGGTAGGGCAGCGCCTGGATGCCCTGGTCGCTGAGGTCCTCCGCCAAGTCCTCGGTGTCCCGGCGCGAGAGGCAGTAGACGATGGCTGATCCATTGGCGTGCTGCCGGAGCAACTCCAGCAGCGCCTCGAACGCCCCGCGCTTGGGGCGGACGACATAGGTCAGGTTCTGCCGGTCGAAGCTGGCGACGAAGCGGCGCGCGTTGGGAATCGCCAGTTGCTCGACGATGTCGTCCCGCACCTGCGCGGTAGCCGTGGCCGTGAGCGCCATGACCGGCGTTTCGGGATACCGCTGGCGCAGGACGTACAGGTTGCGGTAATCGGGGCGGAAGTCGTGGCCCCACTCGGAGATGCAGTGGGCCTCGTCGATGGCGATCTGGCTGACCCTGACCGACCTGAGGAATTCGTTGAAACTCGGCACAAGCAGCCGCTCAGGTGCGATGTAAAGAAGCTTGACCTGGCCCATCCGAGCGGCCGAGTAGGCGTTCTGAATCTCCCGCGGCGGGACCGTGCTGTTGATGTAGGCCGCCGCAACGCCGTTGGCGCGCAAGGCGTCCACCTGGTCCTTCATCAGGGCGATCAGGGGCGAAACCACCAGCGTCAGACCGTCCAGGCACAAGGCCGGTAGCTGGTAGCAGAGAGACTTCCCGCCGCCCGTCGGCATCAGCACCAGGGTGTCGCGTCCGGCCAGCACGGTCTGGATGATCTCGGCCTGGAGCGGGCGGAACTCGTCGTAGCCGAATCGCGTCTTGAGCAGGTCGTGAATGTCGGTCGTTCGCATGGCTGGCCAGCCGGTCGTTCGGGGTCTCCCGCGATGATTCGAGCCCGGGTGCGTTCCGCCAGCCCTGCCGGCTCTGCATCTCCGGCAACCCGCCGGAGACAGAACGGGCACAAGACCGCTACCGTATGGGCGCTGCGCGGCGGGGCGCGCTACGCGCGCGCATTTTCCCACGGCGGGCCGAGACGCAGTACTCACAACGTCTCGAGCGCGCCGGTCCCGGCCAGGTACACGGGCAGCCACCCGGCGTGGAGGAAGGGTGACGGCGGGTGCGCGTGCTGGTGGTCAGTCATACCTACCTGCGGCGGTTCAACCAACGCAAGTGGGAAGCGTTCGCCGACCTGTCGCCGGGCCACGCGGCCCTGCTGGTGGTCCCGAACGGCTGGTCGGATCCACACTTCGGCCGCGTCGAGCCCGAGACGCCAACGCATCCCCGCGTGCGGCTGCACGTCGCTCGGGCGCTGCTGCGCGGGCACGGCACGCTGACCTTTCACATTGACCCTCGGCTGGCGTTGGCGGCCAGGCGTTTTCGGCCGGACGTCGTGCTGGTCGAACAGGAGCCGCACTCGCTGCTGGCTCTGCAGAGCCGCTGGTTGGCCGGGCTGTTGCCGGGGTGTCCGCCGTTCGCGTTCTTCGCGTGGGGCGGCCCACCGAACCGCCGACTGGCGTTGCCGCTGCGCATTCTGCGGCATGGCGCGTTGCGCGCCGCCCGAGTGGCCTTTGCCGGGAATCAGGCGGCCTGCGACCAACTGCGCGCATCAGGTTTCGGCCCGCCGATTCATCGCATTCCACAGGTTGGCTTCGATCTGCCGGATTGGCCGGATCTGACCCGCCGGCAGGTGCGACGCGAACTGGGGCTATGCGGCGTTGTCCTCGGCTTTGCCGGGCGGCTGATCCCCGAAAAGGGGGTACTGGACCTGGCAGAGGCGCTGGGTGGACTTGGGCATCTGGCCTGGACATTCCTGGCGGTCGGCCGGGGACCGTCAGCTGATGAGCTGAAGATGCGCTTCAGCCACGCAGAGTTATCCGGGCGACTGAGGCTTGTCGAGGACGCCGACCACTATCGGGTAAGCGCCCTATTGGCCGCACTGGACGTACTCGTCCTGCCGTCTTACGCGACCGCGGACTGGGCAGAGCAGTTCGGGCACGTGCTGATCGAGGCCATGGCGGCCGGCTGCCCGGTGGTTGGGACGAACTCGGGTGAGATACCGGCCGTGATTGGCGACGCCGGCATCGTGGTTCCGGAGCGTGACATCGGGCGGCTGCGAGCCGCCTTGCACTCCCTGATAGAGGATCCCACCCTGCGCGCACGCTTGGCCGCGCGCGGTCGAATGCGGGTGGAGCGTCACTTCACGCACTCGGTGGTCGCGCGACGGCTGGCGAAGTGCCTGGAGCGGGTCCGCCGTCGCCCCGCCCGGAGCCTCGCCAGATGAACGACGGGCGGGGTCGGCAGGTTCGCAAGCGCGCGTATTACCACGGCACCGGGGCGCCGCCTCAGCTTGTGCGTGAGTACTTTCGCCGCGTGGGGACTGTCTCGCTGGTGCTGGACCTGGGCTGCGGCGTGGGTGACATGTCGCGCGCGTCGGCGCCCGGCGTACGCGTAATTGGGATCGATCACGACCAGGGCGCGCTCGAACTCGCCAGTCGATACGGCCGAGTCGCGGCCTGGGACGCCGGGGCGGGACAGCGACTGCCCTTTCCGCGCAACCGGTTCGACGCCGTGATTGCCAGGGACGTGTTGGAACACCTTGACCATCCCTGGGACGCCGTGCGCGAGATGCGCGCGGTGCTCCGGCCCGGCGGGCTGGCGCTGGCCTCGGTTCCAATGGCGCGGCCGCGCGTGGTCTGGAACGACTATACGCACCGCCGGGGCTTCACCCGCGCGGCGGTTCGCCTGCTGTTCCGGGACGCCGGATTCGAGGTCGAGCGTGTGGATCGCATGGGCCCGCTGCCGCTGGCGGCACGGCTGAATCTGATTCGTGCAGTCCCCTGGCTGCTGCGGCTCCCGGTGCTGAATCATGTATGGGCGACCAGTTGGGAAGTCCTGGGGCGCAAGCCGTGAGCGTTGACCATCCGTCGGATGAGGTTTCCAGGGCGCGGCCGCGCGTCAACCTGTATCTCGTGAATCCCAGCGACTGCCGACCGTCGATGGACCGCTATGGCCGGACGCTGGAGCGCGCGCTGCGATACCTGGACCCGCCGTTGAACGTGCATACCGTCACCCCGCCCCCGTGGCCAGAGCACGACGACAGCCCGTTCGGCCGCCTGGCCGAGAACGTGGTCAAGTACCGGGTGCGCTACGCCGACTACCCACGCCGGGTGTCCGGCGAGTCGGCCCCGGTGCACCACGTGGTCGACCACTCATACGCCCACCTTGTGTCCGCGCTGGGGGCACGGCGCACGGTGGTGACCTGTCACGACCTGATGCTGCTGCGCATGGCCGACGGTCGGATTCCGGGCGCGCGGACGTCTCGCGTCGCACTGACGGCCTTTCGATATGCCGTTCGCCATCTCCCACGGGCCGCCCGCGTCGTCTGTGTCAGCCAAGCCACAGCCAACGACCTGCAGCGTTACCTGGACTGCGACCCGGCGCGAGTGCATGTGGTGCATAGCGGTGTGGCCGACCACTTTCGCGCTCCGGCGGCGGAGCGTGTGGCCCAGCTTCGTGAACGGCTCGAGCTGCCGGAGATTCCTTTGTTACTGCACGTCGGGGGCGCCGATGCCTACAAGAACATCGAGGGCGCGCTGCGGGTTGTGCATGCTCTGCGCCAAACGCACGGGATCGACTGCGGCTTCGTCAAAGCAGGCCAGCGCCTGACCCAGGACCAGCGACGGCTGGCGCGAAGCCTGGGGCTGGAACCCTGGATCATGGAGACCGGTTACGTGCCCGAGCCCGACCTGCCCGCGCTCTATGCGTGCTGCCAGGTTTTGCTGACACCGTCGCACTGGGAAGGCTTTGGCTGGCCGGCGCTGGAGGCCATGGCCTGTGGAACGCCCGCCGTCACTTCGGACTGCACCGCGTTTCGCGAGACCGCCGCTGACGCCGCCCTACAGGCGACCGCCACGGACACGCGCGGATTGGC
>DAOUJT010000082.1:0-7302 GCA_034422315.1 Chloroflexota bacterium | reverse complement strand
AAGATGGGGGTGGGTCGCGGGTGGGTTAGGGGGTGTTGGGTTCGAGGATTTGGAGGTAGGGGGTGTAGCGGTAGACGCGGTTGCGGCGGTCGCCGGTGATTTCTTCGAGGATGTCGGCTTGGACCAAGTGGGCGACCAAACGGTTGGCCGGAGGATAGCGAGTTCCAGTGATGTCCTGAACCCCGGTCACGGTTACAAACGGTTGCCGGTAGAGACGCTCCAGCAACCGGAGACCATCGCCGGCAACGCGGCCCAAACGCTCGGTGACTAGCGTTCGGTGGCGCTCACGCAGGCTCAGGATGCGTCGGACGGTTGTCGTGGCCTCGGCGCTGACGTCGGCGACGCCGCGCAGAAAGAACGCCAGCCAGCTTTCCCAGTCGCCGCCGTCGTGGACGGCCTGCAAGCGTTCGTAGTACTCGGGGCGGTATCGCATGAAGAATTGCGAGAGATAGAGGACCGGGGCCGACAGGATGCCGCGTTCACACAGGAGGAACGTTATGAGCAGGCGACCGACGCGGCCGTTGCCGTCCAGAAATGGATGAATGGTCTCGAACTGCGCGTGCACCAGCCCAATCTGCACCAAGTCCGGCAGGTCGCTGGGGCTGTGAATAAAGGTCTCCAACGCACCCAGCGCGTTCGGCACCTCACGATGCGGCGGCGGGACGAAGGTGGCTTCGTGGAGCTTGCAGCCGGCAGGGCCGATCCAGTTTTGACTGGTACGGAGTTCGCCTGGCCGCATCTGGGACCCGCGGACGCCATGCAGCAGCCGTTCGTGGATTTCGCGGATCAGGCGGGTGGAAATCGGCAATGTCTCCAGGCGACCCAGCCCGTAGTTCATGGCGGTGACGTAGTTGATGACCTCGCCCGTGTCCCGGGCCTGGCCGGGCGTACGAATGTGATCCTCGGCGGCCAGGATGTCCTGCAGGGAACTCTGCGTGCCCTCAATCTCGCTTGAGAGGACGGCTTCCTTACGCACGTACATGAACACGAAGAGGTCGGGGTCGGGCAACGTCTGGATCGAACCGTCCAGCCGGCCCAGCGCCTGATCGGCCTGGGAGAGCAATGCCTGCAGCTCGCCTTCCAGGCGAACGGGCGGCTGTGGGGGCAACGGGGCCGGAATGAAGGCTCGGTAGCCCTGCGGCTGGACCACGTATTGACCGGCCCGCTGGGCGTCGTCCGCTTGGACTCGTTCGGACGCGGACACGTCGCCGGGCACTGAGGAACCTTCCATATGTTCGGCTACCGACAATATGGGGAGAATGAGTAGTCCATATTATCGGCAGGTGGACATATGGGCGAGCATGTGCGGTCTTATTGTCGGTAGCCGAACATATAGAGGACTGGGGACAGCCATATTGTCAGTAGCTGAACATATGGCGGACTGAGAGCCACATATAGTCGGTAGCTGGACATATGGCACAGCCAGGGCAGTCATATTGTCACCAGGAGTACATATGGAGGCTTGGGACGGCCATATGGTCGTGAAGTGAACATATGGGGGCGTTCGGAGGGCCGAGTGGGATATGGGCGGGGCGTTGGGACGGTTTGCGAGGGCGAGTGGTCGTCGAGTAGCCGCCGGATCGCGTCTCGTCTCCCTCAGCGGTTCCGGGTTGGGCATGTGGGGGGTGTGGGTGGGGCGGTTGGTCGGTGGGGTTGAGAGGGGTTGAGGGATGGGGACGGTTGGGGCGCGGCGTCCGGGTGGGATGGTGAGACGTGAGTGGCTGGAGCCGCTTGGGCTTTCGGTGACGAAGGCTGCGGAAGGGCTGGGGGTGAGCCGCCAGGCGCTGTCCGAACTCGTCAATGAGAAGACCGCGGTGTCGGTCGAGATGGCGATTCGGTTGTCGAAGGCGTTCGGGTCATCTCCGGAGACGTGGCTGGGTCTGCAGACGGCGTATGACCTCTGGCAGACTCGAGAGCGAGCGAGCCAACTCCAGGTGACGCGGCTCGCGCCGGCGTCTGCAACAACTGATCTGTAGCCCGGCTTCGCTCAGAGTTCTACGCCCCGTCATCCTCGGCCCGAGGCCCTCCACAATCGCGGCTGGCCGCCCTTCCGTAGCCGGTGAAACCACGGTTGTCGCTGTATTCGTTGCTTGTGGAGGCGATTGGGAGCCAGAGGCCGGAGCGGTCGCTTTCGCGTTGAAGGGAACAGCGGCACCTGGCGCGGCCGTGCGTTGGGGTGCTCCCGGAAAATGCACGTCTCTAGGACTGGCCGTGGACTGATGGAGCAGGACATGGATATCTACCCAATGCCGATGTTCCCGACGCTCTCCGTAGCAGACGTGGGGGTATCGGTGGGGTGGTATGCGGAGACGGTGGGGTTTGGGATGGTGTTTGTGATGCCGGGGCCGGATGGCGAGCCGGTGCTGGCTCATTTGCGGTGGCGGAAGTATGCGGATGTGCTGCTGGTTCCGGATTCGGGGTCGGACAGCGAAGACGCCAAGGGGGTGGGGGTGTCGTTGTCGTTTCTCGTGGGGGATGTGAGTGTTGACGCGATGGCGGAACGGCTGGTTGAGCGCGGGGTTGAGTTGGCGGAGGGACCGGTGACGCGGGCGTGGAATACGCGGGAGATCGTGGTGGTGGATCCGGATGGGTACCGGTTGGTTTTCTTTGAGCCGGTGGATGTGACAAGGACCTTTGAGGATGTCATGGGGTCGGTTGATTCGTGAGGGGAGACTAGGGAGACGGAGAGTGGAAGAGGCGAGCCATGTTTCGTACGCAGTGAAAACGGGGAAAGCCCCGGATGCTGTCAGTACTATCGATGGGTGTGGACTTTCCGGAAGAGGCAACGTCCGACGAGCCAAATGGACTCAGAAAAAGAGAGCCAAAGCCTGGCCGCTGGTGCATTGAGCGACGGATCCGAGGCTCCGAATCGTGGTGGGGGTGGCAGGTCACAGGAACGTGTGAATCGCGCAGTGCAATCGTCGGCGAGCAGCAGTCGTGAGGCTCCCGGACCACGGGCCCGCACGATGCTCATCAGCAGGCGGGATCAGTTGCGAGTTCTGGGGGTCGCGAGTGTCGGGGTGCTGGCCGGCTGTTTGCCGACGGGCGACGCTGACGATTCCGGGCCGGCGCAGACTCGAACCCAGACGACCGAGCCAGGCGCCGCGCAGGTCGCCGCAGCTTCCCAGCCTGACTGCGTGATCTCGCCTCGACAGACGGCGGGGCCGTTCTACTTCGATGCCGGCCTGGTCCGACGGGACATTACCGAGGGCAGACCAGGCACGCCGCTGGTTGTGGCGTTTCGCTTGGTGCACGCGGACTCGTGCCAGCCGATTCGTGATGCCGTGGTGGACATCTGGCACGCGGACGCGGTGGGCCAGTATTCTGGCTACCGCGGACAGGGGGACGACGGTGCCAACACCAGCGGCGAGACCTTCCTGCGCGGAATCCAAGTCACTGACGCGGAGGGACTGGCCGAGTTCGAGACGATCTACCCAGGGGCATACTCCGGCAGGACCGCTCACATTCACTTCAAGGCCTATACCGACGAACGGAGCTTCATCACTTCGCAGTTGTACTTCCCTGACGAGGCCACCGACGCGGTGTACACAGCCGAACCCTACGCAGCGCGCGGTGCTCGGCGTACGACGAACGCGAACGATGGGATTTTCAGGGCCGACTTGCTGGCGCAGGTTACGCCCGACGCCGGCGGCTACGTGGCTTCACTGACCGTGGGGGTCGGAACGTAAGTCGTCCCACGCAGTCATTCGGCTCTTGGTTGTGGTCATGGTCGGCATGACCTCGTGACGACGTGCCGAGCGGCGCTGGCTCGCCGGATCACCAGGAGTTGGTGGCGTCCATTTCGTATTTGACGATGTTCTGGGCCGTGATGGGGGCGTCACGCGTGAAGAGTTTGTGGTAGGTGCTGTCGGGGCGGGTGGGATAGATGCGTTGGACGATGCAGATGCGGGAGTTGATGAAGAGTTCGATGACGGAGCGGTCGATGAAGCAGTCGATGTGGAGGGGTTGATTAGGCTGGAGGGGGAAGGGGACGACTTGCCGGTGGGTGGCACTGGTGGTGTCGCGGGGGTTGCGGCCGTAGATGAGGTTTGGGTCGAGGCTGGAGCGGTCGAAGTCGACGATGAAGTGCTGGCGCCGGGTGTCGTAGGTGATGACGGTTTCCTCTTCGCCTCCGGGTGAGCAGCAGAGCTTGAGGCCGAAGCGGGTGGCCTGGTTGGGATGGATGGTGAGTTGGAGTTCCATGCAGTCGGATTGGAAGCCGTGGAGGGTGCGCTCTTCGCCGGGTGACAGGGTGATGTCGGGGTGGTGCTGCTCGGCGTAGCGCAGGTTGCGGAGTTCGGCGACGGGGTCGATGCGGAGGGTGTTGTCGGGGGCGGGGCTGAGGTGCCAGGGGAGGGACATGACGCCGCTCCAGCCGTGGTCGGACCACTCGCGGGCTTCGCGGATCCAGCCCCAGAAGAGGCGACGGCCCTTGTCGTCGATGAGTGTTTCGGGGCCCGCCAGCAGGCTGCCGAGGTGGCTGAGGCGGCCGTAGGTTTCAGGGTGGAACTGCTCATTCTCGTAGCGGCCGATGTAGTACTGGGCGCGGCCGTAGGGCTGGTGGGTGTGCATGAGGAGCATGTGCTTGTCGCCGAAGGGGAAGAAGTTGGAGCAGGCGCAGTCTTCGATCTCCTCGGTCAGGCTGCGGTCGGACTTGTAGAAGGGGCCGAGGTACTGCCAGTCGGCGAGGTTCGTGGACTTGAAGAGACTGGTGGAGTCACCCTCGTAGCCGGGGCGGTGGTTCTTGTTGCCGATGAGGGCGTAGTAGGTGTCGCCTTCCTTCCAGCCGCTGGGGTCGAAGATGACGCACTCGGGGAGCGTGCTGTTTGCCCTGGTTGGCTGGCCTTCGGGGGCCGGATCGAGGGGAATCACGGGGTTCTGGGGCAGGGGGACCCAGTGGTCGAGGTCTGGGTCGCGGGACTGGTAGATGCAAATGCCGCGGCGGGGCATGTTGGTGATGATAGTGGGGACGGGCATGCCTTCCATGACGTCGCCGCTGTTGAAATAGTCGCCTTTGGCGCCGGCAAAAGGCTCGCGCAGGGAGGCCTGGTGGTAGCGCCAGTGGAGGAGGTCGCGGCTGCTGATGTGCTGCCAGCTGGAGAAGTCGATCGGGCTGCCGGCGTTGGGGATCTTCTGCAGGTAGCCGAGGTGGTAGCGGCCGTTCCAGTAGATGGCGCCGTTGATGTCGTTCCAGCGGCCTTCGGGCGGGACGAAGTGGTAGCGGGGGCGGTGCTTGTCGGCAACGAGCTTTTCGCGGAGCTCGTAGGACTGCATGAGGTAGTCGTTGAAGTCCTGCATTGGCGTCGCTCCGTCACCAGCGGTGGCTTAATGTAGAGCGAACGATGGGCGTCGGGGGAGAAGGCGGGAGGCATGTTTGCTGAAGGGTTGAGCGCTTCGGAGCGGATTGATCTGGTGATTGCGGAGTTGGAGGACTGGCGGGGAGAGCGCATGGCGGAGATCCGGGCGTTGATTCACGAGGTCGATCCGGAGGTGGTGGAGGAGTGGAAGTACCGGGGGAGCCCGACGTGGTCGCATGACGGGACTCTTGCCGTGGGGAACGCGCGCAAGGACACGGTGACGCTGAGGTTTGCGCAGGGGGCGCAGCTGCGGGATCCGAAGAAGCTGTTCAACGCGAGCCTGCGCGGAAAGCAGTGGCGGGCGATTGACATCAAAGAGGGCGACCGAATCAACCGGAGGTCGCTGAAGGCGTTGCTGCGGGAGGCGGTGGCGTACAACAAGACGCACGGGTACATGAGTCGCAAGGCGGCGGCGGGGGATAAGCCGATCTTGTTGTCGGGCGGGAATCCGCAGATCGCGAAGGCGGACGGGGACGCGCCGGTGCAGGCGTATATCGCGGCGATGCCGGAGTGGAAGCACGACATTGGGCGGCGGCTGGACGCGCTGATCGAGCGGGCGGTGCCGGACGTGCGGAAGGCGGTGCGGTGGAACTCGCCGTGGTATGGCGTGGAGGGGATGGGCTGGTTTCTGAGCTACCACGTGTTCACCCGCTACGTGAAGGTGACGTTTACGAACGGCATGCGGCTGGACCCGCTGCCACCGGGCGAGGCCAAGGACCCGGATTCGCGCTGGATCAACATCCACGAGGGCGAACTGGACGAGGCGCAGATGGAAACGTGGGTGCGGCAGGCCGCGGCGGCGCCGGGGTGGTTTGGATTTGACACGACGTGAATGTTGAGGAGGCTATCGATATGAGCGACAAGCTGAGCGCGGAAGAGCGCGACGTCCTGGAGCGCTTCGAGCGGGGCGAATTGCGTTCCGCCGCCGGCGCCGACCGGGAGATCGAGGCGGCCCGCGAGGCAGCGCGCCGGACGTCGAAGAAGACCAAGCGAGGGAATTCCAGGCGCCGCACGAAATGACCAGTGCCCGGCCGCGGGTGTTGATCGTGTGCAATCAGGAAGTGCGCGGGTTGAGTTTGCTGGCGGAGGACCTGGAGCGACTGGAAGCGGTGGCGGATTGGGAGTGGTTGCGGGTTGAAGGCGGGGAGGCGTTTGGGGCGAATGAGGATGCGGGGGCGACCAGGCGGCTGATGGCGAAGGTGGGCGACGTTGACGGGGTGGTGGTGTCGCATGGGTCGCCGCGGATCAGCGCGGAGGTGATGGACTCGGCGCCGAAGCTGAAGATTATCGGGGAACTGGAGGGGGACCGGTTTGCGTACCGGATCGACGTGGAAGCGGCCTGGGAACGCGGGATCCGGACGGTGGATACGACGCATGGGTCGTCGTACCCGGTGGCGGAGTGGGCGCTGGGGCTGATCCTGATATCGATGCGGAATGCGGGAGAGAGCTTTCGGAACATCCTGGCGGGCGATACCGACAAGCCGGCGCGCGACCACTTTGGGTTCGTGCATGGGGAGCTGACCGGGAAGCGGATTGGACTGATCGGGTGCGGGCACATTGGGCGGCGGCTGGTGAAGTTGCTGGAGCCCTTTGAGGTGGCGATTCGGGTTTACGACCCGTACCTGGCGAGCGAGATGCCGGACGCGATCGGGGTGGTGAAGACCTCGCTGGAGAAGGTGCTCTCGGAGTCGGACGTGATTGTTTGCCTGGCGCCGCATACGCCGGCGACGGAGGGAATGATCGGGCGGCGGGAGTTGGAGATGATTCGCTCCAACTCCGTGTTCGTGAACGTGTCGCGTGGCGTGGTGGTGGATAGCGACGCGCTGATCGAGCGGCTGAAGCGTGGGGACATCGTGGCTGGGCTCGACGTGTTCGATCCGGAGCCGATTCCCCCGGACAGCGAGATCATCGGGCTGCCGAACGTCTTCCTGAGTCCGCACATCGC
>DAOUJT010000081.1:0-6562 GCA_034422315.1 Chloroflexota bacterium | reverse complement strand
GCGTGGCGGTCGCCGGAGCGGGTGGTGGGGTCGCGGGAGTTTCAGAAATGGAGAGAAGGCACGACCGCCGTTATTGCCGACTGGTACGGCCCGGAATCCGCCCAGGCCAGGTCATTCGCGGGCATTCAGTACGCGCCGACTCACTTTTACTTTGGCGCTTCGGACGACACGTATCGGGAGGTCTACTTTCGAGGTTTGGACGTCGCGGCGACGACGATTCGGTCGATGCTGGAGGAGATGGGGGAGCATCGAGGCGACCGCGACGCAGCTTCGACGGTCTAGTGGGCGCGCAATCCGGTGAGTCGCTGATAGGTCAGTGCGTCTTAGACTGGCCGTCGCCAACGGTCCGTGCCGAAGAGGACTGGAATCCGTGAGCCAGACGATGTCGGGGCGTCCGGTTATGTACACGGTGCTCGTGTCCGCGTTGTTGGCGGCGGTGGTGGGGGCGCTGGTGGGGGCGGTGCTGTCGGTGGCGCTGGGCGGCGGTGAGCCGGAGGGTGTGGCCGGGGCGGCGGAGCGGGCGTTGATCGAGCGGTTTTACGAGGAGTCGTGGAACCAGGGGGACATCAGCCTGATCGATGAGCTGTTCACGACGGACTATGTGCTGCACATGCAGGACGGGCGGACGATCGGGCGGGATGGGTTCAAGATCGAGATCCCGGAGTTGCGGAGCTCGTTTCCCGATCTGAGCATCACGGCGGATGAGTGGATCATGGCGCCGGGCAAGATCATTGCGCGGGTGACCTGGCGCGGGACGCATACGGGCCAGGGCCTGGGGGTCCAGCCGAGCGGGAACACGTTCGAGGCTTCGGCTATATATATCTACCGCTTCGAGGGGGACAGGATTGCCGAGAGTTGGGCGATGTTCGACTCGCTGGGCTTTCGGCAGCAGTTGGGGCTGCTCTAGCCCGACCGCGACGGGGTTTCCACGGTCGGCGGCGGACCGGTCCGATCCGACTTGGTGAAGTTTTTCACAATCTGAGGTGAAAACCTGCCACACTCTGCGGTCGTAGCTTCGGGGCGGGGCGAGGTGTCGATGTTTGGACTGCTGGCCAGCCTGGCCGCCAGTTGGCGCCGGGCGGCGGCCGTGATCGTCGCATGGATCGTGGCGGGCGTGGTCGTAATCCTGGCAGCGCCGCCGCTGGGCGACGTGACGACTACCAGCCAGGAAGACTTCCTGCCAAGCGACTCGGAATCCCGGCGCGTCCTGGAATTGGTCTCGGAGAAGTTCCCGCGCGGCCAGGGTGTACCGGCCATCGTCGTCTTTCATCGCCCTGAGGGGCTGTCGGATGCCGACCTGGCGGCAATAGCCAAGGCTGACACGGCGTTGCAGTCGGATAGCGGGCCGGAGGAAATCCAGTCGGTCTTGTCGCTGAGCGGGTCTCCCGACGCCGCGGCGGCGCTGACGGCGCCGGACGGAACGACTGTGACCACGATCGTCACGCTTTCGGGAGCCCGCGACACCGAGACGTTCGGCGAGGCCGTGCAGTGGATTCGCGACCAGGCGCGGGCCGAGGTCGAAGACATTGGCCTGACGGTGGCGGTCACCGGCCCGGCCGGAATCGTTTCCGATGCCGTCGAAGTATTTGGAACCTTCGACTTCCGGGTCACGATGATCACGGTCTTGCTGGTCCTGGTGCTGCTTCTCGTGATCTACCGCTCGCCGGTGCTTGCCTTGTTGCCACTGGCGGGGGTGGGCTGGACGTTGCTGGTCGCGCAATCGGTCGCTGCGTTGCTGGCCGACAATTTTGGGCTGTCGCTGAATGGGCAGGTCACCGCCCTCATGTCGGTGCTGATGTTCGGCGCGGGTACCGATTTCACGTTGTTCATCGTCGCGCGGTACCGCGAGGAGTTGCGCCGGCAGCCGGATCGCTGGCGGGCCATGGAGGTCTCGCTCCAACGGATCGGGCCGGCGATCGCTTCGAGTGCGGGCACGACTATCGCGGCCATGTTGGCGTTGCTGCTGGCCAGCTTTGGATCGTTCCAGGCGATGGGTCCGGTTCTGGCCATGGCGATCTTCCTGATGCTCGTCAGCGGTCTCACACTCGTGCCGGCGCTTGCGGTCCTGCTGGGTCGCGCAGCCTTCTGGCCGGGCCAGATGCACGTGAGCGGCACGGAGCACTCGCGGCTCTGGTCGCGGGTGGCAGACGTCGTAACGCGGCGTCCGGTCGCCACGTTTGCGGTGACGCTGGTGCTCCTGGTGGTGTTCGCGGCGGGCGCACCCAGCATGAAGCCGAACTTCAGCTTTATCGATGGATTCCCCGACAACGCCGAGTCGAAGATCGGCGCACAGATCATGGACGACAGCTTTGGCGCCGGCGAACTTGCGCCGACCAATGTCTACGTCCGCACGACCGATGTCGACGGAAGCCTGGTTGACCTGGATCAGCTCACGCAGGCCGTGGCGGCGGTGCCGGGCGTCGCACGGGTCAGCGGGCCTACGCGTCCCACCGGGGAAGCACCGGCGGTCGACGCGGCAACGCTGCAGGCGGCGATTCCGCAGTTGCCGCCGGCGGTACGGGACGGAACACCAAGCGGTCCGCCTGGCGGCGCACCGGCCGCGGGCCCGCCGGCCAACGCGGATGCGCAGCAGCAGGCCGTCCTGCAGGCTTACTTCGCCGGCCGACGGTTTGTATCGCCCGACGGGACCACCGCCCGGCTGGACGTGATTATGGCGGACCAGCCGTACGAGGTGCCGGCGATCGATCGCATTGAGGACATCCGCGCGATCGCGCGATCGGTCGTTGCCGGAACGTCGCTGGAGAACGCGGAGATCGTGGTTGGCGGTCCGACGGCGCTGCAAACCGACGCGCGGGCATCCGTGAACCGCGACACGGCGCTCATCGGTCCGATCGTGATCGTGCTGATCTGGATTATTCTCCTGGCCTTGCTGCGCAGCGTCGTGGCAGCGACCTACCTGCTGGGCAGTGTGGTTCTGAGCTTCCTGTCGGCGGTTGGGCTCTCGGTCGTGATCTTTCAAAACTTCATGGATCACCCCGGGGTCGGCTATCAGAACCCCGTCTGGATGTTCATCTTCCTGGCGGCGCTGGGGGCCGACTACAACATCCTGATCATCTCGCGGGTGCGGGAAGAGGTTCAGGAGCGGGGGCTGGTGGAAGGTGTTCGCACGGCCCTGGCGCGAACCGGCGGGGTGATTACTTCGGCCGGCCTGATCCTGGCTGGGACGTTCTCGGTTCTGACCACGTTTCCGTTGCGCGATATCTATCAGCTTGGGTTCGCGGTCGCACTGGGCGTGCTGATGGACACCTTTATCGTGCGGGCGTTGTTCGTGCCGAGCATCGTGCTGCTGCTGCGGCGCTGGAACTGGTGGCCGTCGCGAATCGAGACTCAGAAAGCGGCAGCGACGGCGGCAAGGCAAACCTAACGACGTCCCAGTCCGAGGCGGCCGAGGCGCAGGCGGACTGTGGGGAATACCACGACGGGCCCGTTCAGCCGGTCGCAGGATTCTATGTAGCGGTGGAAGTTCGCAGGCGAGCCGGGGATTCGCGAGATGTTTGGGCTGCTGGCCGGTTCGTGCGGCGGTTGGCGACGGGCCGCTGGTGTCATTCTCGCCTGGGTGGTCGTCGGTCTTGTTCTCTACCTGACGGCGCCGCCGCTTTCCGACGTCACGACTAACAGCCAAGCGGATTTCCTGCCGAGCCGCTCGGAGTCCCAGCGGGCGCTGGAACTGGTTGCCGAGAAGTTTCCGGGCGGCCAGGGCGTTCCGGCCATTGTTGTCTTTCACCGTCCCGACGGACTGTCGGATGCGGACCTGGCGACGGTGGCCGAGGTGGACGCGGCGTTGCAGGTGGAGGGGGCGCCGCCGGACATCGAATCGGTGGTTGCGCTGAGCACCACGCCCCACCTGGCCGGGTCGCTGCTGGCTCCTGACCGAACGACGGTGATGGCGATCGTCACGATCACGGGCTCGCCGGCGGATCCGCGGTTCCTGGACGTGCTGGCATGGATTGGCGAGCAGGCGCGGGCCCGAACGGATCCAATGGGTCTGACGGTCGCGGTGACGGGGCCGGCGGGGATTGGGGCGTACGCCACGGAGGTGGTCGGGGCCTTCGACCTCCGCATTACGTTGTTCACGATCTTGATGGTGCTGGTGCTTTTGCTGCTGATCTACCGCTCGCCGGCGCTGGCGCTGCTGCCGCTGGTCGGGGTGGGCTGGACGGTGCTGATGGCGCAGGCCGTGGCCGCCTTGCTGACCGAGAACTTCGGATTGGCGCTGAACGGCCAGGTGACGGCGCTGATGTCGGTGCTGATGTTCGGGGCCGGCACCGATTTCACGCTGTTCATCGTCTCCCGCTATCGGGAGGAACTGCGTCGACAGCCTGACCGCTGGCGGGCCATGCGAGTGTCGGTGCAACGCGTCGGTCCGTCGATTGCGTCGAGCGGGGGCACCACGATCGCGGCGCTGCTGGCGCTGCTGCTGGCGACGTTCGGATCGTTCCAATCGATGGGGCCGATGCTGGCCATGGCGATGTTCCTGATGGTGGTGAGCGGGCTGACGCTGATTCCGGCGCTGACGGTATTGCTGGGTCGCGCGGCGTTCTGGCCGGGCCGGATGCAGGTGAGCGGAACGGAGCATTCACGCGTCTGGTCGCGGGTGGCCACCGCGGTGGTTCGCTATCCGCTGGCTACGTTGGCGGCGACGCTGATCCTGCTGGTGACATTTGCGGCCGGGGCGTCCAGCACCAGGTCCAGCTTCAACCTCATCGACGGATTCCCGGACAGCGCCGAGGCCAAGGTTGGGGCCGGGATCCTGGACGAGCACTTCGGCGCGGGTGCACTGGCGCCTTCCAACGTTGTGGTGCGCACCGCGAACGTGGATGCCAGCCTGGTTGACCTGGATCGGGTGGCCGAGGCCGTGGCCAGCGTGCCGGGGGTGGCCCGCGTGACCGGCCCCACACGCCCAACCGGTGACTTGCCTGCGGTCGACGCGGCGACGCTCCAGGCGGCGATTCCCCAGCTTCCGCCCGCGCTGCGCGCCGGGCCGCCGCCAGGCGAACCGGCGGGCGCGGCGTCTGCCATGGGCGGGCCAGCCGATGCGGATGGGCAGACGCGGGCCGTGCTGGCGACCTATCTGGCCGGGCGCCGCTTTGTCTCGCCGGACGGCACGACGGCTCGGCTGGAGGTGGTGATGAAGGACGACCCGTACGGGCTTCCGGCGATCGAGCGGGTCTCCGAGATTCGCGAGGTTGCGCGGCGTGCGGCCACTGGTTCGCTGGACGATGCGGGAGTCGTGGTTGGCGGTCCAACGGCCTTGCAGGCCGACGCTCGCGATGCGGTTAACCGCGACATGGCGGTGGTGGGGCCGATCGTGGCGGTGATGATCTGGCTCATCCTGCTGCTGCTCCTGCGCAGCCTGGTGGCGGCCACCTATCTGCTGGGCAGCGTGCTGCTGAGCTTTCTGTCCGCCGTGGGCATTTCAGTCGTGATTTTCCAGCAGGTGCTGGGGCATCCCGGGCTGGGCTATCAGAACGTCGTGTGGATGTTCATTTTCCTGGCGGCGCTGGGGGCGGATTACAACATCCTGATCATCTCGCGGGTTCGAGAGGAGATTCGGACGCGCGGACTGGCTGGAGGGGTCCGAGCCGCGGTAGCGCAGACCGGAGGGGTCATCACGTCGGCCGGCCTGATCCTGGCCGGCACGTTCTCGGTTCTGACGACCTTCCCGCTGCGGGATATCTATCAGCTGGGGTTCGCGGTGGCGTTGGGAGTCCTGATCGACACGTTTATCGTGCGGGCGCTGTTTGTACCCAGCATCGTGCTGCTGCTGGGGCGTTGGAACTGGTGGCCCTCGCGACTGGATGCCGGGGCGGTGGCCGGCAACCAGTCAGGCCTGGCGGCGCCGGCGTTTCGGGCCGCGGCCGCCAGCACCCGGGCCGCGGTGGCGACGGTGCTCGGCCGCATGGGCGGCTTGTGGCACGGTGCCGCAGGGGCGGTGCAGGCGTGGCTGTTTGAGGCTCTACACCTGCTGGGCGGGGTGTGGCGCCAGAGCGCTCCGCGTCACGTGCCCTGCGTCCTGCAATTCGAACGCCTGGTTGATGTCGGTGAGGTCGAATCGGCTGGCGAGCATTTGATCGAAGGGCAGGCGGCCGGACTCGCGGGCGACGAAGGCCAGCGCGGCGGCGAGGTCGCGGGCGCGGTAGTGGGCGACGCCGATTAGCGAGACGCTGCGCAGGACGGCGTCGGACGGGTCGAACGAGCCCGCCCAACCGACGTTGATGTTGCCGATTTCGACGAAGCGGCCGCCGGGGGCGGTCATGTAGACGCCCTCGGCGACGACGCCGGGGTGGCCGACGAGCTCAAGCGTTACGTCGGCTCCCAGGCCCCCGGTCAGGTCGCGGACGGCCTGGACGCGGGCCTCGGGGGTGTCGGCCTGGGTGATGTCGATGGTTTCGTCGGCGCCGAAGGCACGGGCGAGTTCGAGCCGAGAGGGAATGCCGTCGATGGCGATGATGGGGCCGGCGCCGCGGGATTTGGCAATGGCGGCGGCGTAGAGACCCAGACCGCCGGCGCCCTGGATGGCCACGCTTTCGCCGGGGCGGAG
>DAOUJT010000080.1:0-17208 GCA_034422315.1 Chloroflexota bacterium | reverse complement strand
AAGCTCCTCCCCCACGACCACCCCTTCGGCGCCAAGCGCGCCCTCCTCGACACCGACTACTACGCCACCTACAACCGCGACAACGTCCACCTCGTCGACCTGCGCTCCACCTCCATCCGGCGGATCACGCCCACCGGCATCCAAACCTCCCAGCGGGACTTCCACTTCGACATCATCGTCTTCGCCACCGGCTTCGACGCCATGACCGGCACCTACTTCAAGATCGACATCCGCGGCCGCAACGGCCTCGCGCTACGCGACAAGTGGGCCGATGGCCCCAGGACCTACCTCGGCCTCCAGGTCGCCGGCTTCCCCAACATGTTCATGATCACCGGCCCCGGCAGCCCCTCCGTCCTCAGCAACATGCCCGTCAGCATCGAGCAACACATCGACTTCATCGCCGACTTCATCACCTGGATGCGCGAGCGAGATATAGAGTCCGCCGAAGCCGACCCCCAGGCCGAGGAGTCCTGGGTCGCCCACGTCAACCAAGTCGCCGACACCACCCTCTACGTCCTCGCCAACTCCTGGTACCTCGGCGCCAACATCCCAGGCAAACCCCGCGTCTTCATGCCCTACCCCGGCGGCGTCGGCCCCTACCGCCAAAAATGCACCCAAATCGCCAACCACAACTACCAGGGCTTCATCCTCCACAGACCATCAGCCGACCGGCTATCCCCTCGCCGAACCTGAGCCCCGTCAACCTCTGACCTGTCCGGAACCACGGATCACACCTGAACTTCACGCGCGCCTTCGGCTGCCATCTCCGCTCGTGTTCCAGCGCCAGACCCAACGCCTGGCTCAAAGCCAAGCCCTTGGCAGAACGATGGAGCCACAGCCGGGGGTTGTCGGCTGTAGAAGGAGAAACTAGGGTTATGGACCAGCCAAGGAGGAATCGATGACCAAAGAGCGTACCCGTCCGAAGCCTGACAGTGCCGTGTCCGACGGCTCGGACGAGAACCGTTCTGCTGCGAGTCTCGCTACCTCCCGTCAAGTGGCGCGAAGTTCTGTTTCTGAGGAGTCGGAGGCAATCATCAAGGAAGTCTCGGTTCGTCGACGGACAGCCATAGAGATTTTGGCCAATCGCTGACGGCCACTACCGAGTCACCTGGGCCGACGCAGTCTGTGCCCATGACGAAGCGCTACTGGCAGGTGGCGCTCCGGGAATCCTCAGCCGCCCAGCCGTCGAGTCTGCGATCGCCCGGCCCTATCACGGCTACCACCCGTCCATCCATGAGAAAGCGGCCGCTCTGGTTCACGGCATCGTGACCAATCACGGCTTTGTAGACGGCAACAAGCGGACGGCCGTCTACCTGGTGGAATTGCTGGCAGTCAGAAGCGGATATCGGTTGGCGGTGGAGGATTTGGCGCTGGCAGATGTCGTGACGGTTGTGGCTCGTGGAGACTTCGGATATGAACAGCTTGCCGCGTGGTTCAAAAAACGATTGAAGCCTGCCGCCAGCTGACTAGCGGACCAGACACCGGCCGGCCAAGGATAAGTCCCAAGAGATCAGGCTGTCTGTCGTGGAAATCGGAACGCCGCCGCCCCCCACCCCCCTACGCATACACCGGCTCACGCACGTACGGCGACCGCCCGTAGTAGTTGACCCGAAGGAACCGGGCGCCCCACGCCTGGCAGGCCTCCAGCGCCTGCGCGGGCGTCAACTCGCCCGTCCAGCCCTTGCGAGCCAGCGTGCGATGCCCCTCCCACCACCGTTCCCAGCCCGCGAATGGATATGGACTCCGATTGTCCGGCCGATCTGCATACGCCTTCAGCCATTTCATGCCGTGCGGCGGCCGCGCGAGCGACCACGGCGCATCGATGGCGGCCTTATGAACCGGAACGTGGCCGCGCTCGCTTCCGACTCGCTGCTGATACTCCGGTCCCGCAAGGAACTTGATGAATTCCACGGCTTGTTCGGCGTTCCCTTCGGCCTCCGCAAGCGCGGACACCAGGTTTCCTCGCATTGACCACGAATGTCCCGGCGGCCCACCTCCCGGCGCGACGACCTCCGGTAGCAGCGTCCAAGCGAAGCGGTCCGTGATTTGAGGAATGTGGACGCCGGCAGCCGAGACTCGGTCTGTCGGCCAGATCCCAATCTTTCCGGCGTCGAATGGACTCTCATACTCCCCGGCCAGTTCCTCGGCTTCTCCCGCTGTCGGAGACGTCCGGTGGTCAACGACCTTTTCGATCAGGTACGACCACGCCTCCAGCGCTTCTGGCCGGTCGAACATGGTCTTCGTCAAGGCGTCGTTGAACGGCTTCTTCAGTCCGTTCGTGTACATCTGCGGCATGTACTGGCCCGCATAGTCGTCCCGTGCCCATGTCCCAAAGACACCGGTCTCGGGATCGGTTATGCGGGCGTCCCACTCGCTCCAGTCGTCCCAGGTCCATGAGCCCTCGCTATCGGGCAACCGCACACCAGCGTCTTCGGCCAGAGAAATGTTCGCCATGAACCCGCTGACCGTCAGCTCGAACGGTAACCCGTACTGGTCCGGGTATCGCGGGTTGTCAGGTACAGCTCCTTGCGGAAACGAGTGATCCAGTTTGTTGTCGGTAAAGGTGTCCGGGACGAAGTAGTGCTGCGCAAATGCCAGCAGGTCGAACTGCCCGGGTCGAACCGAGAATGTCTCTGGCGCGTGATATTCCTCAATCCTCCGGACGCTACGTAGCTTGGGTAGCAGGTCATTGATTGTCAGAAACGCGCCCGTCTCTCGATATCGCAGGAATTCCGCCTGCGACAGCAAGACCACGTGCGCCTCCGGCACCGGACTCCCCAATGCGGCCGACATGCGCAACGAGGAGGTGGCCGGCTCGAAGCGGACATAGATGAGGGGATTTCGCATCGCGAATGTCTCCAACCCCCACGTCAGGGCAGCACCTCGGGGACCCGAAAGGTGATCAGAGACATAGCGCACTTCGACTGGCGGATAGCTGTGCGGCCGTTCATCTACAGCCACGACGAAGGCATCGCCTGGACCATCTCGATCGGCCGCCGCACTCGTCGTTGGCCGAATGGTCTGCGACAAACCGGCCGCCGCTACCGCGCCACTCACCCCCAACCCCAGCCGCCCCACCAACCCCAACACCCCCCGCCGCGAAACCCGCAACCCCGAACCCATCCGCTGTCCCTTCACAGCCATCCGTCCCTCGCCCGACATCCCTATCACCCCCACCTACGGATACACCGGCTCCCGCACAAACGGCCTCGACCCCTCATACCTCGACAGATATTCCACTCCCCACGCCTGACACGCCTCCAGCGCCTCCGCCGGCGTCTGCTCCCCCGTCCACCCCTTCTTGGCGAGTTCACGGTGCTTGACAAACCAATCTACCCACGTGTTGAACGGAAATAGACTTCGGTTGTTGGGATGGTCAGCGTAGTACTTCAGCCACTTCATCCCTTGCGGCGGCGGCTCCAGCGACTCCGGCGCCCCAATCGCGGCCTTATGCACCGGCATGTGCCCACGCTCGATTCCGACCCTCCGCTGATACGCCTCACTCGCCAGGAACACCGCCAGCGCCAGGGACGCTTCCACCATGCCGTCGCGCGAAGCTCCACGTGTTACAACGTTCGGCTGTTCAAACCAGGAGTGCGCGGCCGGTCCTCCGCCAGGCGCAGTCACTGTCGGCAGCAGTGTCCACTCGAATCGATCCTTGATTCGCGCCATCTCATACCCCGTCGTGTACACCCGTTCAGACGGCCAGATGCCGATCTTGCCGGCGGCAAACGGATTGCCGTACTCACCTCCGAGCGCCTTGGTCTCGCCGGGTCCCGGTGATGTCTCGTGCACGCGGATCTTGTTGATCAGATACTCCCATGCCTTTAGAGCTTGGGGCTTATCGAACACGGTCTTTGTAAGGCCATCGTCGAACGGCTTCTTCAACCCGGTGGAATACATCTGCGGCATGTATTGGAACAGGTAGTCGTCACGCGCCCAGGTACCGTACGTTCCGGTTTCAGGGTCGGTCATAATCAAATCCCACTCGGTCCAGTCGTCCCAGGTCCAGGAATCTTCGTGGCTCGGCAATCGCACGCCGGCGTTCTCCGCCAGTGACGCGTTGGCGACAGATCCGCTGATGGCCATCTGAAAGGGCATCCCGAACTGGGGACCTACCATTGAGGTTGGCTGCGGGAGCGAGTGGTCGACGTTGTTGTAGGTGTACGTGTCCGGGACGAAGTAGTAGTCCTCCTTCACGACCCCCATCTTCGGCAGCAACTCGGTCACTTCCGTGAACACTCCCTTTGCGTAGAAGGCTAGGAACGCTGACTGATTGAGAAGAACCAAGTGATTCTCTGATCCCGCCTGAAATTGCAAAGCTAGGCTCTTTGTTGATTCAGGGGGTGACGGATACAGCCTCACCTCGATACTCGGCTGCCTCTTTTCAAACTGCTGCAATCCCCACTGCATGGCGGCGCCACGCGGCCCGGCGGTGTGGTCCGTTTCGAAGGCGACGTGGTCGGTCTGCCGAAATGGTCGCGGTTGTGGCCCAACTGTGGGCTCCTTCTGGCCGGCATCCGTTTTGACCGGCACCCTCACGATCCGCTCGATTTCCACGGTCACAATTTTCTCAACAACCCGTTCCACTTCCTGAGTCACTACTTTCTCGACGACCCGCTCAACCTCCACCGTGACGATCTTCTCGACTATCTGCGTCTCACCACACGCCGCCAGCACCGCCGCCCCCGCTGCGCCAAGACCCAGTCCCCCGGCCATTCCAAGAACCCGCCGCCGCGACATCCGTCGATCCGACCTCATGCCTCCCTCCCCACCGCGGTCCGTGGATCCACCGGCATTTGCCAATGCCCTGACGGGTGTCGTCCCGGTCCTCGGATCCGATCCCACGGGCGAGAAGGGGCCTGCAAGGCACGACCGAGCCCACGACAAGGATCCGTACCCGCCAGGCCCACGGCCCTGCGCAGGCCGCTTCGCCAGGCATGAGCTGGCATTTGGCTAAGCATCGATCTGCCCGAGTGACTCTTCGCCGCCAATAGAGACTACGCGCGTGAGGCGCAATCCGTTCCCTTGCCCAAGAGCACCGCGCCGTCTGGTCGCATCCGTGAGGAGCTACGCGCCGCCTCGCACCTTTCCGAAGATCCACGAAACTCCACCCGTCCCCACCGCGGTATACAGTAGTACCGACACCCGCCGGCACGGACACGCAAATTCAGGCCCCTCGCAACACCGCGAAGGCCAACGCGTCTCCAACCCATCAACCAGCGGACCCGGGGCGGCGGAGGTATCACTGTGACTCAGCAACACCCAACCCAATCCATCCACCCACCCGCGGCCCGGCGCATCCTCACCCGCCGCCGCGCTCTGGGTCTGGCCGTCGCTGCCGGCGCCGGCGCCCTCGCCGCCGCCTGCGGCGAGCCTGACATCCCCACCATCCAGCCCCCCGTCCTTCCGTCCACCCAACGCACCCAGGCCGCCACCACCCAGGGCGCCGAGTCTGCCGCCACACCCCCACCCACCGTCATCGTCACCGCCGGCGACCGCGCCCCCAGCCGCGAGGGCAGCCTCCCCCAGGCTGGCGCCAACCGCCCCATCTCCATCGCCTTGCCCACCTTCGCCGGCGGCAACTGGGACGTCGAACCCATCCTGCTCTCGGCCGAACTCGCTGCCCGTCAGGACACCGACTCTCGCTACAAGTTCTCCCGCACCCCTCTCCCCTCCAACTTCGGCTACCGCTGGGACTACGCCTCAACCGTGGACGACGGCTCCGGCAACGCCCGCACCGACCTCGTCATGCTCGAACAGTGGGACCTCGCCAACCTCGTCGCCGGCAACAAGCTCCTGCCCCTTGATGAACACCTGGCCAGCGACTCCACCTTCAATCCCGGCGCCTACTGGCCCGGCATCCTGGAGACCGGCAAGGTTGAAGGCGTCCAATACGCCCTCCCCGTCGCCGCCGCCCCCTGGATCACCATCGTCAACCGCGACTTGGCCGCCGCGGCCGACTACCAGATCCCGCCCCGTAGCGCCTGGGACGGCCAGGCCTTCGTCGAAGCCGCCCTCGCCATGCACGGCGACCCCGAGGCCCCCGGCGGCAGCGACGCCCTCGGCCTCCTCCTCAACGTCGAACCCATGTGGGGCGCCCCCGATCAGCTCTGGAGTTGGACCCCCAGCTTCCTCTTCCTTCAGTCCGCCTTAGGCGCCCTCCCCGACAGCCAGGGCACCTTCGCCCCCTTGCGCTCGGACCCCGCCAAGGCCATCGCCGAGACCTACTACGACCTCGCCACCACCTACGGCCTTGCCGAGAGCGCGCAGAACAGTAGCGGCACCCTCTGGTACCGCTACACCCAGGGCCAGATCGCCATGCTCATCATGTCCCTTGGCGGCCTCAGCTTCGGCTGGATGACCCGCAGCGCCGGTCCCGACAATGTCCTCTACCCCTTCCCTCGCTTCGGCTCCGGCGGCGCCCCCGTCAGCGTCTGGATGATGATGGGCATCGGCAACGGCGCCCAGGAACCCAAAGTCGCCTACGACGCCCTCCGCGCCCTCGACCGCAACACCCAGCGCGTCGCCAACGTCCCCGCCCAGCGCCTGGAGCCCGACCAACTCCAGCGCCTCTTCGCCAGCTACAGCGACGAAGCCGCCCAAATGGTCGTTGACATAATGCAAGCCGCCAACTACGTCACCGTCGACCGACCCCAGTGGGGCGCCTTCGTCAACCAGCTCGACGCCGGCATCATCCGCGACGAACTCTCAGCCAACGAAGCCCTCACCAACCTCACCCACCGCTTGGAAGAGCTAGGCGCGAAGGTCTAGCCTGGGGCGGGCGCTGAATTGATCGCGATGTCTGGGTCGTAGACCGGGGCCGGCGCTCCGCTACACTTTCCGGCGCCGTCATATCGGACACTCCAATCGAGACCTGATCCGCGTGCGCACACGTTCTTTGCCAGGAGCCGCCGGCGCGCTGATCGTCGCAATTCTGGTCGTCGCAGCCGCGCTTATGGTCGTTCGTCAGCCATTCGCTGTCGTCTATCCGCTGCCCGAGTTGCGCAGCTTTGAAATGGTGCCCACCGCCATTGCGTTTCCGGCGTTCTATGCCGGACCAATTCAGGCCGGCAATGTCGTGGATCAAGAGTTGCGATTGACGCCGGACGTCGGAGCCGTCCGCGTGTGGCTCGGCCCGGCTCAGGTCGGGGTGTTGACGCGCGCACGGATTGAACTGCTGGACAGTCCTCGTGGCCCCAGCCGTCGGTCAGGCGTTCTGGATCTCCAGGGTCAGTCTGGACCCGTAACAGCTCGTATCGTGCCGCCGCTTCGTCCATCGGAGGTCGGAGACGATGGGGTTGCCGTACTGCGCGTCGCACCGGTCGAAGGATCGCAGGCCATTCGCGTGGGAATGGCGAAGGGCAAGACGTACCGTCCGGGCCGCGCCTTTATCGTCGGCCAGGCGGCGCCCGAGGATCAAGACGTGATGTTCGAAGTCGCGCGGGAATTGTCGCCCGGCGGCGTTTGGTCCGTGATCTGGTCGCAGATCGAAAGTGAGACCCTTGCCGTTCGCGCCGTGGCGGCGGCCGCGCCGATTGTCCTGGTCGCGGGCCTGGCTACGTGTGTGACTGGACTGGGTCGACGCCGACGCTCGGCCCTCCTGACGTTTCTTGTGGCGCTGGCGGCCGCGACGCTCGTCGTGATTGACCGTACAACCCTGAGCCTGATGCCGGGGCCAGACTTTAATCCAACCGTATTCCTCCGCTAATCCATGAGCGGACAGGCGTACCTGCTGCTTGTTTTGGTCTGCGCCCTATGGCTCGGCGTTCGCGCCGCAACGCAGCCGGCTTTGCACGATTTTGATGAACATTCGCACTTGCTAACAGTGGCCCAGGTTCGCCAGTTCGGTGGAATGCCACCTGCAAGTCTCGCGCAAGACTTGATCTTTAGCCGCGAAAGAAACGAGGTCACCTACCATCACTTCCAACCGACGCCGTACCTGGTCATGGCGGGTCTCACGTCAATGGCCCGCACCGAACCATCCCCGGCCGGAGTATTGGGCATCGGGCGTGCCCTGTCAGCTTTACTTGCTCTAATCGCGGTAACGGCAGCCGGGATCGCCGTACGCAACTTACAGCGCTCAGGCTCCGACTGGCGGGCACCGGCGGTTGTAACGGCTGGGATGTGGCTCATGCCGGCGGTCCATTCGTTGGGCGCGAGTGTGACAGCAAGCACCTGGGCTCTGTCCGCCGTGGCGCTGACGACTGTTGCAACAACGTGGGCCGTTCGCCGAAATTGGTCACCGTGGTCGAGCATGGCAGTCGCCGCGGCGGTCGCGTTTACCTTGGCGGTTCGAGCCAGCGCATATCCGATTCTCTTGCTGATTCCGTTGGCCATGATCGAGTCGCGGCTGAGCGCCCTGGAGACAGCCGGAAGGATCGTCGTGATCGCGGCACTCAGTCTGGCGGTCAACGGTTGGTGGATCATTCGCGGCGCCCTGGTGAATGGTGATTGGCTTGGAGCTTCGGTGCATGTGAACACTCACGTCGAGGGTGGTTATCCGGAGACAGTTCGAGAAGGTTTTTTATGGCGCGAGGCAAGTCTCGATCCGTGGCCCATATGGTCGCTCTTGACTTCGACGGAATGGCTCTGGGTGACGCTCTCCCGGATTCTCAATCGCGACTTATGGAGCCACCGAATTGAATGGGTCGATCCTGTCACGATAGCATTGTGGATTGGCATGGTCGTGGTGCCAACGTCAGCAGTCTTAATCCACCGTCTGAGTCGGGCGAAGGAACCCCGTCATTCATTTATCTACCTGATGCTGTTAGGTGGATTGGTTATGATGTCGGCAAGCCTGTACACCACCGCAAATATGTCGGCTCAACATGGTTGGTTCGCATTTATACGCGACACATTCATCGTTTCGTTGCCGGTCGTTGTGGCGCTGGCCGTCTTGGCGGATGAACGTCAGGATACGCTCCGTGATATCTGCTTTCTGTCCGGCATCGGGTTCGCCTGTGCGGCAAATGCAGGATTCGTCCTGCTCATGCTTCCATAAAGCTCTCGGCTACCAATGGTGAGTCTGATTGCACGGACCCTTGCGGCAAGCTATAGAGTGACGAATGCAACGCACGGTTGGGTCGCTCAGGCGCGGAGCCAGCGGTCATTAGACCGGCGTCTCAAGTCAGGCGCATGACTCAACGAGGCTACCTCTTCACGTTGCTCCTCTGCACCGTCTGGCTCGGCGCGCGCGCTGCCACACAACCGCCGGGCTTTGACTTCGATGAGCAGGCTCACCTGGGAACTATCGCCGAAATGCGTCAATTCGGCGGCCTGGCGCCAGCCGACGCGTTTCCGGACATCATCGTCAATCCCCGGACTGTCGAACCGCGCTTTCACATGTTTCCGCCCTTGCCGTACTTGGCAGTGACAGGTGCAACGGCTGTTGTCCAGACGAACCCCACCAAGGACGGCGTATTGGGCATCGGGCGTGCCTTCGCTGCACTCATGGCACTCCTGACGGTCCTGTCGGTTGGACTTGCCGTACGCAACCTGCAGCAGCCCGGCTCAAGCTGGAGTGTTCCGGCGCTCGCAACGCTCGGCTTGGCCCTCACCCCAGGGGTGCACTCCATGGGCGCCAGCGTTACCGCAAGCACCTGGGCGCTGGCTGCCGTAGGGATGACCTGCGCCGCGACGTCCTGGGCGGTACGCCGTGACTGGTCACGTAGCGCCACCTCGGCCGTGGTAGTCGTTGCAGCTTTCGTGGTGGCATCCCGTGCAAGCGCCTATCCCTCGCTTCTGCTCATCCCACTCGCAATGTTCGCCTCTCGAATCTCGCTCAAGGCCGCCGTTCTGCGGCTGGGTGCGGTAGGAGCGGCCATCATTTTGGTAAACGGCTGGTGGATGGTCCGCAACGTCCCCGCCGAGCGCCTGGAGCCCGACCAACTCCAGCGCCTCCTCGCCAGCTACAGCGACGAAGCCGCCCAGATGGTCGTTGACATAATGCAAACTGCCAACTACGTCACCATCGACCGACCCCAGTGGGGCGCCTTCGTCAACCAACTCGACGCCGGCATCATCCGCGACGAACTCTCCGCCAACGAAGCCCTCACCAACCTCACCCAGCGCCTCGAAGAACTCGGCGCCCAGGTCTAAGGCACTTCTTGGCGGGCCCCCATGCCTATCGGGTTCCCTCGCATCTGCGCGTTCCCTTGCTCGCTGGTTCTATGGCGCCTACCGCCCGGCAGGAACTCAGTTCAACACTGGCGCTCCGCTAGACTTCTCGGCGTCCAGGTAGTCGCAGGAAACTAGCGTCGCGTGCGGATGATTTCCTTGTCGGGAGTTGCAGGCGCCCTGGTCATTGCAATCGCTGTCGCCTGCGCATTACTAGTTGTCATCCGTCAGCCATTCAGTGTCGTCTTTCCGCCATCCGAGCTACGCAGCTACGACTCACTTCCTACTGCGATTGCCTTCCCGGCATTTCACGGCGGTCCCATTCCGGCCGGCCGAGTAGCGGACCAGGAGATTCGTCTGACCGAGAGTGATGTGGCCGTAAGGCTATGGTTGGGCCCGGCTGAGCAAGGAGCTGACGCCACAGTAAGAGTCGAGCTACTCGCTGGACAGCATGGACCAAGTCTCAGGTCGGGAGTCCTTGATTTGCCCGACCGCTCTGGCCCCATCGTCGTCCGCATCGTCCCACCGCTGAGTCAGTCTGATCTACCGGGTCAGCGCGGAGTCATTCTTCGCATCGCCCCTCTCGCCGAGTCCGAACCGATTCTTGTGGGAATGGCGTTGGGCAAAGCCTATCCAGAGGGTCGGACGTCCTTGAATGGGGATGCTCTGCCCAGTGATCAGGCCTTCATGTTCGAAGTCGCTCGAAAGTTGTCGCCCCTCGACGTGTGGCATCGTACATGGACATTGGTAGACAGCCAGACGCTTCCCTTGCGTGCTGCGGCGGTAGCTACGGCCGTCCTACTCGCTGCGGGCCTTGCTATGGCGATCGAAGTGCCGGGTAGCCGCATTCGCACGGCAATTGGCGTGGCCGTCGTTGCCGTGGTCGCGATAGTCATTGTCCTGATAGACCGAACGAGCATCAGCTTGTTTCCTGGCCCTGACTTCGGCCCGACCGTGATTCTCCGCTGAGATCATGACCCGCGGCGGATACATTCTGTTGGTCGTGCTGTGTGCCGTTTGGCTGGGTACACGTGCCGCGACGCAGTGGGCGGGCTTCGATTACGACGAACCAGCACATGTGGGCACGGTCGTTGAGGTCAGGGCGTTCGCAGGACTCGCGCCGGCAGATCGATTCCCGGAGATCATCGTGAATCCCCAGACGGTGGAACCGCGATTTCACATGTTTCCGCCGCTGCCGTATCTGCTGATGGCTGGGGCCACATCCGTCATACAGAGCGACCAACGAGCAGTGGCCGCGATCCGGTTCAAGACCATCCACGGCAAGGGCATCGCTGAAGCGGCAAGCGTCGACCCGGTGGCAACCACGGTGTTACTGGTGTCGCGTGCGTTCTCGGCGCTCATGGCGCTTGTCACGGTCACGTCGGCGGGATTGGCCGTGCGGGCTCTGCAACGTCCCGGATCCACCTGGACTGTGCCTGCAATTGTCACCGCGGGAATGTCGCTGATGCCCGGCGTCCACTCCATGGCCGCGAGCGTCACGGCGAGCACGTGGGCGTTGGCGGCCGTTGGACTCGTGTGCGCGGCAACGGCCTGGGCAGTGCGATGCAACTGGTCGCGCGAAGCAACAGCGGCGGTGGTGGCAGCGTCGGTCTTCGCCGTGGCGGTCCGCGCCAGCGCCTACCCCGCTCTGATACTGGTGCCTCTGGCCATGCTTGTTTCGCGTCTCTCGATCCGGGCCTGGGTCCTTCGGCTAGGGCTCATCGCCGCTGCTGTTGCCGTGGCCAACGGCTGGTGGATCATTCGCAACATCTTGGTGAACGGAGATCCTCTCGGGGCAAATATCTATCTCAGTACGGTGGCCGATGTCGCTGCCTGCGATATTGCGCGCGAGAGTCACGTGTGGTGCGCGGCGGCGTCCGGCCCCTGGCCAGCTTGGACCCTGCTTACGTCCACCGACATCTTTTGGGTCTACCTTTCCCGGATGTTAGTGCGAAGGACCTGGATCGACAGTCTCACGATGGTGCTCTGGATCGGAATGGTGGTCGTTCCCGCCGTTTTGGTAGTCACTGATAGATTCCGGCGCCGTCTCCGCGGAACACAATACGCATTTGCCCAACTCATGGCCGTCGGCAGCGCCGGCATGGCGATGCTCGCATTCGTACTCGCCGTAACCCTGGCCGGTCGAATCGGTTGGTATATCTACTCGCGTGACACATTCATCGCGCTGATTCCCCTCGTCATCGCCGTCGCCGCGCTGGCTGATCTCCGTCAGGATCGCCTTCGCACTCTTTGCTTCGGATTGGGACTCGCCTTCGCTGCTGCCGCCAATGCCGGCTTCATGCTCGCCGTTCTTCCAAACGTCTAGCGTCGGCAGGATCCGCAGTTGCTACGTCCGTGCTGGTGCCATCTCGCTACCATTCGCAAGTATCAGTCGCCCGAATCCGGCAAGGACCTCTCCTCCGGCATAGCCCCTGCCGCTTTCTTTCCACCCGAATCAGCATCTCGGCACTGAGGTCCCGACGGTCATGCTGTTATGCCCACACTCGCCCGCTGCCGTCACGTCCACGCTTCCAGTTCAGTTGAGCTCACCGTTCCACCGGCTTGCGCTGGATGAAGGCAAAGGCCGCGCGAACTGGCGGCTGTGTTGCAAGTACCATCAACCACCCTTGGGGCTGAGATCGTGTGGTTTTTGCGGCTTCGCTAGGAATTCGATGCGGACGAGGACCTTGCGGCTCCATAAAGGGCGCTGAAGAATGTCTGACCAGCAAGACCTCGCCTTCACCTTCACCTGCATCATCCAGGCCCCCGTCCATCAAGTCTTCACCACCATCACCGACCAGCACGCCATCAGCACCTACTTCACCGACGCCTCCAGCGGCCCGCTGGCCCAGGGAACCACCGTCCACTGGCGCTTCGCCGACCTCGAAATCGACGTCCGGGTCCAAGAAGTCATCCCCAACCAACGCATCGTCTGCAACTGGCCCGCCGCCCGGGGCGTCGGCCACCGAACCCAATTCACCTTCACATTCCAATCACAGGCCGACAGCACCGTCGTCCACGTCAGCGAATCCGGCTGGCGCCGCGACGACCCCGGCCTCGCCAGCGCCTTCGACCAATGTTCCGGCTGGACCCACTTCTTCGCCAGCCTCAAAGCCCGTCTCGAACACAACGTCAACCTCAAACACTTCTTCGTAGACGACGACGTCAACGGCCCGGCCTAGCCGAGCCCGGGGCGCGTCAACAAGCGCCGCAACGTCCGCACCAGCAAACGAGACCTCGCCAGCGGCCGAACCTCCCCTCCACGCCGGCGTTCACACCTGCCCACCCCAGGTGCAACAATCTCCCAAACGCCGCGCGACGACCCACGGTCAACCCCCATGCCCCACCCCAACATCATCGTCTTCATGACCGACAGCATGGACGGCCGCGTCATGCGCCACCTCGGCCACCCCGCCGCCCACACCCCCAACCTGGACCGTCTCGCCGCCCGTGGCACCTCCTTCAGCAACGCCTACTGCAACTCCCCCCAGTGCGCTCCCTCGCGCGCCAGCTACTGGAGCGGCCAATACGTCCACCGCGTCGAAGCCTGGAACAACCCCTCCGGCCTCCCCATGGACGCCCCCACCTTCGGCACCCATCTGCAAGACGCTGGCTACGGCCTCCACGTCTTCGGCAAAACCGACTACCGCGTCGGTGGCCACTCCCTCAAAGCCCGCCTCACCGCCTGGATGCGCTCAGCCAACATCAAACGCCCCCACAACCCCCGCCCCCAGGCCATCGTCCTGGAACCCGACACCCCACGTGCCCACGAAGGCGACTGGCGCCAAATCGACAACGCCTGCCAATTCCTCACCAACCACACCCCCGACGATCCGCCCTACGTCCTATACCCCAGCACCAACGTCCCCCATCCCCCCTTCCGCGCCACCCAACACTGGCTTGACACAATCGACCCCGCCGCTGTCACACTCCCGCCCTACGAGTCCGACCTCCACCCCGTCATGGACTACATGAGCGTCACCAAGAACACCCACGGCCACTTCACGGACGAAGAAATCCTCGCCATCCGCCGCCACTACTTCGCCATGGTTGCCGAAACCGACGCCATGCTCGGCCAGGTCCTTGACACCTTGGAGTCCACCGGCCAGCTCGACCACACCTACATCATCTTCGCCAGCGACCACGGCGAAATGAACATGGAACACCGCCAAACCCTCAAGAACGCCCTCTACGAAGCCTCCGCCCGCGTCCCCCTCATCGTCGCCGGCCCCGGCCTCCAGCAAGGCGTCATTTCAGACCAACTCGTCTCCCTCATCGACCTCTTCCCCACCCTCATGGACATCGCCGGCCTGGAGCACCCCCAGGGCCTCGACGGCCACTCCCTCCTCCCCCTCTGCCGCGGCGAAGCCACAAACCGCCCCAACTACGTCTTCAGCGAATACCACAGCAACTTCGCCAACACCGGCATCGCCATGTGGCGCCAGGGCCCCTGGAAATACATCCGCTACGCCGGCTACGCCCCCCAACTCTTCAACCTCCAAGACGACCCCGAGGAAATCAACGACCTCGCCCAATCCCACCCCCACATCGTCCACGACCTGGACTCCCGCCTGGAGGCTCTGGTCGACTTCGACCAAGCCGACACCCAGGCCAAACTCAACGACCGCCAAAACCTCCAAACCTGGCGCCAACCCCTCACCCCCGCCGAGTACCACCAGGCCATGACCAACGCCCACCAAGGCCACTGGACCCCCACCGACACCCAACACCTCGAAACCTGGCTATCCGAGTCCTCGCCTTAATCCCTCTCCTGGGGGAGAGGGTCAGGGTGAGGGGTCTTCCGGTCGAGGTCGCCACCCGACCAAGATCCCACGACGCACTTCGACTCTCGTCCTTTCTCCATTCCCACGTTCACCGGCCCCACTCTGTTCGTGGTGAGCCCGTCCTCAGCTTGCCGAAGGGCGACCCGTGTCCAACCACACCCAACCGCCGACTCACCCTCGTCCGCTAATCGACACGCCGACCGCAGGCGGTCCTAACTGTCGCGAAACCGTGGTGGTGGCGGTGGTGGTGGCGAATGAGGCGGAGGCGGGATGGGTCTTGGAATAGGCCCGGACTCGCCAAGCTCAATCTCCCGCTCACGCACTCTGGAAGTCAGCCTGCGCCATCACGTGCGCCTCTTCGGCGCACCTCAGGTTCAGCTTCTTGCTGACTGTGATTCCTGACACGTCAACAACCCACATCCGGGTTGCCAGTTCGCGCGCCGTATCCATCACCCCAGCGTCGTATTGGTTCCACCACAGGGCAGTCCAATCGCTCACCAGTTGGCCATAGTGGCGGCTTGCAGCCTCGGCGCGAGCTGCCGTAACGCTAAACCGAAACGTCAATGCCGCAATTGACGTCAAGCCAACCGCCGTGGCCAGGATTGCTGTCGCCAGAGGTGGCGCAAAACCAATCAGCAGGTCCGAGGCCGTCAGGCCCGAACCCACCGCAATAGCGCCCATCAGCCACGTGTGCAGCTGGTGATTGCGCGCCGCAATCTCGGCGTAACACCGTTGGTGCCGCTCCGCGTCGATCCGCCCGTTCCAGATCGTCGCCGTCACACCCGGGGCAATCATCAAGCCATCACCCTGGTCAGCAGATCACGTTTCGAGACTAGCATGCGCTAGGCGGACACCCTCGGGTAGGACCAGAAGCGGCGACTGCAAATGGAAGGTACACCAGGATCGCGAACCCGACGCCCTCGCCGACGCCTACGGCCACGACAACCTTCGCGGGATAGGCGCCCGCCGCCGCAAACCGGACGCGGCAGCCAAACCCTCAACCACAGTCCGCCAACTCCTCCCCAATTCCAGAAAACCGACCGTGCCCGCCGCCTAACCCAGCACCTGTCCCTCCAACGCAACCGCTCCCCCAGCTTCCAAGCCCTCATCCAAGGTATCCAGAACCCCGCACGCGACATACCCCAGCAACAGTCGCCGGTGACTTCTTTCCGACGTAAGGCCCGTGTCTCAAACCAGCCCCTGGTGCACGGACCACGCGGAACCGCCGCACGGCACCCCAACCGCCCACAATCCCTATACTGACGCGTGCCAACCCCCGAGTTGCTGGCCGCTGCAATCCCGGCAAATCCATGACGAACGACGAAACCCAAGCCAACACTGAATCCGGAATCGTCTACGCCGCCACCAACCCCCTGATGCCCGGCTTGGTCAAGATCGGCGGCACCAGTCGCGAAAACGTCCAGGCGCGCTTGGACGAGCTCTATTCCACCGGCGTGCCCGCCCCATTCACCTGTGAGATTGCACGGCGCGTCGACCGCTACCTCGAGGTGGAGTCCGCCCTCCACACCGTCTTTGAACCATCGCGGGTCCCATCGGGCCGCGAATTCTTCCAGGTAACCCTCGATCAGGTGGCTGCCGCGCTTGAACTGGCCGGTGGGGAAGATGTCACACCACAGGGCGACGACGAAGTCGAGTTCA
This sequence comes from Chloroflexota bacterium, assembly GCA_034422315.1. Classification (GTDB taxonomy): domain Bacteria; phylum Chloroflexota; class UBA11872; order UBA11872; family UBA11872; genus UBA11872. Next base: position 646 of record DAOUJT010000080.1, on the reverse strand, counting down.
TCATCGGACAGACCGTGGTAGACAAAGATGGTCGGCACGGCGAGATCGTGAGAATTACCAGGGCCATGTTCTGTCTTCGGGATCCGGAAACCGACGAGGAATTCTGGCGTTTCCTTATCCGACCGGCCAACGACCCACCTTCCCCAACCCCCTAACCAAACCCGCCTGCCCCCATCCCCTCCCAGAACGAGCAGCCCAAGGCCTAAACACAAATCCGCCGCCCATATCCAATCTCGCGTACAGTCCGCTTCTCAGACGGGCCTTATCCGGCCAATCAACTCGACTCGTCCGCACTTCTCACCTGAGTGGTGCAAGAGCGTTACCAGGTGGCCACGTGGTGAGGTGGACGCAAATGCGCGTCGGCATTTTGGGGCGTCTCGACGCGTGCATCAACCCGTCAGCGAGATAACGCATCAACCACTTCGCGCGATCGTCCAACGACTGTAGTACTTTGGCGGAGCATCATATCGTTGAGTAAGCCAGCGAACTCCTTGTCCTTCGTGAACAAGGAAATCCCTTCGCTGCGCGTAAAGGCTGGCCGTGCAGCTACATCGTGAGCAACTGGAAGCCAACCTTCGAGAGACGGCAGTATAACTCGCGCTGGCTTGCAGAGATTGTAATTTATAATCGGATTGTCTCCAATGAC
>DAOUJT010000079.1:0-4493 GCA_034422315.1 Chloroflexota bacterium | reverse complement strand
CGCGACCGCTGGGCGGCGCTCACGGCGGGGCAGGACGGCGGGGAGTTCGTAACCGAGCCGGCGGAGGTTACCGGCGACCACCTGTGCCTGAACGTGGACGCGGAGTTCGGCGACGTGCGGGTGGCGGTGCTCGATGCGTATGGGGGCGTGCTGGAGGGTTTCGGGCACGAGGAGGCCGTGCCGATTGAACGCGATGCGATCGAGGCGCGGGTTCGGTGGGAGTCGGGCGACGCACTCTCTGCCTTGCGCGGCCGTCGGGTGCGCCTGCACGTCACGGCGGCGCGGGCCAGCGTGTACGGCTACAGGTTCGACTAGCGGGGTATTGCCCTGCGGCGCGAATGCCCTACCATAAGGGTGGGTGGCAATGCGACCTTGCCGGGAGGGCCGGTGGGCGAGGTCTTGCCGCCGAGGAGCGTGTAGCCATTTCACGCCAAACGTTAAACGAAGGCAGCCGTAGTTCACGACGGGCCTTTCTTGGTCGCCTGTCACTCGCGATTGGCGCGGCCGCTGGCGCCAGCACGGGAATCGTTCGGGCGGACCCGGCCACGCCGGATGTTCCGGTTCCGGCGATCTATCTGCGCGAGACCGGTCATCATGTGGGCGGGCCAATCCTGGCGTGGTGGCTGCAATACGGACGGGACAAGGGGCTTGGCTGGCCGATTACCGAGCGGCTGAACATCCGCGGTCGAGAGACGCAGTATTTCGAGCGGGGCGCGCTGGCGCTGGCGCCGACCTCGCGCGACCCGTTGGGGGTGGTTCCCCTGAACCTGGGACGTCCGTACGTGAGTCCTTTGTCCGCACCGCAGCCCGGGGCGGCGTACGCCCACTTCTTTCCCCAGACGGGTCATGGCGTGCATCCGGCCGTGTGGCCGTTTCACCGCGAGAACGGCGGGGTCTACCGGTTTGGGTATCCGCTGGCGCCGGCAGTGATCGGCGACGGCGGGCTCTGGCAGGTGTTCGAGCGAGCGGTGCTTTCCGAGGGCGGCGGGCGCGTAAGCGACCTGCGATTGGGTCTGATGGAGGCCGAGCGGCTGCGGCTGCCGACCGATCCGGTACAGCGCGCCCGGCACGCGCCGATCGTGGACCTGGCCGCCCTGGATCCGGTGTACGGACCGCTGGCCGACCGTCACGCCACGGTGGACCTGACGCGGCAGGTGGTGACGTTCTTTGACGGGGACGAGCCGGTGCGGATGGCCGCCGCGTCAACCGGCATCTATCCGGACTTCACCCCGGCCGGACGCTATCGCGTCTTCGTGCGCGTTCCGCGCGCTCGCATGATCTCCAACGGCAGTACCAGCGCCGTCTACGACCTGGACGACGTGTTGCATATCCAGTACTTCACGGAGAGTTGGATCGGCTTTCACTACGCCTACTGGCACGGCGAGTTCGGCACGGCGCGCAGCGCGGGCTGCGTGAACCTGCGGCTGCACGACTCGGAGTGGGCGTGGGAATTCTGCGACCACGGGACCCGCGTGGTGGTCCACTACTAGACCCCGACGATCAGGTTGGGCGTTGACGCCCGGGTTCGGCGGTTTCGCGGCGCGCCTATGATGGCGGAACCAAGACGTCCGACGCATCGGTGAATCCGTGACCGAGTCCCGCCAGCGGAGTCCACGCACGTCATCCGTGCTTTTCGTCTGTGTGCACAACGCCGGGCGCAGCCAGATGGCCGCCGGTCTTCTGCGAGCGTCGGGCGACGACCGGATCCAGGTCAGGTCGGCCGGTACCGCCCCAGGCGAGCGCGTCAATCCGATGGCGGTTCAGGCCATGCGGGAGATCGGCATTGACATCAGTGACGCGTCGCCGTCGCGTTTGACGACTGAGGACGTGGCCGCGGCCGATGTTTGCATCACGATGGGTTGCGGCGATAGCTGTCCGCTCGTGCCCGGCACGGAATACCGTGATTGGGCGGTGGACGATCCGTCCGGGCAGCCGATCGAGGTGGTGCGGCGCGTTCGGGACGACATCGCGGAGCGGGTCGAGGGGTTGGTGGCTGAACTGGCGGCGGATCCGACCGGGTGAGTCGAAACTGGCTCCTGGCGGGGTTGGCGTCGGCGCTGGTCACCGCCGCGATTGTGGTGGCGGCCATCGAGGTGGACGAGGCGACGCTGGAGCCCGCGGTAACCGGGCCAACACCCACTCCAGAAGAGCGAGCCTCGCGACTGATGCGGACGTTTGTCTCGCGAGTTATCGAGCAGGAACTGCGACCGCGCGTGGTCGAGCTGGCGGGTACGCGAGTCATCGATGGCAGCGGCGGCACGGCCACGGTGCAGCGGGTCGTGGAGGGCGAGAGGATTCAGCTACGAATCGCGTTCGATGGGTACGTGCTGCGGCTGGACCCCCAGGTGACGGTTGAGAATGAGATCCAGGCGGACGGCACGGTGCATTACACGCGCGGCGGGGACGAGGCTGCGTTGCGGGTGAACGGAACGGACGTGCGCATTGGGGTGTTCGACGCTGAGGGACGCGATCTCGGTGGAGACGCGGCCGGTCGATTCACGTTTGACCTGCGCGGCGACGACATTGCGACGTTGGCCGGTGATGCGGTGCGGAACGGTGAGGAGGAGCTGGAGATTCGGCCGGCGACCCCGGCTGCCTAGTCCTCCACCAACTGCCCGCCGGCCTGCAAGACGTGCCAGAAGGCGTAGTCGGCCTGGTGGACGATCTGGTTGATGAGGCTGCGCTGGACCAGTTCGCCCTCGCCGGAGTGGCCGCCGGCGACGTGGGCGACTTCTTCGGGCAGGCCGACGGTCAGGCAAATGTGCACGCCGTAACCGGGATGGCGGATGGAGGGCCAGCCGGTGCGGCCGCGCTCGGCGGCCCAGCGGGCCTGGTTCTCGGGATCGAACTCCCAGGGCTTGCCGACGTCGTGGCAGAGGGCGGCGGCGATCAGCAGGTCTCGGTCGTACTCCAGGCCAGGGAAAAGACCTCCCAATTCGTCCGCGATGGCGACGGCGAGGCGGGTGACGCCGCGGATGTGGTCGGTCTGGGTGCCGTCCTCGAGCGGTGGCGTGTCGGGGTTGCCGGAGCCGCGGATGTCGGCGATGGCGCCGAAGGAACTCTGGGAAAGGGCCAGCGCCCAGGCTTCGACGACCCTGGCGGCCAGATCGGAATCTTCGATCCACTCGACTTCGGGCAGTTCGGCCCGCACCTGCGCGCGTTGCGTGTCGTCGACGGTCACGGTCCGCTCCCTGGATGGGGTTAGGCAGAGCCTGAGTTTAGCCCTGCCTCAGGTCGTGGCGGTGTGGCCGCGTCTAGCGGATCCGGTAGACGAGCGTCTGTACGTGGATCAGGTCGTCGCTGATGACGAAGGTGTCGACGCCCTCGGCGGTACGTCCGTCCTCGTGGGCGCCCGACCAGGTAAGCAGAACGGCGTCGCCCTTGACGGTGACGGATTCCTGGCGGGCCTCGAACCCTGCAAGGTCGGCGAACAGCGCTTCAAAGAAGGCGCGGCAGCCGTCATGACCGACGTGCACTTGGTTGGGCTGCATGAGCCGGGCGTCCGCCGCGTAGTCGGCGGCGATGGCGTCAAAGTCGCCGGACTGCACCGCGTCCCAGTGTCGTTGGAATACCGCTTCGGGGTTAGCCATGAGAGCACGCTTCCGTGGAGCCAAGCCGTGCTTACCCTACGGTATCCAAGCAACGGAGAGCCGCGCGCCCTACGGCGCGTGGGTGGTCGCGCCAGCGGTACCCACACGCCGCCGGCTGGCGTTGCTACGCCAAGGCCGGCGGCGTGCGGACGCGGCTTACTCGATCCCTTCGTACCAGCCCACGCCGAAGAGCAGATCGCCGACCCGGACCAACCAGGAGTGCTTGGGCGCGTCCTGGCGGGTTTGCGGGTGGGTGAACAGGTAGCTCACCCAGGCGCCGCCGCTCTCCTCGGTTACGGCCGCAAAGGCTTCACCGTAATTGAAGCCGTTGGCGTCGATGCGCTCGCGGGTCGTGCCTACCAGGTCCGGGCGGTTGGCGTTCGCTACCGAGTAGAGCACGCCATCCCGGTCTTCGATGACGAAGACGTACCAGGGGCCGTCGGCGCTTTCCGGGGTGTTGTAGTAGGCGAGGGTTTCGTCCGTGCCCAGGGAAGCGTGGAGATTGACGGCCCGCTGCACCAGGGCTTGCGTGTAGCCGGGCAGGTCATCCTTGGACGGGCCAGGCTCGTACCAGCCGGAGCCGAAGCCCAAGCCGTTGTGCCGGACGACCCAGGAGTGCTTGGACTCGGTTTCGCGGGTCTCGGGGTTTACCCACGAGTAAGAGGTCCAGATTCCCTCGGGCGTCGCGTCGGCCACGATCTGTAGACCGGTGGGGAAGCCGTCAGGTCCCGTGACGTCGCGGGCGTGAAGACCCACGAGGGCCGGGGTTGGCGCGTGAGCGACGAGCACATCGTTCTCGTCGAAGATGAAGACGTACCACGGCCCGTCAACGCTCTTGAGGGAGTTGTAGTAGTCCAGCGTGGCCTGGAGGCCCTGGGCGTTGTAGCGGGCGATGGCCTGCTC
>DAOUJT010000078.1:0-3157 GCA_034422315.1 Chloroflexota bacterium | reverse complement strand
CCCATCGGTCTCGAGCGTTCCCTCGTGCGGACCGTCCAGATTCCACTATGCCTTGGCTTCATTTGGGCCTCGTTCGACGAGCACCGGCAGGGCGTCCACGACAAGATGGCCGGGACGTATGTGATCGACAAGCGGCGCGGTCGCGCAACGCAATCGGCCACGGCGAAGTAGGCGCCACGGCTCGCTGGTCACCCACAGCGTTCAAATCCTGGCCCTGTGTTTGGCCGCGCCGCTTCGGTTCCGTACCATCGCCCTCGTGATTGAACTCATTGACTCCAACTGCGCGCTGGGCATGGTGTCCCGGCCCGGTCCGGCTGGGGCATTTCTGAGTGCCAACGACCTGGAAGCGCACCAGGCGCGCTTCGGAATTGGCAAGGCCTTGGTGTACCACTCGCTGGCGGTGGAGGAGCACCCGGCAGCCGGGAACGAGTTATTGATGCAGGCCATCGAGAGCCACGACAACCTGGTTCCTTCGTGGCTCGCACTCCCGCATCACACAGGCGAATTCCCGAGACCCGCGCGATTCATCGAGGAGTTGCGCTCGGCCGGTGTGCGGGCCGTACGGATCTTTCCTGACCAGCAGCGGTTTCTGACTGACGATTGGGTGTCGGGCGAACTATTCGAGGCGCTGGCCGGCCAGGTACCCCTGTTCTGGCACATTGATAGTCTGGACACGCCGACAGCCCGTGAGCTGTACCGCGTCTCCACCACTCATCCCGATTTGCAGATCGTGATCTGCGACGTGGACAAGATGATCAACCGCACGATCACGCCGCTGATGCGGGAAGCGACGAACATTTGGCTGGAGACCGGTGGGTACCGCACGCACCGGGGAATCGAATACCTGTCCAGCGCCGTCGGCGCCGACCGCATGGTGTTCGGCACGAAGCTACCCTGGCAGGCGGTCGGCCCACCGCACGCCGAACTGATGTACGCGGATATCAACGACGACGCCCGTCGGGCCATCGGCTCGTCCAACCTGGACCGGCTGTTGGCCATGGCGGCCTGGTAGCGCTGTGTTTGGCCGCGTCTGGCGCCATAACGCGCCGCACCCGCATCACCACCGGCCGGATCCGGTTGCCGCCGATGCATTGGCAGGCGAACCGCTGAACGATTTCGTCATCGACGTTCACAGCCACCCGGGGCCGGGCACCAACTTCTTCTACCAGGGCGGCGGAGTGGATGACCTGCTGCGGGTCATGGACCGTACCGGTGTCGACTACTGCTGCTTCAGCGCGTACACGGCCATTGGGCCTGACTTCGTGCGCGGTAACGAGTTGGTCGCCGGGGCAGTGCGCGATCATCCGACACGGGTGATCGGATTCGCGGTCCCCAATCCGAACTATCCGGAGTTGGCGAAGGAAGAGTTGATTCGACGCGTGGACGAGCAGGGGTTTCGCGGCATCAAGATCCACTCCACCAGCCACGAGTACCCGATTCATGGCCCCAACTACATCCCCGTGTACGAGTTCGCCGACGATCACCGGCTGCCGATCCTCAGCCACACCTACGACTCGCCGGCGCGCATCCGCCAGCTGGCGACCACCTATCCCAACGCACGATTCATCTGGGCGCACGCAATCTGGCAGCACATCCGCACGCCGGACCTGGCCCTGACGGTGCGCGACTTACCGAACGTCTTTTGCGAGATGTCCGGTTCGGGCAACCGCCGGGGGCAGATCGAGGCATTTGTGCGGGTGGCCGGGGTCGAGAGCGCCGTATTCGGATCCGATTACCCGGTGCTTGGACAGACCTGGCAGATGGGAAACGTGGCGCACGCCGACCTGACCCACGAAGAAAAGCGCCAGATTTTCAGCGAGAACATTCGAGGCGTGCTGGGCCTCTAAGTCAGCGGCAGGTCTGGATCTGTCCCGTGAGAGCGCTCTCCCGCGACGCTACTCCTCGTCTGTCATGGTCTTCGCCGGATCGCCAGATCGCACTTGCTCCGCGGCAAGCAAACGCTGCATATCGGCCAGTGGGCCCGAATACGCCGGGTTGTCCGCCAGATTGAGCGTTTCCCAGGGGTCTTCGGCCAGGTCGAATAGCTGACGATGCGTTCGGCCGGCCATGCACGTCTCGATCAGCTTCAGGCTTCCCCTGCGGACCATGCGCTGCGTGGAATCGTCGGGATCTAGATCCTGGCTGCGCTGGAATGCCGAGAAGACGCAGTCACGCAGGCCGCCATCCCGTTCGGTCACGGCCGGAACCAGGCTGACCCCTTCGCATCCGTCCGGCGCCGGGACGCCGGCCAGGTCAAGGATCGTGGGGAAGACGTCGTGCAGGTAGCAGAGCCCCTCGCGACGCTGCCCGGCAGGGATACCCGGCCCACGCAAGATCAGCGGGACGCGCAGGCTGTGGTCGTAGACGTTCTGCTTGCCCAGCAGGCCGTGCTGACCGACGGCCAGTCCGTGGTCGGCGGTATAGACCACGATCGTGTCGTCGGCATGGCCGGTCGCCGCTAAGGCGTCAAGCAAGCGGCCGATCTGCGCGTCGAGGTGGCTGATCATCCCGTAGTAGTCGGCAATGTGTTGCCGGATCTCGTCCGGATCGCGGGGATGGGCAGCCAGGGACTCGTCGCGCCCGTGCAGGTGTCCGTTGTCAAAGGGATGCATGCGGGCGAAGTTGGGCGGGAGTTCGATTTCCCCGGGCGGGTACATCTCAGCGAACTCGGGTGGCGGCGTACGCGGATCGTGCGGCGCAGTAAACGCCGTGTACATGCAAAGCGGCTGGTCGGCGGGATGCTCGCGCAGCAGCCGAATCGCTGTGTCGACGAATACCTCGGTTGAGAACCCGTCGCCAAGAGCCGCAGCTTCCGGCGGATAGACGCCACTTGGGTCGAAGTCGTGCAGCGGCACGGCATCGTGGTCCGACATGCCGCCGAAGAAGATGCTGCCGCCGCCGTCGAAACTGCGGGCAAAGAGTTCCGGCTCGTTGTGCCACTTGCCCACGCCGTAGGTTCGGTAGCCAGCGTCGCGAAGCAACTGCGGAAACGTGGGGATCCCCGGATCCATCGGGTATGGCGAAACTTCCTCTGGATTCGGAGCGAAAACCCGAAATAGCGAGCGACCGGTCATCAGCATCGCCCGGCTGGGCATGCAGACCGCATTCGATGTCGACCCCATGATGTAGGTGCTGGTCAGCGCGGTACCGGCGGCGG
>DAOUJT010000077.1:0-11428 GCA_034422315.1 Chloroflexota bacterium | reverse complement strand
GGCGCATGAACTGCTCGGGGAGGTTGCGGCCGATGAATACGAGCTGATTGCGGCGAGGCGCGTCCCCCCAGGGACGATCCGGCTGTCCGTCGAAGAGCATGTGAACGCCCTGGAAGACGAAGCGACGCGACTCACCCTTGAGGCTGATGAAGCCCTTCATTCGGAAGATGTCCACCCCGTGCTTTACGAGCAGTTCGCTAAGCCAGGCGTTGAGCCTGTCGGGATCGACGTCGCCATCAGTCTCGATTGCGATCGAGCCGACTTCGTCGTCGTGTTCATGCTGCGCGACCCAGGTTCGCTCGACCTCGACGGGAACCACTGCCGTGGTGTGTGCGGCGCTGGTCGCTGTGGGGGGCGCTCCATTCGCGGTGGTCAGTTGCAGATCAAACTCCTCGGCGGTGTGCTGGGTGTAGAGGCCAACGTTCACCGGCGTATCGACCTCGAAGAAGAACGACTTGCGACCCTGGGCGTCGAGCTGGAGGTCCAGGTGCTGTCCGAGAGCGATCTGGTCTCCGGGGCGAATGGGCTCCGCGGGTTCGGCGTAGCGCCGCACACACCACTCCGCACCCTCACGAAGCGCGGAGTCATCCGTGCCCTGGTCGGGGACGACGACGAGCGACATCGATGGATCGGGTCCATCGGCCAGGCTGAGTTCGTAGCGGCCGGATTCGAGCGAATAGACGCCCGTCCATTCGAACGGGTATTCCGGCTCGAGAAACGTGGGACGACGCCCGAGCACCTCGTCCAGGTCAAAGGCACCGAGGTTGAGGACCGTCTCGACGGGGACTTCCGCCATCTCGCTGCGGACGACTCGCGCCATTCGGTTCATGTCGCGGAGCCGAGTTTCGAGCGTGTCGAGCGCCTCGCCTTCGACGAGGTCCGTCTTGTTCAGGACCAGAACGTCCGCGAACGCGATCTGTTCCGTGCTCTCGTCGCTGCGGCCGAGTTGCTGCTCGATGTGGGCGGCATCGACGAGCGTGACGATCCCGTCCAGCGCGTACTCCGCGCGAATCTCGTCGTCCATGAAGAAGGTTTGAGCGACCGGACCGGGATCGGCGAGCCCGGTGGTCTCGACCAGCACGTAGTCGAACTTGTCGCGGCGCTTCATGAGGTTGCCGAGCACGCGAATCAGGTCTCCGCGCACGGTGCAGCAGATGCAGCCGTTCGACATCTCGAAGATTTCCTCGTCAGCGTTGATGACGAGCGCCTGATCGATGCCGACCTCTCCGAATTCGTTTTCGACCACGGCGATGCGCTTGCCGTGCTCCTCCCGCAGGATCCGGTTCAGCAGGGTTGTCTTGCCGGAGCCAAGGAAGCCGGTAAGGATCGTCACGGGTATGTTGCGAGGCGCGTCCATCTAGTCCTCCTGGAGCGGTGGTTCGAGCACCGACATCTGTACGTCGAATCCCCACGCCGTGCAGACCTGGACAAGGTCCTTTGCGTCCACGGCGTCCATGGGTTTGTGCAGCTTGAACTGAAGTTGCGGCGCGTCGGGCCGAAGCAGGCCAATCACGGTTTCGACGGGGTCGCAGCCTTCTTCGAGACACGCCAGTTCGGTGACCGTGACCGTGATGTCATCGGAAAGGCTCAGCGCTTCGCGCAAGGCCTGCTTGATGCGTCGAGCCCGTTCGAGGTTCGGGCGGCGTGGTGATGTGCTGATCAACATGCGCTCTTTTCTCCCTCGAGGCGGCGAGCCCCGCCCGGATGAGCCAGGGTTTCGACAGCCCTGCTGCCGTAGATCCATCGAGGAGCATCCGCCGCCCGCGGGCGACGGTCATGCCGCATTGGCACACTCATCACAGGTTCCGCGCAACACGACCTCATGTCCTGTCATCTGAAACCCTTCGGGAACCAGGGACTCGAGGCCCTCGACGCAACCGAAGAGGTCAAACGCGTGGTCGCAGATCGAGCAGAGAAAGTGATGGTGATGCTCGCGGTTCCTGGGCTCGTAGCGAACGCCGCCGCCCAACACCTCGACCGACTTCAGCGTGCCGTCCTCAACACCCCGTCGGAGCGCGCGGTAGACCGTGGCGAGACCGACACCGGCTCCGCCCAGGCGGCTCCACAGTTCCCGGGCGGATAGGGGACCGTCCGCCTCGCCAAGGGCTCGGTAGACGGTTAGCTGCTGCTTTGCTCGCGACATAGAGAAATGATAATCGAGTCTCAATAATCGTCAAAACTCCCCTCGCGAGGGAGCTCTCGTCCGCGAGGTCTCGGGTGGAAACACCGTGGCTTGCACAGGAGGAAGCGAAGCTGGCTCATGGGCAGGCTTTGCGCGGCGTCGTCAGTCTGAAGGACCGGGTCGCCGGGACAGTGGCTGGAGCCGAAGAGGGCGGCGAGCAGGGAGCAGTTAGCCCTGGACGCCTCGCTCACCCGCGGCTACGCAAATTCGTACACCTGCAGGGGCACGGACCTGGCGGCTGCGGCTTGTCCGTGGACCAGTAGCCGGACCTTCTCCGTGGTTTCGCGGCTGAAGGAGCGTTCTCCGCAGCGCTGACAGACCGAAGCGGGCACGTCGCCAACCAGCACGTACCGGCCATCCACCTTGAAGAACTCGTCCACCAACTCCTCGCGGCTGTCAGCGCCGCGGCAGACCACGCGCCGGCGCATCGCGCTTAGCTCGGTCTCCCAACGCTTCTTGCCGCGGTGGGCCATGCAGTGGGCTTGGACGGGTGAGCGCGGTGCGATTGTTCCTTGCCGCGCAGGTAGGCGGCCAGCGCTTTTACGTCGTACCCGTGCTCGCGCGCCATGGCGTCCTTGATTCGCTACAGCTTCGCGATGATTGCATCAGGCACTTCCCGTGCCCTCAATCTGGTCCGTTGGAGGCCTTCTCCGGGTCGGGCCAACTCTGCCATCCAATGCCAGACACTCAGGCTTGGCTTTCCGCTTTGAGGAGGTCGTCCAAGACGACGACAGGCAGGCCGGGAACGCGGCGGAAGTCGGTGTCGTTCGTCACAAAGCAGGTACTGTCGGCTCGCAGGGCCGTCGCGGCGTGGAGGGCGTCGGGGGTCTTGAGGCCCGTCTGGGCGCGTAGATGGGCGGCGTCCTCAAACACCGAGTATGCGGCGTCGAGCAGTCGCACCACATTGGACCCAAAGAGCTCGCGGTACTGCATTTCGATCTCGGTGTTGCCATCTTGCAAGGGCTTTACAAGCACCTCGACCAAAAGGACGGGGCTGCTCACGAGGGTGAGGTTTCCGTCCTGCGCTTGCTGCCACATGGGTTCCAGCAGCGTGCGGTACGGCTCTATGCGCTCCACGGTATAGATGAGGCTGCTGGCATCGAGATAGACCAGGCCATCGAGAGGCAGGGTCAGCGGTCCCACGATGCCTTTTCTTGCGCCAAGTAGGCCCGCACCTCTTCCGCTGTCTGGAACAAACGGCGCTCTGGCCCACTGTTGAGAATGTCCATGACGGAGCGGTCGCTTGCATTGGACTCATGCAGCACCACCACATCCACGGTCAGGCCCTCCTGCAACTCCGGGCTGGCAATTTCCACCCTGCCGCCAGGCAGCACCGTCGTCTTCTGTTGGAGCACCTTTGGCATTCGAGCGCCTCCCCGATCACGCCTGTTCAGGATACTCCTATCACCGCTGGGCTCACGGCTCACCCCAGCCGCCCCAGACGGTGCTTGATTTCGCGACTGGGGATGCAGATCGAACGACTCTGCGGCTGATGGCTAGATTCACGATTTGACCGCGTCGTCTGTCTCGGACGATTAGTTGCCGCTTGAGTCCTGGTCGAAGTCTTGGACTAGCTGACCGGCGATGGCTATCAGGTCGCCGGACTGGGAGGCGGTGTCGACGGCGGAGCGGTTTTATCACGATCCGGAGGGCGGCAGGGTGATTGCGTTGCGGTCAACGCATGCCTCCGCAGCACTGCACGCGGCGGCATAGGCCGTGGCAAGTATCAGCGTGCGAAATCCGGATGAGGAATTGAAGCGGCGGTTGCGGGTACGGGCGGCGGCGAACGGGCGGTCGATGGAGCAGGAGGCGCGGGAGATTCCGCGGGCGGCGTTGCGCGAGGACGAGGGGTCTGTCGACAACCCGGGAACGGCGATGCATGAGTTGTTCAAGCCGCTTGGGGGCGTGGAGCTGGAGATTCCGGCAGGGGAGACGATGCGTAACCCGCCGCGGTTTGACTGAGGCGACATGGGAGGTGCGTGGCTGCGCCGGTTGTTCGACCAAGGCGACTTCTCTTTAGTTGTGCGGGCCGGCCCAGGTTCCCAGCGAACGGCTCCGGTTCCCGACCTGGCCAGGGGGCACCTGCGACGAGCGCTAGGGGTCGAGGCGGAAGGGTGGGTAGCGGTCGGTGACGAGGATGGTGGTGTAGGCCTGGACGCGGGAGGCGTAGCGGCCGACGCCGATCATGAAGTCGAAGAGGGCGCGGGGGTACTGGGCGGTAATGACGACCATGAGCCAGCCGAGCGCGCCGGCGATAAGGGCCAGGACGTTGAGGACGGTGAGGACGAGGTAGTGGGGGATGGCGAGCAGCCACTTGATGAGGGGTAGGAAGCGGTTGAGGTCATCGGCGTCGGGGTAGTCGACTTCCAGATGGACGGCCTGGTGGTCGTCGGTGGCGGGGTATTCGTCGCGCAGGGCGAGGGCGTAGGCCTGGATGCGGGCGTTGAAGCGCCAGAGTTCGAGGTTCCAGTCGAACCACCAGCGGGGGTATTTGCGGCGGAACAGGAGCATGAAGACGAGGGGGACGGTGGTGTACGTGGACACGAGCAGGCCGAGCAGTAGCACGGGAAGGATGAGGATCCAGCGAAAAAGGGTGGTGAGGCGGTTGAGGGGCTGCTGGGGGTAGTCGACGGAGAACTGGACGGGGTAGTCGGACGGGGTGCCGACCATGCGGGGCCTCGGAAATGTGGGCTGCCAGGGCGAGGATACTCCCAGGCCGAAGTTTCGACTTACGGGTCAACCGCCGGCCGGGGGCGGGTCCCAGGACGGGACGCCGCTCCCGACGGGGTGTATGCGCTTTAGGGGTTGATGCTGAAGGGTGGGTAGCGGTCGGTGACGAGGAGGAAGGCGTAGGCCTGGACGCGGGCACCATAACGGATGACGCCGACGATGAAGTCAAAGAGGGCGCGGGGGTACTCGGCGGTGATGACGACCATGATCCAGCCGAGCACGACGGCGATGAAGGCGAGGATGGAGAGGATGACCAGGACGATGTAATGGGGGATGGCCAGGAACCACTTGATGAGGGGGAGCCAGCGGTTGAGGTCGGTTTCGGCGTTGGGGTAGTCGATGTCGAGGTGGACGGCCTGGTGTTCGTCGGTTGAGGGGTACTCGTCGCGCAGGGCCAGGACGTAGACCTCGATGCGGTAGACGAAGCGGCTGAGTTCCAGGTTCCAGTCGAACCACCAGCGAGGGTACTTGTGGCGGAATACCAGGATGAGGACGAGCGGCAGCCAGACGATCGGTGCATAGATTGCAATCTGGTCTGTGCCGCTGGCCTGGCCGCTGTTGACGAAGCCTGGAATTAAGGCGGCGACGATGAGGATGGGGATGACCATGATGAGCCGGAAGAGGGTGGTGAGGCGGTTGAGGGGCTGCTGGGGGTAGTCGACGGAGAATTGGACGGGGTAGTCGGATTGGTTGCTGGCCATCTGGTGGGAGCCTCATGAGGCAAGTGGACATAATCCTATGCTTCGGGGTCGTACTTTGGCGAACGTGTCACTGGGCGGGTGTACGGGCTGCGGCGGGGTGTCGCACCATGCGCGGCCGTGGATGGGCACGCCGTGCGCGGACGAAGGGACACTGAATGACGGGCAGTCACGAACGTCCGCTGGTGCTGGCGATCGAGGATGACCTGCGGTACGTGCGGCAGCTGCGCGCGGACCTGGAGGTGTGCGACTGCCGGGCGGTGTTTGCGGGGACCGGAGCGAGCGGTCTGCATGAGGCAGCCGAAGCCACGGTGGATGTGGTGTTGCTTGATCTGGCCTTGCCGGACGTGGAGGCGCTGGGCGTATTGAGGCAGTTGCGCGAGGTGAGTGAGGCGCCGGTGGTTGCGATGACGCGGGCTGAGGACGACGAGGGGATTGCGCGGGCGCTGGAGGCGGGGGCGGACGATTACCTGCCGAAGCCGTTTGACCTGGATCAACTGCTGGCACGGCTGCGGGCGGTGTTGTGGCGGGCGTCGGCGGGGGCGTGGCCGCCGTTTGCGTCGGACGGGCTGACCGTGGACTTTGCGGCGGCGGAGGTGCGGGTGGCGGGGCGGCCGGTGAGGTTGAGCGCCTCGGAGTTTCGATTGCTGCGGTTCCTGGCGCGGAACCGGGATCGGGTGTTCACGCCTGCTCAGCTGGTGGAGGAGGTCTGGGGGCCGGAGTACGCGGGGGACCGGCACCTGGCGCGGGTGTACGTGGGGCGGCTGCGGGAGAAGATCGAGCGGGATCCGAACGCCCCGCGCTACCTGGTTACGAAGCCCGGGATCGGTTACACGCTGCGGAAGCACGGCTGACGCAACGGTGCACGGATAGAGGCGCGCAGGTCCGGCTATTGCCGAGCGTCGGCAGCTGACGGTGGGTGGGATACCATCGGGGTTGCGCTGAGGATTGCGCTGGAGTCGAGTCATGGCGGCCGTAGACTCCCTGCCCCGCCCCGCCGAGCGGGCGCCCACCTATCGCAAAGTCGCGCCGTACCTGGTGGACTGCGATTGCCACCACCTGTGGCACAAGATCGACGAGATCTTTCCCTATCTGCCGCGGCAGTACGTGCAGGAAATCAAGGACTTCGGGTCCATGTTTCCGAACGGCGGCTGGACGAACATGCCGAACTCGCACGGCTACCGGACCGATCACGACGTGGACGAGCACACGGACTTTGCGGAGTTCACGGTCAAGGAGCACCTGGATCCGTATGGGTTCGACGTGGCGATTCTGACGGGGCAGATGGTGTACCCGACGGTGGGGATGACGAACCTGGATTACGCGGCGGCAATCTGCCGGGCGCATAACGACTGGACGATGGATCACTGGGTGGCGAAGGACCCGCGGTTCCGCGCGACGCTGGCGGTGGGGCCGAACGACCCGGTGCTGGCGGTGGAGGAGATCGAGCGACTGGGCGATCACCCGGCGGTGGTGGGCGTGATGCTGCCGGCGGGCGGACGTCACCCGTACGGGAACCGGATCTATCACCCCATATACGAGGCGGCGGAGCGGTACGGGTTGACGATCGTGACGCATTTCGGCGGCGAGGGACGGGGGCAGACGAATCCGCCGACGGCCGCGGGCTTCCCGACGTATTACCTGGAGATGCGGATGGCGCGACCGCAGATCGCGCAGGCGCATACGGCGAGCCTGATCTGCGAGGGAGTGTTTGAGAAGTTCCCTACGCTCAAGTGGGTGTTCGTGGAAGTGGATACGTGGTGGATTCCGGGTCTGCTGAACCACTTTGACGCGGACTGGAAGGCGGTGCGGGACTACACGCCGTGGGTGAAGCGGCTGCCGAGCGAGTATTTCCGCGATCACATCCGGGTGGGCACGCAGCCGATGGAGCAGCCCGGGTCACGCGAGGATCTGCACTGGTTCCTGGAGCAGGCGCGGGCGGACGAGACGCTGGTGTACGCGAGCGATTTCCCGCACTGGGACTGGGACTCGCCGACGTCGGTGGCGCCGGATTTTCCGGCGGAGATGCGGGCGAACATTTTTGGGGAGACGGCGCGGGCGGCGTTCCGGTTGTAGCGGCCGGCTGACGTTGCACGGCGTGCGGGCGAGCTTGTTGGATCGAGTGGCGTGATGCCTGCGACATCTGACGAGATTGTTGTTTGCCCGGTAGCTGAATTGCCGCCGGGGGAGCGGTGCGAGGTTCGGGGGGCGCTGGGGTATGGGGTGACGGTGTTCAATGTGGGCGGCGAGTTGTACGCGATGCTGAATCACTGTCCGCACCGGGGCGGGCCGCTGTGCCGGGGGCGGATCCGGCCGCATCCGGTGTCGGACCAGGTGGGGTACTGGGAGTTTGAGCGGGAGGGCGAGATTCTGCGCTGTCCGTTTCACAACTGGGAGTTCGATATTCGGTCGGGTGAGGCCCTTTACGACGAGAAGGTGCGGGCGCGGATGTTTCCCGTGAAGGTGCGGGACGGGCAGGTTGTCGTGCAGGTGCGGAAGCGGCGGCGGTAGCCCAGGCCGGGAAACCCGGTCCCCAGCGGACCGTGAGAAAGCAACCTTTCCGGCGCTTCGGTGCGTGCGACGATTGCCGGGTTGCGTCCGAGAGCCGGCGTGCCGGGCCGGATTGGAGATTCGGAGCTGATGGCCGACCTTTCTAACGGCAGCACGCCGATCGTGGTCGTGCGCGACGTTCACAAGTCGTTTGGGGACGTGCAGGCGCTGGCCGGGGTGAGCCTGGAGATTGACGCGGGTACGGTGCTGGGACTGCTGGGGCCCAACGGGGCGGGCAAGACCACGCTGGTGCGGGTGCTGACGACGTTGCTGGATCCGGACGAGGGTTCGGCGACGGTGGCCGGCTATGACGTGCGGCGGGAGCGGACACGGGTGCGTCCGCTGATCGGGCTGGCGGGGCAGTCGGCGGCGATCGACGACACCCTGACGGGCCGCGAGAACCTGGAGATGGTGGCGAACCTGTACCACATGGGACGGGCGACGGCCGCGTCGCGGGCGGGCGAGCTGCTGGCTCGGTTCGATCTGACTGAGGCGGCGGACCGTGCGGCCCGGACCTACTCCGGCGGGATGCGGCGGCGGCTGGACCTGGCGGCAAGCCTGGTGGCCGATCCGGAGGTGCTGTTCCTGGACGAGCCGACCACCGGGCTGGACCCGCAGGCGCGGCTGGAACTGTGGACGGTGATTCGCGAGTTGGTGGCGACCGGCACGACGGTGCTGCTGACGACGCAGTACCTGGAAGAGGCGGATCAACTGGCGGACGAGATCGTGGTGATCGACCACGGGCGCATCATCGCCCAAGGCACGGCGGCGGACCTGAAGGCCCGGTCGGGCGGCGAGCACCTGACGGTGCGGGTGAGCGACCTGGCGGCGCTGGATCAGGTGCGGGAGGTGCTGGAGGCGGAGGGCGACGGGCCGCCGACGGTGGAAGAGGCCACGGGCACGGTATCGGTGGCGGTATCCAACGGGCCGGCGCGGTTGGCCGGGGTGGTGCGGCGGCTGGACGAGACCGAGGTGGCGATTGCCGACATCGGGTTGCGGCAGCCGACGCTGGATGAAGTGTTCTTGTCATTGACCGGGCACCGGGCCGAGAGCGAGCCGGCCGACGCGCCCACGGGAGCGGTCTGATGGTGGTTTCGATGGACGCGCTGCGGATGGAGGCGCGTCATGCGCCGGGCGACATCCTGCAACTGTGGAAGCGCAACATGCTGGCCTACCGGCGACAGCCGGACCTGCTGGTGTTTTCGACGATCCAGCCGGTGATGTTCGTGCTGCTGTTCGCGTACGTGTTCGGCGGGGCGATCCAGACGGGACCGGTGGATTACATCGACTTCCTGCTGCCGGGGATCCTGGCGCAGTCGGTGCTGTTCGGGTCGACTCAGACCGGGGTGGGTCTGGCGGTGGACGTGACTAGCGGGATGATCGATCGCTATCGCACGCTGCCGATGGCGCGGTCGGCGGTGGTGGCGGGACGAATCCTGGCGGACACGACGCGGAATGTGTTTGTGGTCGGGTTGATGCTGGGTGTTGGATTCCTGATCGGGTTCCGGTACCACGGGACCGTGGCCGGAGCGATTGCGATGCCGCTCGTGGCGGTGCTGTTCGGTCAGACGTTCTGCTGGATTTCGGCGGCCATCGGCACCAGCGTCAGGCGGGCGGAGACGGCGCAGGTGGCGTCGTTCGTGTGGCTGTTTCCGCTGGTGTTCGTGAGTTCGGTATTCGTGCCGGTGGAGACGATGCCCGACTGGCTGAAAGTCGTCGCGGAAAACAGCCCGGTGACGCACACGGTCAACGCGATGCGCGGGCTGGCGCTGGGCACGGACTTCTGGGATCCGCTGGTGAAGGCGCTGGCCTGGATGGCGGGAATCATGGCGGTGTTCGTGCCGCTGGCGGTGTGGCGGTACCGGTCGATTCAATAGGCGATCGTCGCTAGCCAGTAGACTCCCGTCGGCTTGCGAGTCCCGGAAGTAGCTGCCGATGTCTGCATTGCGCGCGGTGACGATTGCGAATACCGATCTCGGCGGGGCCGGGCATGGGCTGCATCGGGCATGGCAGGCCAATCCGGACGTGCGGATGGTGGCGCTGGCGGATCCGGTGGACGAGGGTCGCGACGAACTGGCGGCGGCCTGCGGGGCGGAGCGGACGTACGCCGACTACCGCGAGATGCTGGAGCGGGAGCGGCCGGACATCGTGGCCATCGCGCGGCACTGGTACGACGACGGGCGGGTCGAGGAATCGCTGGCGGCCATCGAGGCCGGGGCCAAGGGCCTGTACGTGGAGAAGCCGCTGGCGCCGTGGGCGGACCAGGCGCGGGCGGTCATGGCCGCGGCCGAGGCGGCAGGCACGCACGTGATCCTGGCGCACCGCAGCCGCGAGCATCCGGGAATGCAGACCATCCGGGCGCGCGGCGAGGCGGGCGAGTGGGGGCCGCTAACGCGGATTCGCGCGATGGACAAGGGCGACCACCGGGTGGGGGTGGAAGAGTCGATGATTCACGCGCCGCACGTGTTCGACGCGATGCTGTACCTGGTGGGCGAGGCGCCGGTGCAGGTGTCGGGGCTGGTGTTGCAGGACGGGCGGCCGGCGACGCGAGCCGATGCGGTCGGCCACACCGAGAATGGGGCCGGGCCGATTGCCGGCGACCGTATTTCGGCCACGTATCTCTTTCCCGGTGGCGTGATTGGAACCTTCGAATCAGTGCCGGTGGGTGACGGGTCGTACGGCTCGGACCGGCTGGGCGCGGACTGCTATTACCAGCACGCGCTGGTGACGTTGCGCAACCAGCCGCGGGGGCAGTTTCACCTGTTGCCGCGCGGGGACGTGTTTCCGGCGGACGGTGAGGTGGGCTGGGAAGAGATCGCGGCCGAGGAGCCGTGGGCGCCGGACGGGGTGGACACGATGACCTGGAGCAACCACCTGCACGGGTGCGAACTGGTGCGGCTGATTCACGGGGGCGAGGTCAAGCCGACGAGTTGCACGGGGCAGGACGCGCTGATCGGGGTGGAGATGCTGGTGGGGGCGTACCGGTCGCATTTGGAAGGGCGGCCGATTGCGTTGCCGCTGGAGGATCCGACGAATCCGTGGATTTAGTGCCGGCGTTCGGTCGATGACGTTGGGCGGAGGCGATGTCGACTAACTCGGATTCATTCGAGCAGCTGACCAGGGCGTTGGAGGCCGTGCCGCGACTGAAGGAACTGGCGTGGCGGTCGCCGGAGCGGGTGGTGGGGTCGCGGGAGTTTCAGAAATGGAGAGAAGGCACGACCGCCGTTATTGCCGACTGGTACGGCCCGGAATCCGCCCAGGCCAGGTC
>DAOUJT010000076.1:0-12188 GCA_034422315.1 Chloroflexota bacterium | reverse complement strand
TGGCAGGCGGCTTCGGCACCAGCATCGAATGTGCGCTGGTAGATGCCGACGTTGCCGTGGTTGCCGAGGTGGGCTTCGACGATGTCGTTGAGGTCAACGCAGGCGACGGGCCACTGGGCGAGAGCGGGGGTGGCGAAGGCGAGGGCGGCGGCGAACGCGATTAGCAGGACGCGGAGGTGGCGCAGTCGAGCACGTCCCCGAAGGCGGACCGATTGGACCGCTGCGATCAAGGGACGGCCCCTCACCCAATTGCCAATTGAGAGACGACGATATCAGTGAGAAGGAGTGAGTAAAGCGTATTGAGACGGGAGTGGGAGTGGAGCAAGAGTCAAGGAGAACGACGTGAGTAGGAGGGTGCTGCCTGGGTTGCCTGGTTGCTGCGAGTGTGGTTCGACAGGCCGTTTCGAATGACTCCACGGAGTCTCATCACGTATGGGGTGGGTTTAAGCTCGCGGGGTGAATTGAGTGAGGGTCAGGCGAGGGAGGTGGGGCGATGGAGGGGACGGTTGCGGAGCGGCGGCGGGCGATATTGGCTCAGCGCAGTGCGATGAAGGAGGTGTATGGGGCGGGGCAGGATACGGTGAATCCGCACACGATTGTGCGGGGGCCGGATTGCTGGCACCTGTTTTATGGGGCGTGGCCGGGCCGTCAAAATCTCGAGAAGCGGCACGCGACGTCGGACGACCTGGTGGTGTGGACGAAGCAGAAGCCAGTGTTGCTGCAGGGCGGGCCGGGGGAGTGCGATCACGCGGAGGTGAGCGAGGCGAGCGTGATTGAGCACGAGGGGCGCTGGTACATGATCTACGCGTGCCAACCGCGGCCGGAGGCGAGCCGGCGGTTTGCGCTGGCGGTCTCGGACGATCTGTGGCACTGGGAGAAGGTGCCGGGGGACGGCTCGCCGGTGTTTATTCCGCTGCGGGAGTGGTCGGGGTGGACGGAGGACGGGGTGCTGGAGTGCAAGGACCCGTGGCTGATCCGCTATGAGGACCGCATTCTGATGTATTTCGTGTGCCAGAACCGCTGGGGGGATTCGTGCCTGGCGCTGGCGGAGTCGGAGGACCTGGTGCATTGGGAGGACCGGGGGCCGCTGATGACGTTTCAGCGGATCGAGAACGAGTTTCAAGGTCCCTCGGGGTTTGAGGTGCCGCGGGTGTTTGAGCGGGACGGCCGGTACTACATCTTTGTGATGAACTTCTGGGGGACGCAGTACGCGAGCGGGGATGACCCATATCACTTTGGCGAGTGGACGGTGCTGGGGCCGTGGCACGGGGCGAGTGTGTTCAGCGATGAGCAGGACCGCTGGTTTATTACGCACGCGCTGCGGCCGTTTGGGCAGCCTTCGACGCGGCTGCGTCCGATGATCGGGCCGCTGCAGGGGTTGTGCCTTGGGGGGATTGTCTGGAGCGAAGGGATTCCGGTGCCGGTGGATTTGCGGCACTTGCTTGGCGAGGAGTGAGGGAATGAGGCGAGGAGTGAGGGGAGAGAAGTGAGGAGTGAGAGAAGAATGTGGAGAAGAGGGTAAGGGGACCGGGGCGGCTCACCTGAACGGGAGGGGGCCGGGAGACGGTGGGTTTAGGGCCGGAGCCTGGTTGCCTGGTGGCCGACTCGGATGGGGCCGGATTGGATGACGCGGGTGTTGACGCCGCGGAGGCGGAGGGCTTGGCCTTGCGGGGTGCTGATGAAGCGAAGGGCGTCGTGACCGAAGCGTTGGGCGAATTTGGCGCAGCCGGTGTGGGGTTCTTCGGAAATCTCGATGACGGCTGAGCCGATGGCGAGTTGGGTTCCGGGCGGGAGGTTGGCTTCGCTCATGTCGAGGTCGATGACGAGTTGATCGCCGGCGAGGGGCCAGCGGTCCTCGGTTCGGGCGAGCAGGGCGATGAGGCGGGCGTTGATGATGGTGACCTGGGCGGCGGGGTTGGGGCCGCCATCGGGGGTGCGGGGGCTGCCGCGGGTGCGCCAGCTGTCGCCGAGCAGGCCGGCGTCGACGTCGAGGTGGCCGGCCGCCGCAATCTCACGCTGGTCGACGGCGGGCCGTCGGACGATCATGCGCAGGGGGCCAGCGTCCGCGGGTGACTGGCGGATGTGGTCGAGTCCGGCTTCCAACTGCTGACGAGTGGGATGACGTTGCGAGTTCACCGCGGCGTTTACCTTCGCTAGGGTCCGACGCGGCAGTCCCACCGGCTGGCTGGCGCTGGGCGATTTGGACCGGCGTCGCTCAACCCTTGACCATAGCCGGATTGCGGACGGTGTCCAAAAGGAGTTGACGGAGCTCCCGTGAGAATGTCGCGCGGGTTGACGGCTTTTGCCTTCCCGGGCTACCGCGTGCTGTGGGTCAGCTCGAACTTCACGCAGCTTGGCACGTGGGCGTCACGGCTGGCGGTGGGCTGGCTGGTGCTGGTGGAAACTGAGTCGGTGCTGCTGTCGGCGGCGACGTTTGCGATGCGCAGCGCGCCCGGAATCATTGCCGCGCCGCTGGGCGGCGCGGTGGCGGACCGGTTTTCACGAACCCGGCTGCTGCCCATTACCGCGCTGGTGCGGGCGGCTGTGATGTTGCTGATGGCGCTGGTGGCCCTGGCGGGGTTCTCGAATCCATGGCCGATTTTCCTGCTGGTGGCGATTAACGGCGTGGTGAACTCGTTCGACATGCCGGCCAGGCAGGGATTGATTACGGACCTGGTGCCGCGGGACGTTCGGATGAACGCGATTTCGCTGCACGCGGTGGGCAGCCTGGCGGTGGGGGCCATTGGGGCACTGGCCAGCGGGGTGACGGCCGAACTGCTGGGGATTCCGGCGGCGCTGACGGGGGCCGCCGTGCTGGTGTTGATCGGCGGAGCGATTGTGCTGCTGGCGCCTAATGTGCGGGCCGCCGGCCGCGACCAACAGACACCGCTGCGTTCGGTCTTCCGCGAAACCGCGGACGGCATGAAGCTGATGGCCGGGATGCCGGTGGTGGCGACGCTGCTGTTGATGGCTATTGCGGTTGAGATTTTCGGGTTTGCTTACCAGTCGGTGATGCCGGCGATGGCGCGGGAGGAGTTGCAGGTCACGGAGGCTGGGCTGGGGACGCTGCAATTCGCCGCGGGCATGGGGGCCGTGGCCGGCGCCGTGGCGCTGTCGCTGCTGGGGGATTTCCGACAGAAGGGCCGGCTGCTGCTCAGCGTGACGCTGGTGTACGGGCTTGGGCTGGTGGGGGTTGCGCTGAGTCCGAGCCTGGCGGTGGCGATCACGCTGGTGACGGTAGTGGGGGCGATGGCGGCGGCGTTTGACGCGATCCAATTGACGCTGCTGCAGACGACGGTGCCCGACGGCATGCGGGGCCGCGTGGTGGGGGGCTGGATATTCGCCATCGGCTTCGGCTGGGTGGGGCACCTGGCGATGGGGGCGGTGGGTGAAGCGGTTGGGGTGCGCTGGGCGATTGGCGGGGCAGGCGTGGTGGTGATGGTTGCGAGCCTGGTTGTGCTGACCCTGTCACCGGTTCTGCGGCGGGCCTGATCAGGGCGAGGCGTCAGTCCGATTCGGGAATCTCGCTCCTTGAGGCCTTGAAGGCCAGGATTCGATCGAGGCTTTCGGCGCTAAAGCCGTGTTGGGCGGCGACGAGCAGGCCGTCGGACTCGGTTGAGACTCCGGGGTGCATCCGATAGGTGTAGCGCGGGGGCTTGACGGAGTGATCGAGTTTGCAGGCAAAGAATCGCAGCTGGCGCTCGCCCCTGAGGCGCTCGACGAGGCCGTGATAGTGGGTGACGAAAAACACGGCGGCGCCTGAGCGGATGAAGGAGCGCAGGGCCACTTCAGAAACCGCCACGCCGTCCTGCGGCGAGGTGCCGCGGAACAGTTCGTCGCACAAGGCCAGGCTGCGGTCGGTGAGCTGCTCGACGAAACGGACTGCGCGGGAGCATTCGTGGGCGAAGGTGGATTCGCCGATTTGCACGTCGCCGGGACGGATGAAGTGGGAGAGGATGTTGTCGCGCGGCTCAAGCGCGGCCTCGGTAGCCAGCACCGGGAGTCCAGCCTGGAAGAGCGCCTGGGAGATGCCGATTGAGTCGAGATAAGTGGTCTTGCCGTTGTTGTTGGCGCCGGTGATCAGAACGGTGGGTTGCTCGGGTGAGAATTCAACATCGTTCGGGACGCTGTCGCGATCGGACAGCACAGCCAGTTCAGGCGGAACCAGGCCCTGGATGTGGGTCGAATTCTCCGAAGCAGGATCGACCACCGTGGGAAATGTTGCGGGGACTCCGCGAGCCGCGAGGTCGCGAAAGAAGCGCACGGCGGTGGCGACGGCTTTGAGCGTGACCAGGAGCTTTTCGAACCGGCTGATGGCCGGAGCGAACTGGCGGAGGTAGAACAGGTTGTGATCGGACCTGGCCTTTTCCAGGATGCGGAACAGGGTGTTCTCGTCCTGCATGGCGCCGGTGGGCTCGGCCGAGACTTCGAGGTAGAGCGTTCCTTCACCGGCCGACGGCTTGAAGCTCTCCCAGACGAAGCCGAGGCCCGGCGCTCCGGGAATGAAGCCCAGGACGTTGTTGGCCAGGACTTTTAGCAGGGGCTCGCGCGAGTGGCGCTTGAAGAAGACGGTGCCCCTGGCGGCGCCGGCCGCTTCTTCCACGCCGATGACGCCGGTCAGGTCGTATGCGCGCGTGAAGATCGATTCCTTGACAACGCGGTTGAGTTGCTGAAACACCTCGCTGTCCAGCTGGTATTCGAACGCGGATCGCCGCTGGGGGGCCGGATCCCACGGGTTGAGCACGTCGCCAACGCCAAAGCCGCCGGGCGTACGGCGCTCGACGGATTCGCCGGTTGACTCGTTGACCAGCGCGTAGATGTAGCCGAGTCGACCCTGCTGGGTGGACCCGCCCAGCAGGGTCTCGCGCTTGGAGATGCGTACGCGGCCAGTGAGGCGTACCTCGAGCGACAGGCGAGGGTTGAGCTTGCGCGTCACGCTGGAAACAGTCGCGGCCGAGTGATCGAGCGCGTCACGGATGTCGGCCAGCCAGGCGGACGTGGAACCGTCGAGCGCCGCGCACAACCGGGTGACAGCCGATGCGTATGACTCGAAGCGCTCAAGGGCGTACTGGTAGCCGCCGCGTGCTTCCTGGTCGAGGTCGTACGGGGCGATGTCCAGGTCTTCGACCACATCTGCGAGTGCGGGCCGATCCCAGAACGTTCGAATGACGTCTTGCCGCTGGCGGATGGTTGCGGCGTCGGTTTCAAAGCCGAGGATCCAGGTTCGAAGCGCGGCGCGTACGCCTTCGGCGGCGGTGTGTGGATTGGCGCCCGCGTCGTCCGACTCGGCGGCAGCCACTGCGTCGATGAACGAATCGAGACCGAAGTCGGTGGGAAGCGGAATGCTTCCGGACTCGCGAGCGGGCAGGTCGACGGGAAGCTCCCGACGACCGGGAGTTGTCGACTCGGTGCTCTGTTCGCTCATGAGGTATACCGGGAAATCGAAGCCGCGTACCGGGCTTCGCTACGCTTGGCGACTCAATTTAACTGCCGGGTCGAGGGGCTGCGCTTCAGATGACGGGCGAGTCGCGACGGTCGTCCTCAACCCGTCCACCGCGCAGCGGCATGTACCGTCCGCGGCGTTATGCCGTGGGGCGCTCGATAGAGCAGGATCCGGTTTCGCTCGACCGGGCGCGGCCGCCGGGGAGTTCGGCTCCCCTGGCTTCATTCGTCCTGGCTCTGACCTGGCTGGTTGTCTGGTCGATCGACATACGGAATCCCGCGCCGGCGTTCGCGGGGTTCATCCTTGCTTTTCTCGTCTTGGTGATCTTCCCGGTCGAGCGAATCTCGTTTGCGGTGCTTGGCCGGCCCTTCATCCTGATACCGGCGGCGCTGGCCTTGTCGATCACATACGTGGTGCTGCGGGCGCACGGCGTGGACAGCATTCTGGACACGCCGGTGGTGCTGATAGTGGTTCTGCTGCTCAGTCCCACGATACTTCTGAGCGTTCACAGACGTGAGCGCGGGACGGCTCCGATTCCACTGTTAACGCTGGCTCTCACGCTGGCCTTGCCGGCCGCAGTGATCGGCTACGGCTTCGTTGAGCAGCGGTTTGTGGGCGCCGAACATGAGTCGCGAATCATCGACGACCCGTCATTGAACAAAGTCTTCGGCATTGGGTCGAAAGGCGGGAGCATCGCATCGGTCACGAGCGAGGCGGATGGGCATCCGGTGTCACTGCTTATCGACAGCGTGGTCGATGGGACGACGCCGGCGTGGAGATCCTCGGACTCTGGTTTGCCGCAGGACATCACGATCCGGCTGAATCCGCCGCGGGCGCTGGAGCGCGTGGTGTTCTACAACGCGAGCGACGAGCCGCTGGACGCGTGGCCCCGGCGGGTCGAGATCGCGATCGACAGCGGAAGCGGGAAACCCGAGTGGGTACGGCAGCAACCGCTGCGTCCGGATATTGAGAATGTGGTCGATATGCCCAGCGACGTTGTTACGACGCTCACGGTTCGAATTGCCCAAGCGTTCGGGGAGGGTACGTACGTGTCGCTGGCGGAGATCCTGCCTGTCGCGCGGTGAGGTCGTCGGCCGGACTGCTGCGCGACTGAACAGCGGGGGCGCAGCGGTGCGAGTTCCCGAGTCAGCACTGACGCCTTGCCGCTGGGCCGCGCGGGAGTAGCCTGTACTGCCTTAGCACGCTCCGCTGATCGGGAAGCTATGTCAGACAAGTCCGGCGGCCGATTGACTTTGCTTGCTCACTTGCACATGCAGCGGGACTTTACGGCGGAGCGGATCGAGTACCGGGCGCCGATGGCGGATGTGCCGGGGCGGCAGGTGGATGTTCCGAAGCTGAAGCGGGGCGGGGTGAACTGCATCTGGCTGTCGGAAGGGGCACCGGGGGAGTTCACGGTGGATCCGACGCCGGCGTTTCAGGCCGTTCAGCATCCGAGCACGGCGCTGTTCCGGCGGACCTTCTTTGAGGGGGCGTCGGGCGTGCAGCGGTTGCTGCGGGGGTTCGACGCGGTGCGGCGGTTGTGCGAGGGGTCCGGGGACCTGGAGCTTGTTACGTCGACCGAGGGTGTGCGACGCACAGTGGACGCGGGGAGGATCGCGGTGCTGCTGCACACCGAGAATCTGCTGATGGGCGAGGACCTGGCGATGCTGCGGGCGTATCACGAGCTGGGTCTGCGGGTGACGGGGCTGGTGCATGCGGCGCCGCAGACGTGGATCGACTGTGATAGCGAGCAGCGCGTGCCGAGCGGTTTGACGGAGTTTGGGCGGGAGGTGGTTCACGAGCTGAATGGGCTGGGGATCCTGATTGATGTCTCGCACGCGTCGATGAGCGCTATCGATCACGTGCTGGAGGAGAGTTCCGATCCGATCGTGGCTTCGCACTCGAATCCGAAGGCGATCAGCCCGATTCAGCGAAACCTGACGGACGAGCACATTCGCAGGATCGCGGACGTCGGGGGCGTGGTGGGGATTCACTGCTCGTCGGCGTTTGTGGACATCGAGTGCCAGCATGGGCGCGGTGAGGGGCCGGGAATCAATGCCTCGGAGCGTGAGCGGGGGATGAAGCTGCTGGATGACGTGAGGTCGGGCCGGCTGGACCCGTTCGCGGCGGAGGCTGGCGTTCGCACGGGGGTGGCGCAGCCGCTTTACCAGAGATTCCCAACGGTTGGGCTGGATGCGCTGGTGGACGTGGTGGACTACATGGTGAACCTGGCGGGCTACGAGCACGTTGGGATCGGGACGGACTTTGAGTTTCTCGAAGACGTTGTGGAGGGCTTTGCCGGCGCCCACGAGACGGGGCAGTTCCTGTCGGCGCTGGAGGCACGGGGCTACAGCGGGCGCGAGGTGGACGCGATCGCCGGCGAGAACTTCATGCGGGTTATGGCGGAGGTAATCGACTAAGGCGATAAGGCGCTGGCTGCCGCTTCGTGGCCGGCGATGCGGCCGAAGGCGAGGCCCATCGAGAGACCGCCCGCGTAGCCGCGGGTGTAGATGCCGCCAGCGTCCGCGCCGGCGGCGTAGAGGCCGCTGAGCGGGCGACCGGTGGAGTCCAGCACCTGGGCGAATGCATCGATGCGCACGCCGCCGTAGGTCACGGTGATGCCGGGTAGGAAGCGGATGGCGTAGAAGGGCGGTTGGGTCAGGGGATGGAGATCGTCGGCGCGGGGAATGGGGAGCATGGTTGGATCGACGGCGGCAGCCGCGGCGTTGTAGGCGGCAAGAGTGTCGAGCAGGGGGGCGCGGGCGACGCCCCAGCGGGCGGCCATTTGCTCGGCCAGTGAATCAAGTGAGGGCGCCTCGAGGATTTCGGTGCCGACGGACCTGACGGTATCGAGTGCCGCCGAGCCGACGTCCGTGGCGGCGTCGGATTCGCTGTAGATCATGAAGCCGAGCGCCTCGGGTTGGTGGGGGAGGGCGTGGACGCTGACTTCGTCGCTCTCGGAATCGTCGACATAGCGTTCGCCGCGGAGGTTGACGAGGATCGCGCCCGGCAGCGCGCCGCCGAGGTGGACGCGTGGGAATGAGGGGAAGTCCACGACAGCCGGCGGGGCGACGACCCGATGGCCGTAGAAGCGGCCGAAGGGCCCCGCGGTCCCGGCGCCGACGGCCTGGGCGGCCTGGAAGGCCTCGCCGGTGCTGTAGGGGTTGGCGCGCAGGATCATGCGATCGCTGTTGGGGCCGAAGTAGCGAGCGCGGAGTTCGGGGCTGCCCTGGAAGCCGCCGGTGGCCATGACCGTGGCTTTGGCGGTTATGCGGAGGCGGCCGTTGGGTCCGCGGGCCTCGGCACCGGTGACGCGTCCGGCGGCGTCCTGGTGGAACTCGCGGATGGCGGTTTCGGTGAAGATGCGGCCGCCGGCGTCGGCGATGTTGGCGGTGAGTCGATCCATGGCGGCGCGCGGATTGGAACGGCCGTCATCGCGGCGCTCGAGCTGGAAGGCCACATAGGGGAATGGCGGGTTCCAGCCGCTTTCGCCGAACTCAAACGGATCCAGGCGAACGTCCTGGGTGCGAAGCCACTGGATTGCTTCCGGATAGGTCGTGACCAGGGCCTTGCCGAGGGTGGGGTCGCCGCCGGGCTGGACGGATAGCCAGCCCGCGAGGTCACGGGCAGTCCAGACGATGCCGGCGGAGACGGCGGACGAGCCGCCGGTTTCGGGGCCCTTTTCGAGGACGACTACTCGGGCGCCGGCTTCCTGGGCGGTGCGGGCGGCGGTGAGGCCGGCGATACCGGCGCCGCAGACCAGGACGTCGGTTTCAAGGGTGGGAATTGCGGTCATGGGAGCGCCCATTGGCCGCGGGCGGGTACGGGCTGGGCGCGGCCGCTGGCGGCGGAGCGGTAGGCGGCGTGGACGACGCGCAGGGCCTGAAGGGCGTCGAGCGTTGAGGTGGGCGGGTCGCCGAGGCCGGCCGCGGCGCGGAGCGCTTCGTACATGAGGGTGTCGTAACCGGTGATGAAGTCGGAGTCGTAGTCGATGCGTTCGCGGGGCTGGTCGGCGTAGGCGGGCAGGTTGCTGTAGCAGGTGAGCGGCGTGCCCTCGTGCGGGTCGATCTGGAGCCAGCCGTTCTCGCCCCAGACCTTGAAGAGGGCCTGCTTGTCGTCGGCGACGTCGTGCTGGTCCAGGTAGTAGGCCGAGGTGAGCGAGGCGAGCATGCCGTTGTCGTAGCGGAGGGTAAGGACCGCGGAATCCTCGACGTCGATGGGCTGGCCGCCGGCCACGTTGGTCATGGCGCTGACTTCCACAACGTCGTGGCCGGTGACGACGTGGAGCATGTCGACGAAATGGATGCCGAGCCAGGACAGGTGGCCACCGCCGCCAACCCGTTTCTCGAAGAACCAGGTGTTGGACGAGCCGGTGCGGCGCTGGAGTTGCTCGACGTCGCGGATGCGGGCCTGGTCGGCGATGTAGTGGGCGGTAACGCCGTAGAGAGCGCCCAGGCGGCCCTCGTCGCGAATGATGCGGGCGGCGTCGCGGACGGCGGGTTGCTGGCTGCCGGCGAAGGCGAGCATGAGGTGGCGGTCGCGCTGGACCGCTTTGCGGGCGAGCAGTTCAAGGGCCGTGTCCGAGACGCTGGCCGGTTTCTCGGCAAGGACGTGGGCTCCGGCGTCGAGCGCCGCGTCGATGATCGGTGGTGAATCAAGCGGCGGGACGGTGATGACGGCCAGTTGGGGGGATTCGGCGGCGAGGAGTTCGGCGGGATCCTCGGCGACCGTGCGGACCTTGTCGCCGAGCGCGGCGAGGATGGAGTCGCGGCGCTCACCCGCTGGAACGGCCACGGAGACGGATTCAGCGCCGTCGTTGGCGGCCAGGCGGTCGCGGTAGCCCTGCCAGTGGGCGGCTTCATCGTTGACGACCAGGACGACGTGGATGCCTTCAGCCACTTCGGGCCTCCTTTGGGTCATCGATCCACTCGGCAGCGCAGCGGCGGCGTGGGGGTGAAGGGGGGAACGCTCTCTCGCCAGCCCGACCCCTTAAGGGGTCGGGCTGGCGAGAGAGCGTTTTGGCGGATTTTTTGGCGAAACTCTGAATTCCGGGGTCGTTCGCGGGGCGGGGTGAGGCGTGGGGAGACCCTTGCACGACCATGAAGTGGTTGCGCGGAAGACCCCTCACCCCCGGATCGCGTCCGGGGCAGGCTCCAACCCTCTCCCCGAGGAGAGGGAGCAAGAGGGGCCGCAGCTTCGACGGCAGGGGGCGTTTTGCGAAGGTCTCCGAAGAGAGGGGAAGGAACGGCGGCTTCTCGAAGGGATTGCCATGGCGGTCCCTCCGGCGAGGACGGCAGGACAGCGCGACGGGACGGCTGAACAGGTTCGCTACGAGAAGCAGGGGCGGACGGAGCGGCGGGCATTCGGGGGACAGGAAGGCTGGGACCATCAGTCCCAGTGTACTCTGACGGATAACGCAGGGCAAGGACGAGCGGGGTACCGACGGGTCCAGCGAGCGTCACGACTCGCCGCTCAGGCAGGTGTTCACCGAATCACGGGCGATGTGTTCAGTTTTCGGGCCGATGTGTCCACTTTTCGGGCGGATGTGTCCACTTTTCGGACCGATGTGTCCGGTTTTAGGGCGAATGTGTCCAGTTTTTGCCTGGATGTGTCCACCTGGACCTGGTGACGTGTTCAGGGTTTCCGGCAACGAAACGCCGGTCGTTCTCTCAGTGCGGGCACCGGCGATGAGGACGGCCGGTCAGTCCCACGCGCGTGGCGCGATGCCGGCGATGTCGGTCTTGACGTCGATGACGGCGGCCCGGTCCGAGGACAGGGCGCGGTCCAAGGCCCCTTCCATTTCGGACGGCCGGGTGACGGTGATGCCTTCGCAGCCCATAGTCTCGGCAATGGCGGCGAAGTCGGCGTCGTTGAGTTTCCAGAGCCGGTCGGAGCCGGGGGTTGCGCCGCCGTAGATGCGTTCGTTGAGGGCCTGTTCCTGGTTGAGCGAGGCGTTGTTGTTGACGACGGTCACGGTGCGGATGCCGTAGCGGGCGGCGGTGTCGAGCTCAGTGAGGTGGTACCACATGCCGCCGTCGCCGGTGAAGCAGACGACGGGGCGGTCCGGCGCGGCGCACCTGGCGCCGATGGCGGCGGGCAGGCCCCAGCCCAGCGAACCGGCGCAGCGGATGAAGCTCTGGCCGGGCGAGGTCAGATCGATCATGGTGCCGGTCCAGATGCCGGCGTGGCCGGTGTCGGATAGCAGGATCGCGTCTGACGGCAGCAGGCGGGTGAGTTCGCCGCAGAGGCGCTCGGGGCGCATGGGGATCTGATCCGAGGTGACGAGCGGGTCGACCTGGGCTTTCCACGTGCGGACGAGGGACTGGACGCGTTGGACCCAAGGATCTCGTGACGCCGGGGGTGTTATCGAATCGGCTTTAACCTGATCCAGGAGCTTGCGGAGTCCGGCGCGGGCGTCGGCGAGGAGGCCGACGTTGATGGGGAAGGAGCGCCCGAGCTCGGCTGCGTTTATGTCAAGTTGGACGATGCGGGCGCCGGGTCGCGGGAGCTTCCAGATGTTGGTGATCTGCTCGCCCTTGTGGCTGCCGACGAAGAAGGCGAGATCGACTTCGGCGAAGACCCGATTGGCACATTCGCGGGAGTAGGTGCCGGATACGCCGACCGCGAGCGGGTGGTCGGCCGGGAAGGTCTCCTTGGCGTTCAGTGAGGTTATGACCGGGATGTCGAGGGCTTCGGCCAGTTCGATCAGTTCGTCGCGCGCGCCGGAGGCGCGCACGCCGCCGCC
>DAOUJT010000075.1:0-13503 GCA_034422315.1 Chloroflexota bacterium | reverse complement strand
ACCACGCAGCACATGGACGAGGCCGACCGGCTCTGCCGTCGGCTGGCGATCATCGACCACGGCCGCCTGGTCGCGGAAGGTTCGCCGGCGGAACTGAAAGCCGGCGTGGGCGGCGACATCGTCCACGTGGCTTTTGACTCGCACACTCCTGCCGACGGCAGCCTGGACGCTGCCCTGGCGGCCGTGCGCGACCTGCCGGGAGTCCGGCAAGCGGACATTGCGGAGGATGGCCTGACCGCCACCGTGAGCGACGGCGGCGCCGCCGCGCCCGCCATCATGAGCGCGTTTGCTGAAGCCGACCTGTCCATCGCCAACCTGTCCATCACCCGCCCATCGCTGGACGACGTCTTCCTGCAACACACCGGCCGCCAGATTCGCGACTCCGACGCCGACGGCGACGCCGAAGACCGCGTGTGGAGCCAGTGGATGGGCGTGAACCGGAGGTAATGCCAATGCTGATCTTGCGCGAGAGCTATTTCATCTACGTCCGCAACCTGAAAACCTGGCTGGCGCAGCCCTGGATGATCGTGGCGGCGGTGCTGTCGTCGGCCTTCATGTTCCTGTTCTTCGGCGAACCGCTGCGCGGCATCACGGCGCTGCCAGGGTTCCCGGCCGACGACTACCAGGCCTTCCTGGCCGCCATGGTGATCGTGATGGCGGTGGTCTTCAGCGGCAGCGACATGGCCATGGTGCTGCTGACGGACATGATGTCGGGCTACGTGGACAAGCTGCTGCTGTCGCCGGTGAACCGCTTCTCGATCCTGCTGGGCACGCTGCTGATCGGCGGCACGCGGGCCATGGCGCAGGTGCTGGCGATCATCCTGGTGGCCACCGCCATCGGCGTCCGCTTCGAGGGCGGAGTCCTTGGCATCCTCGGCGTCATCGTCGGCACCACGCTGCTGGGCGTGGCGATGGGCTGCGTGGGGCTGATCGTGGCCATGCGCACCCGCAGCGTGCAGGTGACGGTCAACAGCTGGCTGCTCTTCATGCCGCTGGCGTTCCTGACCTCGGCCTTCATGCCGCGCGACCTGCTGACCGGTTGGTTCCAGGTGGCCGTGGGCCTGAACCCCATCGAGTACATCATGGTCGCCGTGCGCGCCGTCATCATCGAAGGCTGGGTCTGGGACAGCATCCTGCCCGGCATCTGGATCCTGCTGGCAACCACCGCGGTGCTGGTGGGCGCGGCAACCTACGAATACCGCCGGGCGACGAACTGATTATTTGCCTGAGGCATTCTGACGTCGTCCCTGCCGCCCCAGCACCGAACCTGGAGAACTCTCGCCAATGACCGCCAGTCGAATGCGCGCGAACATGACCTCCGCGCACCCCGGCGACTTTGTCCGCACGGAGGTCATCGAGGAATTGGGACTCAGCGTGACGAAGGCAGCCGAGATCCTTAGCGTGCGGCGGGCGACGCTTTCTGACCTGCTGAACGGACGCGCCTCGCTCTCGCCGGAAATGGCGCTGCGCATCGAGAAGGCATTTGACGTGCGCATGGACCTGCTGCTGCAAATGCAGGCGTGGTACGACGCCGCGCAGATGCGCGCCCGAGCCGGCGACATCAGCGTTCGCCGCTACCAGCCCGCCTGACCGCTTGGCCGCCTGTCAATGAGGACGAGGATCGTACGGATAGGAGAGGCGCGAGGCGTTCTCATCCCAGAGCCGTTCATCGAAAAGGCGCGGCTCGGAGACGAGGTTCAGTTGCGGGTCGTCACGTCGGGGATTCTGATCGAAGGCGGGTCACCACCGCGGGCCGGCTGGGCTGATGCGGCGGAGCGATTACGAACTCGAGGCGACCACCGCTTACTTGATGGAGCGCCGCCCACAGACTTCGAAGAGGATGCCTGGGACTGGGAGTGAGCGAACCCCGGACATTGCGGAGCCTCCGTCCGGCCGATCCCTCTGGCGTGTACTGATCAACCTGAATGACGGGACGTGAAAACCTATCCGCTCGCGTACGCCGTCACCGCCTCCAGCCTGTGGGCCAGTCGATCTTCGGCGGTCTCCAGGTCGTACTGGCTCTGCAAGCCCATCCAGAACGCGGCCGAGTTCCCGAAAAAGCGCGCGAGCAGCAACGCCGTCTCAGCCGTGATGGCTCGCTGGCCATGCACGATCGCGTGAATCCTGCGGGGATCGACACCTATGGCCTTGGCCAGCCGGTACTGGCTGAGATTGAGCGGCCGCAGAAACTCCTCGTTCAGGATCTCGCCCGGGTGGATGGGAGGAAGCTTGGCTGGACGTGGCGAAACACTTGAAATCCGCAAGCTCGTTACATCCGCCATTTCACCCTCCGTGATAGTCCACGATTTCCACCGCATAGGCGTCGCCGCCTTCCCAGACAAAGCAGATGCGCCACTGATCGTTGACGCGAATGCTGTATTGCCCCGTCCGGTCACCAGCAAGCGCTTCCAAACGGTTTCCTGGCGGTACGCGCAGATCGTTCAGGCTCGCGGCGTTGTTCAAGATCATCAGCTTTCGTTGAGCGCGACGTTGGATGTCCCGGGAGAACTTGCGGACGTGCCGCCGCCGGGCAACCGCCTCCGTGTCCTTGTCCCGGAAACTCCCAATCACTTGGGATAGTAGCGCGTGACGCTATTAGCGTCAAGGACAAAGGGTCGGGAGCTAGTCTGCCCAGCCGCCCAAACCAGGAGCCGGCACGAAGAGGGCGCTACTTGCCTCCCAGGCTGACCGTCTGCGTCTGCCCCGTATCGGAAGCCCTCCGGGCCGCCCAGGCGGTTTCGTGCATCCAGAGGCCGTCGTCAGCGCTGATGGGTGGTTCGCCGTTGCCCAGGCAGGCCTGGAAGAACTCGTGCTTGAACTGGTCGAATCCGCCGCTCACGCCGGTGTCAGTGAAGCTGAGGCGGCGTTCGGGCGCGGTGACGCCGGTGCCTTCGCGCGTGAACCACTCGAAGCCGTCGTCGGACTCGGGGTTGAAGCGCAGCCAGCCGCGGCTGCCCCAGATCTGCAGGCCGTCGTGCTTTTGCGAGGACGGTGTCATGAAGCCGCCGGTGAAGGTGCCGACCATGCCGTTGTCGAATCGCAGGCTGATGGCGTAGGCGTCCTCGGCGTTGATGGGTTCGCCGCCCACGTTGTCGGCGAACCCGGCCACCTGGCGCACGTTGGCGCCGGTGATGTAGCGCATCAGGTCCAGGTAGTGACAGCCCAGGAAGATCAGGTGCCCGCCGCCGCGGTCGCGGTCGTACATCCAGCCGTCGCCCAGTTCCTCCCAGAGCCAGGTGCGCGGATGCTCGGCCACGTAGTGCACCTGCATCCCGAACAGCCGCCCCAGCGCGCCGCTTTGCACGACCTGCCGAGCCTCGCGAACGGCGGCCAGGCCGCGCATGTTGAAGGCGACGCAGAGGTGGGCCGATGAGCCGTTCGCGACTTCGACAACGCGCCGGTAATCCTCGATGCGTCCGCAAGCCGGCTTCTCGTGAAACACGTGCACGCCGGCTTCAAGGCAGTCGATCAGCACCGGCGGCATCTTGCGGGGTTCCATCGTCACCAGCACGGCGTCCGGCTTGTATTCATCCAGCAACCGGCGATGGTCGGTAAAGCTGGCCGCCAGCTTGTCGCCAAGGATGGCCGCGGTGTTGACTTCGCGCCCATACTTCGTCCAGCCCGGCGGCGGACCGGATCCCGGCTCGTGGGCGCGGGCCTGCCAGTGGGGATCGGGCGAGGATCCGGTTATGGGTCGAAAGACGCCGGCGACCTGGCCGGTCTGGTCGGCGACGGCGACTTCGCCAACTTCGGGATGCTCGGCGCAAACGTTGATCAGGCCGTCGAGGTGCCAGCCGGCCGGCTCGGCGATCAGGCCAACGCGAAGAGTGTCAGACATAGCGAGGTCTCAAGCTTGGCGGTGAGCCCGGATTGTAGGTTGCCCCGGTCCGCCGCTATGTCCTGCCTCGCGGCTCTACTGAGAAGCGGCCACCGCTCGTCGACGCCGGCGCCGGTTGCGGCGACGCGGCCTTTCCGACTCACCGTTGGCCGACGGGGTCCGCTCACGGTCTGCCGGCGGTGGGCTGGCGCGGCGATTGGCGCTGAGGCTTTCGCCGGGCAGCACCTTGAGTCCACCCGCGCCGACCGTCGCGGCGGCGGCCAGGTCACGGGTCGTCTGGCCATTGGTTGAGCCGTTGTCGCCTTGAATGTCTCGCCAGGTTCGCCTGACCAGCTTGCCGCCCAGGATGCGTTCAATGGCATTCAGGGCGCCCAGGTCCGCGCCGCTGACCAGCGTGATCGAGCGGCCCAGTCCACCCATGCGGCCCGTGCGGCCGGTGCGGTGGGTGAAGAGGTTTGGGTCTTCCGGCACGTCGTAATTGATCACCTGCCCCAGGCCGGCAATGTCCAGCCCGCGCGCGGCCACGTTGGTGGCGACCAGCACGTCGATGCGAGAACTGCGCAAGCGGTCGATCACGCGGCTGCGCGCCGGCTGCGCCATGGCGCCCTGAATCGAGTCGACGCGTATGCCGGTACTCTTCAGCCGCGCGCCGAGCCGCGACACCTGGCGCCGGGTTCGTCCAAAGACGATCGTGGGCGTGCCGCGCGATTCGTCCAGGATGTGCTGGACGGCGGCGAGGCGCTCGACCTCCGGCACAATCCAGACTTCGTGGTCGATGTCGGGCCGCTCGTCGGGCTCGGTGTCCAACTCGACCCACTCGGGATCGCTGAGCTGACGCTCGGTGATCCGCCGCACCCAGTCAGGCACGGTGGCTGAAAACAGCGAGGTCTGCCGGTCCGCCGGGGTGTGGCGCAGGATGGCTTCCACCTGCGGCGCCATGCCGATGTCGAACATCAGGTCGGCTTCGTCCAGCACGACAACGCGGATGGACTGGGTGCGAAGGCTGCCGCTCTCAATCAGGTCCAGCGCCCGGCCGGGCGTGGCCACCACGATCTGCGCGCCGGCGTCCAGGGCCTTGCGCTGCGGGCCATAGCTGACGCCGCCCAGGATTCGGACGACGCGCATGCCCAGGCGGGCGGCCAGCGGCTCGGTAACCGACGCAATCTGCTCCACCAGTTCGCGCGTGGGCCCCAGCACCAGGGCCTGCTGCTCTCGACTGTCGGCGTCGATGCGTTCCAGCAACGGCAGCACGTAAGCCAGCGTCTTGCCGGATCCGGTGCGGGCCTGGCCCACGACGTCACGTCCGTCCATCAGGAGAGGGATGCAGGCGGCCTGGATTGGTGTGGGATCGGTAATGGACTGGTCTTCGAGGTCGTCGGCGAGATCTTGGCGAACTCCGAGGTCAATGAAACTAGCGATGGGAAGTGCTCCCTGGATCAGGCACGCAAGCTCAACATGGCGATAGGCGCGCAGTTTCCGATGTTCGCGCGCACTGCTTTTTCTGCTGCGCGCGGTGGCTGGTTATGTTTCAACCATACCCTAAAGCCGTCGCGCTGGGGCCGGTGCGGGTGAAGTGGTTCCCGCGGCGGCCGACGGATGGCTAACCGCTACTCCTCGTCCGTCCAGACTTCCTGGAGCGCGAACCAACTCGGGTACGCGCGTCGAATCAGCACCGTCAGTGCGTCGGCCATGCGCTGCACCCCGATGGCAATGCCCTCGGCGTTGGGCTCGAGGTCCGAAAGTTCGACTTGATCCAGGAACTCGACGAAGACCGTGCCGTCGGGCTGCCGCTCGATGGCCGTTGGGAGCATGGGCGCGCCGTTGCGCAGAGCCAGCCAGACCGGACCGACCGGCAGGCGAGCCTTCCGGCCGCACAGCTCCACGTCCACACCCGGCCCTGCCACCGGCCGGTCGGCGACGAGCCCGATGATGTCGCCGTTGCGCAACGCTCGCAGCAACGGACGGGCCGCGTTCATCGGATCGTAGAGCCGCGTGCCCGCCCCGCGCCTGACCCGGTTCGTCAGCAGGCCCAGCCAGGCCGGTTCCACCGATTCGCCGGCGCTATGAAAGGCGCCGTAGCGGCGCGCGCACTCCGAGGCGGCCAGGTCCCAGTTGCCCGCGTGGATGCCAAAGAGCACCACGCCATTTCCCCGGCGCTTGGCCTCCCGCAGCGTCGTCTCGTCAACGACCAGCCGGCGCCGCCGACCCCACAGGTCGGGCCAGTGCATGGTGAAAAACTCCGCCAGGTACTGCCCGTAAGCCGCATACACGCCCTCGGCCAGCGATTCGATCCGCGAGTCCGGCGCATCGGTCCCAACGACCACGCGCAGGTTGGCGCGCAGCCGCTCGGCGCGGGAACCCGCGCGTCGATAGACCAGCCGGCCAACGCGCGCGGCCAGGGCGTCCACGAGTCCGGCGGGAATCAGCGCCACCAGGCCGGTCGCCAACAGCGCCAGGCCGTAGAGCGCTGTGTCGCGGAGCGATCGCAATCGGTCAGTCATCGGCGGGCTGGCGCTGGGCCACTCTCCAATCTTCGCCGTTTCCAGGCAGTGTCGATTCGGCACCTTCGGGGTGCCGCCCGTCGGACAACTACGACCAGGCCGCCAGCAGCCCCGTCATGAGAATCAGTCCAACCAGGTGGTACGCGTTGTTGAACGCCCACAGGCGCAGTCCGCGACCGCCAAAGACGTAGACGCCCAGGCTGGTGGTAGCCACGATCCCGACCAGCAACCAGATGCCCAGGACCGCGCCTTCGCCAAACCCGGCCGCGCCGGTCATCTTGACCAGCAGGGCCAGCACGTAGGACTGCACCAGCGCGCCGATCAGCGTCAGTCCCATCGCGGACCCGGACCCACCGCTCTCCTGGATGCCCTCCTGGGTCATGCCGACCAGCCCCAGCCAGATGTCGCCCAGGCCGAACTTTGGTGCGTACCACCACATGCCGAGCGCCATGGGGATAAGCGCCGCCACCACCACGGCCACATAGTTCAGATCGCCGGTCCAGAGGGTCATGTCGTCTTGCCTTTCGTCGCACGCGGGCGCACCGCCGCTCACGGTGTAGTCGGCGCCCACGCCATGCGTCAAGCGGTGGCGACCGTCGTCTCCTCATTGAGTTGATCCAAACCGGCGGAACCTCGCGGCGCTGAACGCGGCCTTTGTATCCTGTCCGCCGGCCGGACGCGGGCCCACGGGCCGTCCGGCCGCAACGTACATTCACCACGAGCCGCAGCTGACGGGCGGAGCGCAGCTCTTCCCGAAAGGTTGTGGTGTGGAGCCGCGCTGGCTGTCGGCCGTTGTCGTGCGCTGGTGGTGGATACTGCTGCTCGGCCTGGCCGCCGGCGGGTCCGCCGCCTGGGGCGTCTCGCAACTGGTCAGCCCCACCTACCGCGCCACCGCCACCATCGTCGTCAACCAGTCCGCGTCGCCGGGCACCGTCACGTACAGCGACGCCCTGCTCAGCCAGCAACTCGTCAAAACCTACGCCCGCATGGCCACGCAACGGGTCGTACTGGAGCAGGTTGCCGAGGAACTCCAGTTGGACGTCGGTCTCGACGATTTGGACGAGCTGCTCAGCGGCATCGCCATCGCGCAGACCCAGTTGCTGGAGATCCGAGCCGAGACCCCCGATCCAGTACTTGCGCGCGACCTGGCCAACGCGGTTGCCCGTGTCTTCATTGAGCAACAGCAGCCCTTCCTGCCGCCGGGGCGTGCGGAGCAAGTACTCCGCATCGCGCAGCCCGCGTCGCAACCCACCGTCCCAATTGCTCCCCGCCCGATTGTCAACGCCGTGCTGGGCGCGCTGGCCGGCCTGCTAGCCGCGGGGGCTATCGCAGCCGTGCTGGAGTACCGGGACGACACGGTCAAATCGCCTGACGACTTGGAAGCACTCGGGCTGGCCCCGCTCGGTGTCGTGGGCGTTCTGAATAGTGGCGAAACCGGTACACCGAGCGCGGGCAACCTTGCGCCCTCCGCGGCGGAGGCCTATCGGAAGATTCGAACCAGCATCGATCTCTGGGGCCTGCGCCAACCCCTGCGCCTGCTCATCACCAGCGCCAGCCAGGGGGAGGGAAAGTCGACGACGGCCGCAAATCTGGCTGTGACCTTCGGCCAGTCGGACCGGCGCGTGGTTCTGGTGGACGCCGATCTGCGGCGGCCACATCTGCATACGCTGTTTGACCTGCGCAATACGCGCGGCCTGACCAGTCTGCTGGTGAATCGGGAATCGGCCGCTCAAGAAGCGCTGCAATCTACGACGTTCCCAAACGTGCTTCTTCTTCCGGCCGGCGCATCGCCGCCCAACGCCGCCGAATTGCTGACCTCGGCGGGGATGCGCGAGTTGCTGGACGAGCTTGGCGAACTGGCGGACATCGTCATCATCGACAGTCCGCCCGTGCTCGGCGTGTCGGACCCGGTCATCTTGGCGGCCACTGGCGGTACCGGGATGCTGGTCGTGCAGTCCGGGGTCACGCGTCCTCGATCGCTGCTGCGAGCGCGGGACGCGCTGCTCAAAACCGACGCCGTGCTCCTGGGTGCCGTAGTCAACTCGGCGCGGCCCCGGGTCACCGCGGACTACTACGGCGACTACGCGTACGGGGGACGCGCCTCGCATTCAACCGAGGCCACGGCCCAGGATCCGTCGGAGCGTGTCTGAGAACCAGCCGCCGCTCGGTGCCCTGGAGTCGCGCTGGGCTCGGATGCGACGCCGACATGCGCTGGCCGTGGCCCTGATTCTCAGTGGAGTAGTCCTCGGTTTCACGGCTCGCTGCGGGCTATCCGCGCTATTCGTCAACGTGGGAAATCTGGCCGTGCTGCGCGGATCGGACCGGCTGGCCGCTTCCGCCTTCGAGGCATCGGCTGCTGTCGACCCAGCCAGCGATGCCGCAAGCAACTTTCGGCTTTCAAAAGCGCTTGGTCGGGGCGCTTACGACGATGCGGCCGACGAGTTGGCCGCGCTTCGTTCCCTTGGGGGCACGCCGCGCGGGACTGCCAGCACGTCGAGCGTGCTGCTGCACCTTGAAGCAATCCTGGCCAGGAGGACCGGTGATACGCAGCGCGCGCTTGCGCTCATTCGCGAATCAGTCGCACGAGCCGGCGTCAATGCGCCGGACACGGCCCTGCGGCTTCTGGACGAGCTTGTACAGGGCCTGGCCGACCCTCCCTACGGTCCCGCGCTGGCGACCATCGTGCTTCCGGTCGATCAACGCCGCGACACGTGCGGCGACGGGCGCCGCCTGACGCAGGTCCGGCTCTCGCGTAACGACGTTGCCACAGGCGGGTCGGTACGCGCGGAGCTGGGCTGGCTGGACACCGCCCGCCGTCCCGCCGGAACGGATTCGCGCCGCCTGCGTAACCTGGCGCCCAACGGCGCCTTCACCTGGGGCGCAACCGGCGCAAGCCTGCCGTTGGGCTACGCCGTGCATCCACGGTCGCCAGCGCAAGACAACGCCCCGTCGGGTGACGTGCACCTCGGGTTCGCGGACCTGAACGGCCAGCCGGTTTCCTCTCTGGTCATGGACAACCTGGACGGACCGGCCCGAACATCTCGTCTCCGCAGCGACTGGATTCCGGTTACGCCCGGCGCGTGCTACCTGTTCGCCAGCGAGGTATGGGTAGGCGGCGGCCAGCCGCACTTCGGGCTGTATCTACGCGCGCCCGGACGAGCCGACATTGCGGTCTTTGGTCTGCAAGGCGGTCTGCCGGACGGCTGGTGGCGTCAAGCACGGTTGCTGCGACTGCCA
Organism: Chloroflexota bacterium; assembly: GCA_034422315.1. Classification (GTDB taxonomy): domain Bacteria; phylum Chloroflexota; class UBA11872; order UBA11872; family UBA11872; genus UBA11872. The sequence goes on along the minus strand of DAOUJT010000075.1, from coordinate 3,927 downwards.
GCCCACGTTGAGGCCGTCCAAGTCTTCTTCTGGAACTATCGCAGCAGCGGCGCGGCGGCGTTCACGCTCGCGGTAGTGGCGCGGATCGACTCGTGACATGGTGACCCGGCGTGCTGGCGTCTAGACCAGTTGGCCCGGCACGTCCGCAGGTGTCATTCATCGTTCCGGCCTACAACGAAGCTCATCGGGTTGCGGGCATCCTCGATTCGATGGACCGGCAGACACATCCAAACGTTGAGCTCGTACTCGTGGATGACGGATCGTCGGATGGAACGCTTCTACGGCTCGTCCGGGTGGGCAGTGTCCGGCCGGTGCGCACGATTCGCCACCCGCTGCCGCGCGGTGTTGCCGCCGCCCGCAACAGCGGCGCGCGGATCGCGACGGGCGACATCCTCGTGTTCATGGACGCCGACCTGACGCTGCCCGACGACTTCACGGCCCGCATCCTCCGGCACTACGCCGCCGGGGCCGATTACGTGCTGGTTGGATCCCGGGTGGCCGACCGCTCTCGGGCGCCTTCGCGCTACCTGCAGAGCGAGCATGAGTTGGCTATGGCTGAGCCCGAGCCACAGCGCAGTTCGCAGGCGTTCTCGGTTCGCTCTCAAGTGTTCCAGGCGGTGGGCCCGTTTCGTGAGGACCTGCCGCGTGGCGACGACTCCGAATTTGGAGAGCGCGTGATGGCAGCCGACTTTCGTCGAGTCGAGGATCTGATGATCGAGGTCCTGCATGACCGGCCAAAGACGTGGGGCGGATTTCTGGCGCTGCAGCGCCGACGCGGCCGAAACTTCGCCTACAGTCGGCGTAACCGACGGGGTCACGGCGTCGTCCATCTGCTGGCGGCGGCGCTGGCGCGCACGGTACTGACGGCGGTGGAGATCGTTACCGCGGCCGCCCCGCTGCACAGGGCTGGTGGTCTGGCTGCCCGGTCCCCGCGTGGACGTTCCGACCTGGCGGCCTTCGCGCTGCTGGATGCCATGGCTCGCGCGGCCCGCTCCGTGGGCGTCTGGCAGGGCGTGCACGAGGTACTGACAGGCGCCTATAGCCCGCGCTGAGCGCGAGCACCGCCCATCAACTGCGATGCGTAGGTGACCAGCACCAGCAAGCCCAGGCCGACGACCAGGGACCTGATGGCCTGCACGTACACCGAAATGATCTCGGCGTTCACGAAGATGATCCGCCAGAACAAGGTCAGGTAGAGCACCGCCCCTACCGCCGCTGCGCCCGGCCGGTCCACCAGCCAGCCGTAAAGCAGCCGGTACAACAGACCGAGCATCAGGCTGCCGATCACCACGCCTGGCAGGCCATGGCGCAGGTACAGGTCGCCGGTGTGGGTCATGCCGAACGACGTTCGATTGCCCTCCACGCCTCGGAAGACGCTGCTGACCTGGGGCGAGAACGGCGCGGGCTTTTCCGGCCAGACCGCGCGCGGCACGAACGCATAGGCGGGAATCAGCGCCAGGTCGGCGCCCGTGATCTCCAGATCCACCGTGTCGCCATACGCCACGATCGAAGCGACGGTTTCACCCGAGGTGTGCCGGTTCACCAGCGTCCGCAGCGCCGCGTGCAGAAATTCGCTCGGCCCGGCCTGGACCAGTTCGCCGGCCAGCGCCACGGGAGCGGTCGCCAGGCTCGCCGCATCCGTCGGTCGCTCGAGCACGCCCTGGTGGATCCGATCCCGATAGACCGTCACCACGCCGAACATCACGACCACCACCGCCGCAACGGCCAGCGCGAACCGCAAGCCGCCCAACTGGCGAACGCGGTGGTTGTAAAGCCCCACCAGGCCCACGAGCAGAAACGCGAACACGTGCTTGGCCCCAAAGGCCACCGTGAACACCGTCTCGATTGGCGCGATCACCACAAGCATCGCCGCTACGACGCCAAGCCGTACTCGTTCCGGTCGAAACAAATAGACGCCCGCCAGCAGCACGGCGAACTGGCTGAAGCCGCCTAGCTGGAGCAGCACATTGAAGTCGTCGGTCAGCCGGTCCTGGAGATCGAGGCTGGCAAACGTGGCCCCCCGGTCCAGCAGCAGCACGCCGCGGGCGATCACGCCGACCGCATAGATCAGGCCCAGGACCATCCACGGCGCATGCGCGGGCAAGGCCATTGGTATCTGCGGTATCCGCCCAACCGCGCGCCGCCACCAGGGCGCGTAGTAGCCGGCGTACGTCAGCGCCAGCGCCAATATGGCTAGAGCCACCGCCGACCCACGCGAGTCGTTGATGTTCACGAAAATGAACGGTTCCGCCAGCTCACTCCCCGCTTCCACCAGCAGCGTTCGCATACCGAAGTCGAGAAAGAAGAACAGCCCGATCGGCACGATCGGCTGGAACAGGTCGCCGCGGCTGATCAACGCATGTACTCCGGGCGCCAGGGCGAGCGCCGAGAGCAGGATCGCCAGCGCGGAAACCGCATACCCGTCGGGCAGCACGCCGATGAGGAGTGCAACAGCCGACCCCGCCACGGCAGCACCCACCACGGCTGGCAGGGCGATGGCAAGCCGGCTTAAGAGGTCCCTGTCCCGTATTAGCGCATGGCGCATGTCAACGACGTCCGCCCGGCTTGCAAGCACCAGCGGGCGCCTCCTCGGAGCTAGGCCATTCGCTCCACTTGCTCGCGCGAAATCTCGTGCCGCAGCGGCTCGCCGGCGAAGTGGCGCGCGATTTCGTCGACCATCCGGCCCATCTGCCGCGCCCGCGTTTCCAGCGTGAAACCCGCGATGTGCGGCGTCAGGACCGCGTTGGGCAGGTCACGGAACGGCGAGTCCGCCGGCAATGGCTCCTCGTCGAACACGTCCAGCACCGCATCGATCTTCCCGGCGGCCAAAACGTCGAGCAGCGCGTCCTGATTCACCAGCCAGGCCCGCGCGCAGTTGACGAACAGCGCCCCCGGTTTCATCAGGTCCAATTCCCGCCGTCCAATCATGTGGTGGGTCTCGGGAAGAATGGGCGCGTGCAGGGTCACCACGTCGCTGGTGCGCATCAGCGTGTCCAGGTCAGCCAGTTGCACGCCCAGGTCGGCGGCCCCCTGCTCGTCCACAAACGGGTCGTAGAGCGCCACGTCGGGCGTGAAGGCCCGTAGCAACGGAATCACGCGGCGCCCCACCAGGCTGGCGGCCACCACGCCGACCCGCCGCTCGGCCAGCAGCCCGCCGACGTTCGAACCGCCGCTGGATTGTTTCCAGCCGCCGGCCCTAAGGGTCTCCTGGTGACCGATGTATCCGCGCAGTCCCAGCAGGATGGCCCCGATGGTGTACTCCGCCACCGCCTCGGCTATCACGTCGGCCGCGTGGGTCACTCGGATGCCGCGGTCCCAGGCCGACTCGTCCACGTATGGCCGGACGGTCCCGGCGGCGTGCGCCACGATCTCCAGGTTCGGCGCCGCGGCCAATGCCTCAAGGTCGAGCTTGGGACTGCCCCAGCCCGTAACGACGGCCCGCACGTCGGGGTCCAGGTGCTCCATCAGGTCGTCTTGCGTCCAGGGTTCGTCGCCGTCGTTGCTGACCACGTGGGCGGCCAGCGTGTCCAGGCGGGCCTCGTCCTCGGGCTTGAGAGTCATCTCGCGCAGTGGCCGGTGCACGGTCACCACGATGGTTCCGGTAGCCATGGGGCGGCGTTCACTTCCTTGGCGTGGGGTGGCGAAACATACCGCGCGGACGGGCGGCGCTCATTCCGTGGCCGCCACCGAGGCGTAGATTTCGCCCAACGCCCGCGCCGTTCGGTCCCAGCGAAAGCGTTGAGCCAGCGCCAGTCCGGCAGCCTGCGCGCCGCGGCGCACCTCGTCGTCCTTCAGCAGCCGCGCCGCAGCTGCCGCCAATCCGCGCGTGTCCGTGGCGGTCGCCTGTAGGGCGGCGTCAGCGGCGGTCTCGCGAAACGCGGTGCAGTCCGAAGTGACGGCGGGCGTTCCACAGGCCATGGCCTCCAG
>DAOUJT010000074.1:0-6837 GCA_034422315.1 Chloroflexota bacterium | reverse complement strand
TACCACATCGCGGTCTGGCTGGGTGTGGATGTGGACCAGCCACGCAATCTCGCCAAGTCGGTGACGGTTGAATAATGCAGGCGCCGGCCACTTCGCCAACCAACGACCGCGCACGGCTGCTAGGCCAGATTCTGGCCCTCGTCGGAGTACTGGTCCTTGTCGCCGTGGTCGTGCGCGAAACCACGAACTCCCCCGCCTACGTGGCAGCCAACGAGCGCATTGAGGAACTGAACACGCAGATTGAGCGTGTTGAGCGATCGAACACGGCACTCCGCGAACGACTGGCTTACGCAGAGTCGCTGCCCGCCTTGCGAGAAGTCGCCAAGCGTGACCTGGGACTGGTCGATCCCGGTGACCGCGCGATCATCATCATGGATGACCTGAGCGGCGGGCCGCTGCCTACCCCGGTACCGCTGGAGCTGCCGCCACCGGACCCGCCGCCGCCAGTTCGATTCGGCCACATCGGCGCGTGGCTGGAGGCTTTTACCGGCGGTTAGACCTTCGACGCACGGCGTAGACTCGCCTCGTTATGCGTGTACCAATTACTCGCGTCGATCCCTCGCTCCCCCTACCTGCGTACGCCACCGAGGGCTCCGTAGGGTTCGACTTCACAACGCGTGTAACCACCGAGGTTGCGCCGGGCGGTACCGCCCGGATCCCGTCAAACCTCGTTGTCGCGACTCCGCCCGGCTACATGTTGCTGGTGGCGGTGCGTAGCAGCACCCCCCACCGCACGGGCCTGCGGCTATCCAACGGTATCGGCATCGTCGACCAGGACTACGCCGGCCCGGACGACGAGATTCATATCGACGTCTGGAACCCGACGGAACGTCCGGTGGTCGTGGAGCGTGGTGAGCGGATCGCCCAGGGAGTGTTCGTATCCGTCGCGGTGGCTACGTGGGACGAACGGGAGACGCCGGATGCCCCGTCACGCGGTGGGTTCGGGAGCACCGGCTAGTCGCGATCTTCCGCGGCAGGCGGTGCGCCTGGTGCGGGACGCCGTCTACAGGGCAACGGTCCGAACCGCCGGGCTGACGGCGCGTGATCTGCTGGCTGTGGCCGTGTCTGGCGGACCCGACTCCATGGTCCTGTTGGACGCGCTGCTGGCCGCCCGTGAGCGTGGGGGGCCCGCGCTCCACGTCCTGCACTTCGACCATGCCTGGCACGACGGCAGTGCCGCCGTGGCGCGGGACGTGCACGCCGCCTGCCGCGCCAGAGGCGTGGCGGTTACGAGTGAGCGGGCCTCGCGGCCGACACCGGATCGGGGTGAGTCCCGCGAAATGGCCGCCCGCCGTCTTCGGCACGACTTTCTGCGCCGAGCGGGCGCGCAACTGGGTATCGCCAGGGTGGCCACGGGTCATCAGGCCGATGATCAAGTGGAGACCATCCTGATGAACCTTGCTCGCGGCGGCGGACCCGAAGCCCTTCAAGGCATGCGGCTGGATGACGGCTGGACGCTGCGTCCGCTGTTGACGGTGTGGCGCAGCCAGGTGGAGACATACGCGACGATCCGATGTCTGCCGACGCACCGCGATCCGGCCAACGAGGCTCCCGCCTATCGTCGCAACCGTATCCGCCACGAGTTGATTCCCTTGCTCGACGAGATTTATCCGGGCGTTCGCAAGGCACTACTGCGCGCGGGTGCGCTGGCGGCGCCGGCAGCCGAGCCCATGGTGAATTCTGCTCAGGGAGTTCGAATGCCGCTGGCCCCGAATCGGCGCGCGGTGCCTGCCGGCTCGCTGCGTGAAGTGCTGAACGCCGCGCTGCGGGCCGAGGGACGGTCAACTCGCCAACTTGGCGAGTCGCACTGGCGAGCGCTGCAACGGGCGTTGGCCGACAACACGGCCGGACGCTGGATCCAACTGCCTGGCGGACGCTGGGCCTATGTGCGGGACCGTGCGATTGCGTTGTACGACCACCGAGTCAGTGACCCGCCCTGGCCCGCGTCGATCGAGCTATCGATTCCCTCGGAGACGAATCTGCCGATTGGCCGGCTAAAACTCCGTTACCTGGCGCCCGCTGATGAGGCGTGGGACTCGCCTTCCATCGAGACTCTTGCGGTTCCCCCACCCGACGCCGAATTGGCCGTTCGGACACCGCGCCCTGGCGATCGCCTCAGATCGCCGGTTGATGGGCGCCGACACGACTTGGCCCGATTGTTGCGACGTCGCCGGGTGCCCGTCGCGCTGCGCGACGGCACTCCCGTGGTCACGGTAAACGACCAGCCCGTCTGCGTCCCGGGAGTCGTGGTTGACGCCGACCACCACCCCCCGCCCGATGCCCACGTCATCCTCGCCGTCTCTATGGTGTGGGCGCCGGTGCCTCAGGCGAACGCGCCAGGTGGTTTCGTTACGGAACCGCCCACGGGCGTTCGTACACTCGATACATAGCAGAGGTGCGGGTCAGGGCGCGATAGGGCCGCTGATATAATCGCCGACTTTCGAGCGGCGCAGCGCCCTTCTCGTTCTGCCTCGGGACGAAAGGCTGCCCTTCCATGAACAACCGACTCGTCCGCAACGGCTTCATGTACATCGTGCTGGCCGTGGCGATTCTGGTCGTGCTGTTCGTGATGTTCAACCCGACTCCGCGTGAACAAAGCGTGCCCATCTCCACGCTGCTCGCGGAAGTACAGGCTGCCGCCGAGCGCGGAAGCCGCCCACAGATTCGCCTTGGCGGCACGCGTGTCATCGCCAACGTGGACGGGCGCACCATCAGTTCCGTTGTGGACGACAACTTCAACATCGGACGCGAACTGGCCGACCGTGGGATCAACATTGGGGGCGAGCAGGTCACGGTCGAGTTCGACGAACCCAGCAACGCGCCCACGATCATCAGCATCCTGACGTCGGTGCTGCCGCTGCTGGTCTTCATTGGGCTGCTCATTTTCCTGATGCGGCAGGCCCAAGGGTCCAACTCGCAGGCGCTCAGCTTCGGCCGCAGTCGCGCCCGCATGGTCACCGCCAACCGTCCCAAGGTCACGTTCAAGCATGTGCAGGGAGTTGACGAAGCCAAGCAGGAATTGGCTGAGGTCGTTGAGTTCCTGAAATACCCCGAGAAGTTCACCAAGATCGGCGCCGAGATCCCCAAGGGCGTGTTGCTGGTCGGTCCGCCCGGCACCGGCAAGACCTATATCTCCAAGGCCGTGGCTGGTGAGGCCGGCGTGCCGTTCTTCAACATCAGCGGGTCGGAATTCGTTGAGATGTTCGTGGGCGTCGGGGCGTCGCGCGTGCGCGATCTGTTCGAAAAGGCCAAGCAAAGCGCGCCCGCGCTGGTGTTCGTGGATGAGATTGATGCCGTCGGACGCCAGCGTGGCGCGGGTTTGGGCGGCAGCCATGACGAGCGCGAGCAGACGCTCAACCAGATCCTGGTCGAAATGGACGGATTCGAGACTGAGCAGACGGTGATCGTGCTGGCGGCCACCAACCGACCGGACGTTCTTGACCCCGCCCTGCTGCGGCCTGGCCGATTCGACCGCCGGGTCACGCTGGACCTACCGGATATCCGCGGCCGTGAAGCGATCCTCCGGGTGCATGCCCGTGAGAAGCCGCTCGACCCCGACGTGGACCTGGAAACCGTGGGCAAGCAAACGCCCGGCTTCTCGGGCGCCGACCTGAAGAACCTGCTCAACGAGGCCGCCATCCTTGCGGCGCGGCGCAATCGGTCGGTCCTGAGCATGTTCGAGATCGAAGAGGCCATCGACCGCCTGATCGCCGGGCCGCAGCGCAAGAGCCGCGTGATGAGCGCCCAGGAGAAGCGCGTGACCGCCTATCACGAGATTGGCCACGCCCTGGTGGCGCACATGCTCAAGCGGTCCGATCCGGTCTACAAGGTCACCATCCTGCCGCGCGGTCAGATGGGCGGCTACACGCGCCTGCAGCCGCCGGAGGACCGGCATCTCTACACCAAGTCATTCTTCGAGGACATGCTGGCCATGATCATGGGCGGCCATGCTGCGGAGGTGCTGGTCTTTGGCGAGATGTCCACCGGCCCCAGCAACGACATCCAGCAAGCCACGGAGACCGCGCGCCGCATGGTCACGCAGTACGGCATGTCGCCCAAGCTTGGTCCCCGCGCATTCGGCCGTCGCGAGGAGTTGGTGTTCCTCGGCCGCGACATCGCGGAGCAGCGCAACTACAGCGAGCGCGTTGCCGAGGACATCGACAACGAGGTTTCCCACCTCATCGACGACGCTCACCGTCGCGCAATGGACATCCTTTCGCGTCACCACGACCTCTTGGACAAGCTGGCCGAACGGCTGATTGAGGTGGAAACGCTGGACGCCGAGGAATTCACGTTGCTTATCGACCAGCATCAGGGCCGGGCGCCTCTGACTCCCCCCGACGTTCCCAAGCCAATGCCCGAGTCCGAACCGATGGACGGGGAGTCGGAGGAAGCTCCCGACTTGGAGCTCCCGCCCAATCCCAAACCCCGACCAGCCGAAGGCGCCGTCTAGCGCTCGAATCGCGGCTGTTGGCGTCGGGCGAGGTTCTCAGCCGTCGCGCCACTGTCGCCAGAGCGTGCCGGCCCGAATCACCGGTAGCCGCAGCAGGCTTCGGTACTGGTTGCGTAGGTGTGCGGTCAGGCCGGGTCTGGGGTGCGTGACTCGACCCACCGCGGGCACGGTTGACCTCGCCTCGACAGCTCGACGCAGGTCGGCGGCGCTTCGCCCTTGGAACAGGGTGACGGCCTTGGCCAGGTCGCCAAAGTGCGCGTCGCTGGCGCCGATAGGCGCTCCCACTTCGTCGCCGTGGTCGTCAAGGAACCCCAACAGCCGGTCACGCGCACCCCGCCGCATGTAGGGATTCTCGGCTTCAATCCCATCGAAGCGGCAGCGCTGTAGCGCTTCACGCAACCGCTTTGCCGAGATTGATGACGGCAGTCCGAGAAACGGATGTGCCACGATTGCCAAGCCGCCTTGCGCCTGAATCTCGTCCACCGTGTCCGGCACCGAGCCGAAGATCTGCGGCGCGCGATCCAGAAACAGACCCACGATGTGATCCTGCCGGCGGGTCGTGACTTCCATCCCAACGATCACCTCCACGCGTGCGCCCGTGGCCAGGGCATGGTCGCGCGCGCGGAGGGCTCCGTCGATAGTGTCGTGGTCGGTCACGGCCAGCACGTCAAGACCCAGACGCTCGGCAATCGTCACCAACTCTTCGGGTGAAATGACACCGTCGCTGGCCGTGGTGTGGCAGTGGAGTTCCGCTACCCCCCAGCCGCCCGACGGCGCGGGCGGCGGGTCAACCGGCAGGCAGGGTCGTTCGGATCGTTCGTCTGATTGAAGAATGACGGGCATACGCGGCAGCATCCGGGCCATTCTGGCCAATTCGCCGCCGGTACCACTACTGGCCGACGGACCGCTGCCTGGGTACGCGACATCGGACAGACTGGAGTAGGCTTTGCCTTCAGTACGAGCGTCTCGAGGAGCAACGTGAGCGGCCCCGAATCCGGCCCGGTCTGGAACGTCGAAGAATTCCCGTCCAGCTACAACGGCGTCCCCATCGAGTGGGATCCCGAGCGCTACGACACGGCGGCCATGCCCTTCATCGTGGCAATTCGGCAGCACTTCTGGTCGTGGCGGATCACCCGCTTTGCCGCCGCCACCGGGCTGATCGAAATCGACCTGGGTTTGCCCAGCGTGATGCCCGATGGCATGACCATGATCGGCTTCGATCCGGGCGACGAGCCGCCGGCGGCACTGCTGGACGAGCTGGCCGAACTCCTGCACGGCATGGGCCGCGTGATGCTGGATGACGTCTGGACCTATCGCCTGCGCGTCTCTGATGGTGTGAAGACCGAGCAGCACGAGGGCGAGTTCGGCGGCTCGGCGGAGGCTGGCTGATGTGGCCGAAGTCGACTGAAGCAGCGTTGATTGCGGATCGCACCTATCTACGGGACTACGCGGGCTGGGTCTCGTCCATTCACGGCGTGGAGGCGCGCGCGCTGGTCGCGGCCATTCGCCAGGCCGACGACCGCAATTTGCGCAAAGCCCTGAGCACTCGCCTCATGCAGTCGCGCGTCAGCGCGCTGCTCTCTATCGGGTTCCTGTACGTTGCTGTTCGCGAGCGCTTCGGCTCGTCACTGCTGCAGGCCCGGCTGCGCGCCGATGCCGCCGCCGCACGCACGGCGCTGCGCGAGGCGTCGCTGGCATCCAGCGCCGGGCTCTGGCGGTTTCTGCGATTGCCCGAACCTTCCGAACTCCGGCAGGCCGACATGGACCCGGCCGCGGTGAATGAGTACGTGGACTCCGGCGAGCAGCGCCTGGCCAACCTTGCGCGCATCGGCCAGCTCGCCCGCCAGGACATGCTGCTCAGCACGCTGGATGCTGGCCGCCACAACCGAATCATCGTGGCTTCGCCGCGCAGCGTGGGGCTGATCAAGACCGGGCAGGAGTCTGAGTTGCACGGACTCAGCAATACCGCCTTCTACCTGGTGGATCTGTCCGGCGGCGAGCTGCAGGACGAGGGAGACCTGGTAGCCGTGGCCAGCCCCACCACGCCAGCCGTGATCGAAGAGATAGCTGAAGAGATCGTGTTTATTGACGCGGAGGCTGCCGCGACGGCCGCACTCGTCAGCCTGGTGACCGATGCCGGACTTCTGGACTCCGGCGATCGAGGACCGGCCCTAGGCGATTTCCTCTAGGAATCGCGCATAAAGGCCGGCCACGTCCGCCTCCTCGCAGGATCCGTCATGCGCCGCGAAACGCGCGCCCACCGTGCGTGACTGGCCGGCTGCCAGGGTGATTTCCTCGTGTCGCCAGGGGCTGACATACAGCGGACCGTAGTCGCGGGTGAACCATGGGATGCCATCGCTGCCCGGGTGCGGGAAAGTTGCGAT
>DAOUJT010000073.1:0-2302 GCA_034422315.1 Chloroflexota bacterium | reverse complement strand
GATCCCGAAGGATTGACGATGTCCATGGTCGAGTCGACCTGCATTCGCACGCGGTAGACGTCGCCAAGGTCGCCGACGAAACCGCCATCCCAGCGGTAATACGGATGGGGTTTTCTGGGATGGGTGGTCCAGGTGATGAAGGAGCGGGTGAAGTCGAGCATTGGACCGGCCTTGGTGGGGCGACGCAGCGGCGTTTCGGTGGCTCACAATACACTCGACGCACGTCGGCGGATCGGCGGCCATTGTTCGGGACGCGGCGGCCGGGCCAAACCAGTCGGACCAGAGAGGACGAGACCATGAACGATTTGCGCGACAAGATCCTGGGCTGCCTGACCGGCGGGCTGCTGGGCGATGCGATGGGCGGGCCGGTTGAAGGGCTGCACTACCAGTTCATCCAGCAGCGCCACGGCGAAGTCACGGATCTGAAGGAGCACCGCGGTCTACAGCCGGGGGCCGGGACGGACGACTCGGCGCTGAAGCACATGTTGTGCGAGGCGATTGCGCGGACGAACGGCAACGTGATGGCATCGGACTGGGCGCAGGTGTGGCGCGAGCGGATGAACCCGTTCAAGTTCTATCCGCCGGTGGCCAGTTCCTTTTACAAGATTTCAATCGGCGGGGTCAGGGCCCGGGAAGCGGGCATCGGCAACATGATTTCCAACAGTACCGCGATGTGCATTTCGCCGATCGGCATCATCAACGCGGGCGATCCGCGCCGGGCGGTGCTGGAAGCGTATGAGGTGACGAGCCTGATCCATCGCGGCTCGCCGCAGGACGGCGCGCTGGCCATGGCCGCCGCCACCGCCGCGGCGTTCGATCCGAACGCCGATGCCGAATCAGTCATCGAAGCGGCGGTCAGCAGCCTGGATAGCGAGAGCGACGTGCCGGCGGCCATCGATACGGCGGTGAGCCTGGCGCGGTCGACTGGTGACTTTGCCGAGTTCCGCGCGGCCTACTACGCCGACCATCTGTGGGACTGGCCGCAGCAACCCGAAGAGGGCCACAGCAACGCGGTGGACCCGCGCGAGTCCGCGTCGGTGGCGCTGGCGCTGCTGCTGCTGGCCGACGGCGACCCGAACGAGGTGGCGCTGATGTCCGCGAATTTTGGGCGGGACGCCGACTCAATCGGCGCCATGGGCGGTCCGGTGGCCGGGGCAATGGCGGGGGCCAGTGGTATTCGACCCCGATGGGCCGCGCAGGTGCAGGCCGCAACGCCCGTCAACCAGGACGAGCTGGCGGACATGCTGCTGGAGATCTTGACGGGGCGGTTGAACGCAGATCGCGCGCGGAGCGAGGTGCTGCTCGCGTAGCTCCTGACCGATTGCAGCGTTCGGACCGGGTCTGGCACGCCGATTCGAGTTCGCACGGCGACGCGGTCGGCCCTAAAGTACGGAGCCATGGCAACACCTCGCGTTCCCACGGTCACCCGCTTCTTTCCGGCGCATGCGGAGTTGCACGCGCGGTTTGACCGCGAGGCGCGGCGGATGCCGGTGGATGTCAGCAGCCAGGCGGCCTTCGAGGGCTGGCGGGGGGCGACGCGGCGGCATTTGTCCACGATCACGGGCATGGACAGCCTGCGGCCGGCCGATCCGCAGCCGGTGGTTACCGAGACGGTCCAGTGCGACGGGTACGTGCGGCAGCGGATGGAAATCCATACGGAGCCGGACGTGGTGATGCCCTTGTACGCGCTGCTGCCGGACGGCCTGAAGGCAGGCGAGCGGCGGCCGGTGGTCATCGCGCCGCATGGGCACGGCAGCGGGGGCAAGAACATGACGGCGGGTCGGCGCGACATTCCGGCCGTGGCCGACGCCATCGACAAGTACAACGGCGCCTACGCGGAGCGCTTTGCGCAGGCGGGGCTGATCGTGTTCGCGCCCGATGCCAGGGCCTTCGGAGAGCGGCGCGAGCCGGTGGGGCAGGCGAACGACGAAGACTCGTTCATGCGGTCGACCTGCACGCCACTAAATTTCGCGGCCATCTCGTTGGGCCAGACGGTGACCGGCATGTGGACCTGGGACCTGATGCGGCTGGTGGACTACGTGCTGACGCGTGGCGACTGCGATCCCGAGCGTATTGCGTGCGCCGGACTCAGCGGCGGTGGCCTGCAAACTCTGTGGCTGGCCGCGATGGACGACCGGATATGCGCGGCGGTGGTGAGCGGCTACTTCTACGGGAACCGCGACTCGCTGCTGGACATCAACGACAACTGCGGCTGCAACTTCGTCCCCGGGCTGTGGCAGGCCGTGGACATGGGCGACCTGGGCGCGCTGATCGCGCCGCGTCCGCTGCTGGTGGAAACCGG
>DAOUJT010000072.1:0-5001 GCA_034422315.1 Chloroflexota bacterium | reverse complement strand
GAGGGCGCAACTGCCGTGGGCTTCGGCGACGAGGATGGCCAGGGTGGTGCCCCAGCTGCCCGAGCCGATGACGGCGGTTTTGTTCACGTAGAGATTCTCGTGGAGTGCCGGGGGCTAGTTTAGTTGGGGAGCGGTGCTAGCCTTGGGGCCAGGATGGCGCGCGAGGTGCGCGGCGCCGATTTACCACTCGCTACTTAGCTTTGCCATGACTTCCCTACCCCAGGTACCCCCGGATCGCGCCGCGGAAATCACGCAGGCGCTGGCGCGCGTGGTTGAGCCGGATTTGCAGCGCGGGCTGGTGGCGGCGCGACTTGTTCGGGACGTGCGCGTGGACGGCGACGACGTGTCGCTGACGGTGGTGTTGACCTCGCCCGCGTCGCCGCATCGAGAAGCGCTCGAGCGCGAGGTGCGGGAGGCGATTGCCGGGTTGAGGTGGCCGAGCACGGTGGAGATCACCTGGACGGCGGAAGTCTCGACCAATACGGGGTTCGGTCAGGAGGGCGATGTCCTGGCCGGTGTCAAGAACACGCTGGCGGTGGCGAGCGGCAAGGGTGGCGTCGGAAAGTCCACGGTAGCCGTGAACCTGACGGTGGCGCTGCGCGAGCTTGGGGCGAAGGTGGGGCTGCTGGACGGCGACATCTACGGCCCGAACGTGCCCGGGATGCTGGGGATCGACGGCCGGCCGGTTCTGGAGAACGACAAGATCAAGCCGCTGTCGGCGTTTGGCGTGCCGGTGATGTCGATGGGCTTCCTGACCGATCCCGGACAGGCGGTGATCTGGCGGGGACCGATGGTGGCGCAGGCCCTGCGGCAGCTGCTGCACGACGTGGCCTGGGGCGAGTTGGATTACCTGATCGTGGACCTGCCGCCGGGGACGGGGGACGCGCCGTTGTCGTTGTCACAACTGCTGCCGCTCTCGGGCGCGGTGATCGTGAGCACACCGCAGGAAGTGGCGCTGCAGGACGTGCGGCGCGGGATTGCGATGTTCGAGAAGCTGCGGGTGCCGGTGCTGGGCGTGATCGAGAACATGTCGTACTTCGTGAGCCCGGATACCGGGGCGCGGTTCGAGATCTTCGACCACGGCGGGGCGCGGCGGGCGGCGGAGGAACTTGGCGTGCCGTTTCTGGGCGAGATTCCGCTGGACCCGGAGGTGCGGATTGCCTCGGACAACGGGCGGCCGGTGGCTTCGCGGGGGATGAACGACGCGGTGGCGCAGCCTTATTTTGAAGCAGCCCGAGGGGTTGCGTCGGAGATCACGAAGCTGAACGCGGCGCGTCCGGATCCGCTGCCCGTCCTCTAGCGAGCGGGCTGGTACGCCCGAGCCTCAGCCGCCGTCGTAGGTGATGACGGTGTGGACGGGGTGGGCTGCAAGGCGGGCGGCGCCGCCCAGAAACGCCAGGTCGATCAGGAACGAACAGCCGACCAGGTGACCGCCGAGGCGTTGGACCAGTTCGACGGCGGCGACGGCAGTGCCGCCGGTGGCGATCAGGTCGTCAATTATCGCCACGCGGTCACCGGGACGAATAGCGTCGGTGTGGACTTCGATGGTGTCGACGCCGTATTCGAGCTCGTAGGTGGCCGAGGTGGTCTCAGCGGGGAGCTTGTCGGGTTTGCGGAGTGGGATGAAGCCGCAGTCGAGTACGCAGGCGACGGCGGAGGCGAAGATGAAACCGCGGGATTCGACGGCGGCGACAGCCGTGAGGTTGGCATGGCGGTAGGGGGCTGCGAGAGCCTGGACGGCGGCCTTGAGGGCGGCTGGGTCGCCCAGGAGCGGAGTGATGTCCTTGAACAGGATGCCGGGCTTGGGGAAGTCGGGGACGTCGCGGATGTAGGCGGTGAGGTCGGGGGACATGCAGGGTTCAGCAGAAGTCAAGCGGGGGCATGGTAGAACGCCGGCGCCAGACAGCGGATAGAATCACAGCGGGACAAATCGGTCTGCGAAGGAATGCCACATGCCGGCGTACACGTATGAATGCGAGACGTGCGGAGACGTATTCGACGTTCGGCGCTCAATGACAGACGACAGCCCGGTGGTTTGTACGGTGTGCGCCGGCAGCCTCGTGCGGCAGGTGTATTACGCGCCAGCGATGGTGGGGCGGTCTTCGTCAGGTTCGACGAGCCGGGCGCAAACGGCCAACAACGCGTACATGCGCGGCGGAGGCGGGTGCTGTGCGGGCTCCTGCGGGTGTCACTAGGCCCCAGTAACCAGGCCAAGCTCGCCAGCGCGAGTCAGTATCCGAGCGTAAGGCCCTGGTTCACCTGGAGCGTGACAGCCCCTGAAGTGCAGCGGAGCCGGCTGACGATCCGGTCACGCGGGCGGGCGTTTGCCTGCCAAGGCTGATGCCCCACTCCCAGCCCTCGCGGTAGGACCGGTCAAGTTCCAGCGCTGTCACTCGGTCCGCTAGGGCCTTCACGGTTTCCCTCAGTTCTGCGACCTCTGCTTCCAGCCGTTCGCACCGTGCCGTGCTCATGCTTCGCTCCTGGCAGTCTTCAACGCTGACTGACAGAGCCTAGCGCGATACGTACCTCCAACCGCACTTCAGCACGGACTCAGACGGCGCGCCGCTGGCCAGCAATCAGCGAATGCTCTGCCTGCGGAAGTGCTCCGCATCGTCCCTGGCCTGCGCTCGGAAGAAGTGCTGGACGTGGTCGAGGCGGTGGGTGGTTGGGGCCGGGGGTAGGGAACGGAGAATGGTTTGGCCGTAGTGGCGGCGGCGCAGGCGGCTGTCAAGGACGGCGACGACGCCGCGATCGCTGGTGGAGCGGATGAGGCGGCCAAAGCCCTGCTTGAGCAGGAGGGCGGCGCGCGGGAGAGCTAGCTCGGCGAACCAGTTGGCGCCCTGGCTGCGCAGGTGGTTGGTACGTGCGGCGACGACGGGGTCGTCGGGAACGGCGAACGGCAGGCGGGCGATGACGACGAGGCGGAGGGCGTCGCCGCGGACGTCGACGCCTTCCCAAAAGGACCGCAAGCCGAAGAGGACGCCATTGTTGGCTTCACGAAAGCGCTGCAGGAGGTCGGCGGGAGCGGCGTCGCCCTGACGAAAGCGGGGATAGGGAAAGGCGTTGCGGGTGCGGCGCCAGGCGTCGTTCATGGCGCGGCGACTGGTGAAGAGGAGGAACGCGCCGCCGCCGGAGGCCTGCACAAGTTCTGTGAGGCGGTGGGCGAGGCCGGCGAGATAGGGCTCGTCGGCGGCGCCGGCGGTCGGGGGCGGCTGGAGGTCGGCCGGAGCGTAGACGAGGGCCTGGCGGCGGTAGTTGAAGGCGGGGTGGGTGATGAGTTCGGCGGCGCCGCCGAAGCCGAGGCGGGAGATGAGGTAGGCGAACGATCGGTCGACGGTGAGGGTGGCGGAGGAGGCGATGACGGCGGGGCGGTGACGGGTTGCGCCGTGGATGAGGCGGTCGACTTCGAGGGGCGCGGCGTGGGCGGTAAGGGAGCCGTCGCGGGCGCGTTCAGCGAAGTGGACCCAGGCGGGATCGTCCAGGCGGAAGACGCGATCGGCGTCGGCGGCCAGTTCGTGGATGCGGCGGGAGACCCAGGCGCGGGTGTCCGGGTCCGAAATCTCCTCGCAGGCTTCGAGGAGGGTGTGGGCCGACTCGGCGAGGCTAAGGCCGGGGCCGATTTCGTCGGTGATGGTGGTGCGGTTGAGCCCCACGGTTCGGTTGAGCGCGGCGAAGGCGCGGGCGCTGGCGGCAACGACGGCTGACATGGCGCGGGTGTGCTCCGGGCCCAGCGAGTCGCGCACGCGGGGAGCGTTCATGATGCGGGCGGCGCGGCCGTCGTCGAGATGAGCGGAAAAGGAAGAGGTGGCGGCTTCGTCGAGTGTGTGGGCCTCGTCGAGGATCAGCACGCCGTCGGGCGGCAGGGGCATGCCGGCGGCCTCGCCTCCAGCGCCACGGAGCTTGGCGTCGGCGAAGACGAGGTGGTGGTTGGTGACGACCACGTCGGCCTGGCCGGCGCGGGCGCGAGCCTTCTCGGCCCAGCAGTCGCCGTGGAAGGGGCAGAGATTGCCCTCGCAGGTGTCGACGCCACGGGTGAGGTTGGACATGGCGTCGGGGGTTGCGTCGGCGCCGAGCTCGGCCATGTCGCCGGAGGCGGTGGTGGAGGCCCAGGCGCGGACCCTGGTCAGTCGTTCGCCGAGCAGGAGGTCCGGAGATTGGGTCTGTTCGTCCAGGGAAAGCAGGCAGAGGTAGTTGGCGCGGCCCTTGAGCAGGGCGGTTTTAGGGGCGACGCCGGCCACGCGGGCGGCCAGCGGCAGGTCGTGGGTCCAGAGCTGATCCTGGAGGGCCTTGGTGGAGGTGCTGACGATGGCGCGGTGTTTGGCTCGCAAGACCGGAACGAGGTAGGCAAGGGTCTTGCCGGTACCGGTGTCGGCTTCCACGACGCCGCGTCCGCCCTCGGCGACGACGCCGTCGACGAACTCGGCCATCTGAACCTGGCAGGCGCGGGGCTCGTAGCCGGAAAGGTGCTCGGCCAGCGGACCGCGTGGTCCGAAGAGCGCCCGCAGGTTGGCCGGCGCGTCGGGCGCCGGTGCGGGGCCGGCGGCTATGGCAGCAGCCGGCGGGTTGGCAGGGGGCCGACGCGCGGATCGCCGCGGAAGGCTTCGGCAAAGGCCACGCCGGCCTGCAAGCCGCGGTAGGCCGCCACGATTTCGGCGGCTTCGCCGAGTTCGACCCCGTGGGACTCGCGCATCAAGGCCACAAGCGAAACGTGGGCATCCAGGGCGTTGTGCTTCGCTTCAAGGGTGTCGGAGATGTCGACAAACTCGGTGGGGACAAAACCGGCGGTCCAGGCGCGTTCGTAGGCCAGCAGGGCAGGAGGTTGGGGCAGCGCGTCACCCTCACAGAGGACGTTGCGCGCGGTGGCCATTTCGATGGCGGCGCGGGCCAGGTCCCAGGCGCCGTTGGCGTCCATGACGTTACCCAGGGCGGCTGGAGCGAGGACGAGGTCGGGCTGGCGGGCGCGGAGGATCTCGACGACTTTGACGCGGGTGACGGCGTCGC
>DAOUJT010000071.1:0-41856 GCA_034422315.1 Chloroflexota bacterium | reverse complement strand
CGGCGTCACCACGCTGAACGTCAACCACGGCGGCGTAATCACCTCCAGGTTTGAAGCGTCCGAGAAGAACTCGAACACCTCATCCAACGGCCGCGGCAACCACACGCTCGACTCATGCACAAACGTCCGCACGCCGCCCCCTCCAGCCCGTTAGCAGGTCAGCATCACCTGCATAACCAACCTAGCGACGCGCCAGGAACGCAGCCGTCGTCTTCCTCACCGTCGAAACGATGGTCTCCACCGCCGCCTCGCTGATGTTCGGCGTCATCTGCAAGGCCACGCCGCGCCCCATGATGTCCTCGCCGCGCGGGCACACCACCTGCGTGTAGTCCATCGGCGTCTCGCGCTCGAAGTCGAAGGGGAACCTGCTCTTCCCATAGCCGTGCGGCCCGGCCAGGAAGGGGTTGCGGTACAGCGGGCCCTCGCGGCCCGACCCGACGTACGGCCCGCCCAGCGGCACCCCCGCCCGGCCGACCTCCTCGGCAAAGTCCCAGGCCGAACACCCCAGCGTGTCCGTATCCAGCGTGAAGCCCAGCACCCAATACGTATGCCGGTCCCCGGGCCGCACCCGCTGCGGCGTGATCTCGTCCATGTCCGACAGCCCGTCGATGATCGCCTCGGCCGTCGCGATCTTCCGCTCGATGTACCCGTCCACTTTCTCCAGTTGCGTGCGCAGCACCGCCGCCATCAGGTCGCCCATCTTGTAGTTGGGCGCCAGGAAGTAGTTGGCGTAGGGCATCCCGTGCAACGGGCCGTTGTCGCGCGGGAGTGCACCGTCGCGGAACAGGACGGCGCGTCCCCACAGCGCCTCGTCGTTCGTCAGCACCGCCCCGCCGGTGCCCGCCGACAGGTGCTTTCCGCCGAAACTGAACCCGCCGATGTCGCCGACCGTCCCTACGACCCGCCCTTGCGACTCGGCGAAATGCGCCTGGCAGCAGTCCTCGATCAGCGCCAGCCCATGCCGGTCGGCAATCGCCTGCAGCGCGTTCATGTCGCACGGATTGCCGAACAGGTGCACGGCCATGATGGCCCGCGTGCGCGGCGTGATCTTGGCCTCAACGTCCGCCGGATCCAGCGTATAGGTGTCGTCCACGTCGGCGAACACCGGCACGCAGTTATGCAGGATCGCCCCGATGATCGACCCGCCCGCCGTCCACGGCGACACGATGATCTCGCTTCCCGGCTCCGGGTTCAGCGCCCCGATACATACGTGCATGGCCGCCGTGCCCGAACTGGCCGTCACCGCGTGCTTCGCCCCATGCCGCGCCGCGAACGCCTCTTCGAACTCCACCACCTTCGGCCCCAGCCCCACGTGACCCGACCGCAGCACCTCCGCCACCGCCGCTATGTCGTCGTCCCCGAAGTCGTGGGTCGCCCCCAGGTCCAGCATCGCCGCCGCGTCTCCCGTCTGCGCCGCCGCCCGCTCGTTCATCCCGCTCCCCCTTTTGCCGGATCGTCCAACTTCAGCAGCCGCATCGCATTCAACCCCAGGATCTTCTCCTTGGCCCGCCGCGGAATGTCCGCCGTCACGACCTTCGCAATCTGCTGCCGCGCGTCCATCAGCGCCATGTCCGAGCCGTACAGCACCTTGTCCTCGCCCGCCCGCTCCACGTTGAACTCGGTGGCCCCCAGCGTCGTGCGCGAGCTACAGGTCTCCATGTAGACGTTCGGCAGTGTCCGAGCGGTCTCCGCGGCGTCCGCGCTCAACGTCCCAGCCGTGTGCGCCATCACCCAGCGCACGTTGGGAAAGCGCTCGCTCAGCGCCGTGAACCGCCCCTCGATCGTCGTCCCCGGCGGATCGAACGGATAGGTCGCGTGACACATCACCGCCATCTCCTGCTCGTCCACCCACTCGTAGATCGGGAAGTACGCCGGGTCGTCGTTCGGAAGCCCGAAATAGTCGGGATATATCTTCACGTACGCCATGCCCAGCCCATGCACGGCCCGCTCCAGTTCCCGCACCGCCTCCTCGGGATAGTGCGGCGTCGCAAACGCCACGCCGATAAACCGGTCCGGCGCCCGTTTCACGTACTCCATCACCAGGTCGTTGCCGCGCCTGGCATCGCCGAACCAGATGCAGTTGATACAGGTCCGGTCCACCCCCGCCGCGTCCATCACCTTCAGGTACAGGTCGCAGTCGGCGTCCACCCCGTAGCGGCCCCAGCTTCCGGCGTGGCTATGAAAGTCGATGACCGGGCTATCCATCTGACGACATCCCCAGCAGACGTTCAAGGTTGCCGCCGCAGACCGCCCGCAGGTCGGCCTCGTTCAGCCCCAACCGGTGCAGGTGATACAGCTGCGGCGCGATGGCCTGCTCCGGAAACCGCGACCCGAACAGCACCCGCTCCGGCCCCACGATCTCCAGCAGCCGCGCAATCCCGTCCACGATCACGTACCTCGAGACCTCGATCGACAGGTTCGGCAGGCTCCGCAACAGCGGCGGCGCCCACGAGGCTTGCACATAGTGCACCTCGCACAGCACCACGGTCAGGTCGGGAAACTCGCGCGCCGTCTCGTGAACCGCGTGCGGGTCCAGGTCGCCGCCGTCGTACCAGTTCGCCTCGTAGCTGGCCGGCAGCCACAGCGGGATGCCGCGCGACGACAGCCACTCCAGCCACTCGCCCACCACCCACGACCTGAACGGATAGTGGTGCAGCGTCGGCACCATCCGCACCGCCCGCACGTCGGCCGCCTCGATCTGCGCTTTGGTCGCCTCCAGGTCGTCGAACGTCGGATTGCAAACGAACTGCGGAACCAGCCGCGACTCGTCCCCGATCGCCTCCAGCAATCCCGCGTTGCCCTCCGCCGAGTCGAACGCCGCCGCGTGCGGCGCATACACCAGCGCCCGCTCCACCCCGGCCCGGTCCATCTCCGCCAGCAACCCCGCCGCGTCATCCACCGCCACCCGCCGGTCATGCCGCCGCCCCAGCGCCGCATTCGCATCAAACGCCGGCACCTCCGGCCGAAAGTCCAGGTCAACCGCCGATGTCATGGCCGGCAACTCCTACCCGGCGCCCCGCGCCGCGTCCGCCGCCCACACCTCCAACGGGTTCTCCCGCACGCTCATCGGCAAATCCACCCGCGCCCGTCGACGGTGCGACTCCCAGGCCGCGTGCATCATTTCCATCGCCGCGCGCCCCTCGCGACCGCTCGACTCCGGCTCCCGATCCTCCTGGATCGCCTCCCACAAGTCCCGGAACATGATCCCCTGCAGCCGGTCGCGCGACTCCGCCTTGGTCAGCGGCGCGCCGTGCGGCGCGTCTTCCGAGGGCATCGGCACGTGCTCCCACTGGTGGTTATACACCGGCGACATATGCGAGCCGTAGTGACGAAACAGCCGCGTGTCCACGCTTTGCCGCAGCGCATAGCGCCCCCGCGTTCCAAAAATATCCAGCCCGTACGAGCAGTCGTCGTTATCGGCTTCCATCCAGAAATTGATGCTGATGTTGATGCCGCCCGCCGCCCCGTACGTCGCGAACATCCGCTCGCCCATCACCGTGCCGCTGTCCACGTGCTTACCGTGAATCTCCGTGCTGGGCCTGATGTCGTCCGCCGTGGCCTCGCGCCCGCCCACCGTCACGTGCCCGTGCGCCCACTGCACGTCCGGCGCGAACACCCGCGCCCAGTCCGCGATATGCGTGCCCATCTCCGTCATCTCGGTAGCCGACGGACGCGCCCCCTTGTTATAGGCCTGGATCGCGAACACCTCACCGATGTCGCCAGACGCGATCAGGTGCCGCACCAGCCCGTTGTAGCCGCTGGCCCGCTTGATGTGATTGATCGCCAGCTTCACTCCGTTGCGGTCGCAGGCCTCCACCATCGCATCGCACTCGGCCAGCGACAGCGCCATCGGCTTCTCGCAGAACACATGGCAGCCTGCGCCTGCCGCGGCAATCGTGGCCGGCGCGTGGAACGATCCGTGCGTCGTCACGAACACCACGTCCGGCCGCGTCTTCTCATACAACTCGTCCCAGGAATCGTAGACGTCGTCCGTCCCCCAGGCCTGCCGGTACCGTTCACGAGCCTCCGGGCTGATATCGCAGCCGCCCACCACTCGCGCGCCCAGCTCCTGCATCGCCGCCCGCGTGTGGTTGTGCCCCATCCCCCCGCACCCCACCACCGCAATCCTCGGCTCAGCCATCGTTGCCACCGCCCCCGCGTGAGCGCGCCTCACCCCGAGTCTACGCTTGACCGCGCCTCGAATACGACTCGCACTGGTCCGTCCGAGTAGTTCGACCTTTGTATCCACCTTCCCTACGTGGACTATTTATTGACTCCGAAGGAAACTTGGGTGCGTTGCCGACGGTTGTTGCCGGCTGGCGCGGGTGCTAGGCTCACCGGCAGGCGTCAAGCGGGCCTATGGACGCTGGGCTGAAACCGAAGGGCGGATCAACAGTGGCAACCAGGTACTCGGGAATTTTTCTAATCGTTGGTGTGATTCTCGTGATTATTTCTTCATTACTTCACCCGGGAACTGCGCTCATTAATCCTGTGGACCAAACCGACTTTCCGGCCGCCGTCGGCGCAATTGGCGATGCGCCAACCCTCTCACACCTGATGACCATCCTGAATATTCTCGCGATGTTGCTCATGTCCTTCGGCGTCCTGGGCCTCTTCCCACTTGCCACCGGCCAGGGCGGGCTTAGCGGTACCTTTCTCAGGTTTGGCATCTTTGTCTCGATCATCGAGTGGAGCAGCATTGTCGTCGGCATGGGAATGCGACACTACGTCGCCTACCTCGCGCAGAACGCCGCCGCCGCCCCAGACGGCTCGGAACTACAGGCTTCCTTTCAGGAAACCGCTCTGTTGGTTCATACAAGTATGTCCGCGGTTCTCGTGGTATTCGTTACGCTTTTCCCATTTGCCTCGTTCTTCCTTGGTGCCGGTCTGATCAGCCGCTTTCGGGACCTCAATCCATATAAGATTGCGTCGTACGGGCTAGCCCTGTTTGGACTTGGCGGCCTTGTCAATTTCATCATAATCATGTTTGCGGGCGTAGAGGATCCTGTTGGACTCCTCCTGGTAAACAACGTCTTCCTGTTCCTCGGTTCCCTCTGCCTCCTGACGCTTGGCATCGGGATGTACAAGGGCCAGAGCGGCCTCGCCGAGGAGGGTACCGCCGGCTAGGGCGTGATCGACGGTGCCGCCGGGTCGTAGCGGGCCCGGCGCGCACCCGCTGCCTGGAGTCCGCCCGGCGCTTCGGTCTGAGGCCCGCCCCGCAGGTTCGTTACCGCCTACTCGGCGGGTCGGGCCTGAGGGCCTGCAAACCGGCCTCAGTCTCGACCCGGATCCTTGTCAGCCCGCCGACCATCATGCAACAATCACGCATACCCCCCCTGTTGCTTCGGTGGCAGGGTCGAGGCCGCCCCACCGGGCGGTCTCTGTCTTTTCCGGGCATCCATGGTTCGTGCCAGTTCTTGACAGCCAGCCGGCCATCGCGTATAAATACTGCATACCCCCCCTGTCGTTTAGGTGGCAGGGTCGAGGCCGCCCCACCGGGCGGTCTCTGTCTTTTCCGGGCGGTCTCTGGCTGATTGAGGGGCCCCCGTGCTGACCAACCTCTACATCGACGGCTTCAACCTCTACAACCGCGCTGTCAAGCACACGCCGTTCAAGTGGCTGGACCTGCGCAAACTCGCCGAGACACTCTTTCCTGACGATGAGATCCATCGCATCAATTACTTCACCGCCCTCGTCAAACCACGTCCCAACGACCCTCATCAAACCGAGCGGCAGGATGCGTATCTCAGAGCGTTGGCCACGCTGCCCGGTCTCGAAATCCACTACGGCGAGTTCCGCGAACGCATCAAGTACCGCCCCCTGGCCAGGCCCAGGCCCGGAAATCCCCCCTACGTCCGCATCCGAGACACCGAAGAGAAGGGCTCCGACGTCAACCTCGCCACCCGCCTCCTCGTCGACGGCTTCACCGGCGACTACCAGCAGGCCGTCGTCGTCTCCAACGACTCCGACCTCGCCGCCCCCATTCGTTACGTCAGCCGTGACCTTGGACTCCGCGTCGTGGTCGTCAATCCCGACCCCAGCACCAGCACCCACAACGACCTGGTCCAATCCGCCACCTACGTGCGTCGCCTCTGGAAAAGCCATCTCCGCAACAACCAGCTACCCCCCCACCCTCACCGACACCCACGGCCTGATCACCAAGCCGCCTGCCTGGTAGCCGGCTCACTGGGTCCCAGCCCCTGCCTGACAGCGCCATCCCGGTTCGGCCGGAATGTTGCCCGTCATGCTGTTGGTCTTCAGGTTTAGCGTGGCTAGCCCGAACAACTGGCCGAGCCCCATCGGGATCCTCCCGCTCAGGGACTGGCCGGGCAGGCTGAGGCCGGTGACGCGCGTGGCGGCGGGGTTGGAGAGCACCGTGCCGCTGGTGCAGGTGAGGGCCGGCCGTGGCTGGGCCGGCGTTAAGGTGGTGGTTGTGCCGTCGCCGGGCGCGATGTCGGCTTAGGCCCTGAGGTGTCGCGGTAATAGGTCTGCAGGCCACCCACGCTGGTGACCCACCTGATGGCGTGCGCGTCAGTCGCCGCCGCCGTGGTGATGCGGCTGGTGAGGTTGGCCAGCGTCTGCGTGTGCTCGGGGTGGCCTTTGGGCGTGTCGGCGCGCACGGCCTGCATCACGCCCTGGTCGTCCGTCACCACCGCCCACTGCGCCACCGCCTGCCAGGCCTCAAAGCCGATGGCGTGATGCGCGCCCATCGGCGCCAGGAACACCACCGCCTCGCGGCCGCCGATCTCGGCGCTCAAGGCTTGCTCCGCCGCCACCACCTGCGCCTGCAACCCCGCCTCGTAGGCGCCCCGCGTCTGCAACGGGTCGGAGCCATAAGTGCCCGCCGCGTGTTCCCGCACGTACAGGTCATAGGACGCCGTCTCACCCATCCGGTCGTAGGCCACAGTCACCGTCGTCGGCGTCGTCCTCGTCCCCAGCAGGAAGTGGCTCACCGCGTCGTCGGCAAAAGAGGTCAGGAACCGGTAGTCCATCGATTCCCCGCCCCGCGCAGTCGCCAGAAAATCGGCCTTCGCCGTCTCGCGAAAGTCGGGATTGAGCGTGTCGAGAATCGCATTGAACAAGATCTCCAGCGTGTACACGTTCGGGATTGCCTCGGTCGGCCCCATTTGGAACCAAAACCGAATCGCGGCGTCCCCGTTGCTCGGAAGTGTGTGCGACGCCTCTCCAGGCGCAGCGCACCGAGTCCGCCGCGGGAGTTCCGCGTACTGCCAGAAGTACAGGTGAGGCGCCAGCTTGATACTGCCCCTCTTCGAGCAGTTCCTCTACGGTCGGGGCGGTGCCAAACGCCGCCGCAGGGTAACCGGCAGCATGTGAACCATCGGCGCCAGAAGACTCTTCTGCATTCCGCTGCACGATTTCTGCAGCGACCTCGGAACGTCTGATAAGCGCAGTTGAGGCACGCGGGGTTGACTCATCGGCCGTGACGTTGAGAGTGGGCCCCTCCGCCGACGGGTCGGAGACAAGTGCGGGTCGTCTCGAGGAGGCGTCACTCGACTCGTCAAACGTTTTTTGGCGACAGCGCGTCTCCAGAAGAGTCTGAACCTTCACAGCCCGCGCACAGCGCAGCTACCAGCAGCACCGTTGCAATCAGTTGCCAACGGGCAAGAGATGCCGGAGTGGCCACGACGCCAGCGATCATTCGAGTGGTGCGCATCAGGTCTTCTTCACGCAATACGGCAGGCGCATGTGCGCACGCTCCCGCACTTCCAGACCCTCGGGGCGGCAGCCAGAAAACGAATTGCCTTCAAGCGACATCTGCTTCAGGTTGCTGAGGCGGGTCAATGCTGGCGGAATGTCGCCCGTGAGCAGGTTCCCACCGAGGTACAGCGTCTCGAGGTTGGTCAGTTGGCCCAGTTCAGGTGGGATGCTGCCGGACAGGCGGTTGCCCTCAAGGTTCAGGACCTTAAGGTTTGCCAGTTGGCTCAGTTCGGGCGGGATGGTTCCGGACAGTCCGCTGAAACTGAGGTCCAAGTGCTCAAGGCTCCTAAGCCTGCCCAGCTCGGGAGGTATGCCGCCACGCAGATTGGTCGAACTCAGGTCGAGGACTCGAAGACGCCCAAGCTGGCCCAATTCCGGCGGAATTGGGCCGCTGAGATTGGTTGCGTCCAGGTAAAGCGCCTCCAGGTTGGCCAACTGGCCGAGTTCCCGGGGAATCGTCCCGCCGAGCCGGCTTCCTCCCAACCGCAATGCCCGGAGACCCTGCAGGTCGCCTACTTCGGGCGAAATAGTCCCAGTCAGATCGGAAAACCACCCTAGGCCTTGCACGAGCAGCGGCGAGCCGCCAAGCGTGACCGCGTCCCACTCGCTGACCGGCCGGTCAGCGCTCCAATTGAGACTCCCCGTACCGGCGAGGATGCTCCGGATCCGCAGCAACGTCCCACAGTCCTTCACGAGCTCCGAATTCGCGGTTGGATCCGGGACGGCGATTCCCGCCCGACAGTCGTTGGCGATTGAATTATCGAGCCGTGAGGCGTGCGCCGTGTGCGGCTCGCTTCTCGATTGACCGAGCGTTCGCACGTCGTCGCCGCTGGGCGCCATGGTGTAAACGGCGAACGCTAGAGGATCAGGCCACTGACGCGACTGGACGATCGCGATTCGCTCTCCATCCGGCAGCCAAGCGGCGGCTTCGCCGTCAAAGCCGTACGAAGCATGTGAACGACCCACGCGCACGCCGTCCACAGTAACCACGCAGATCCGCAAGTCGCAGGAGTGGAGTAACTCTGCGCCGTCCGGTGACCAGGCCACCGTCGAGATCCAGGCTTGTTCGAGAGGAGCCGGCCGATCGCCCGACCACCAGTCCTCGACGGCCAGCGTCTTTACCCGCGTCAGGTCCACGCCAGTCGCCGCCACGGTGTACAGGGTCACATGGCCTTTCTCGGATCTGGCAAATGCCACTCGGCGTCCGTCTGGGGACCACACCGCGGCGCTGACCGCGTCCGTCGCCAGTTGCCGCTGCACCGTGCTATCGACACGCACGGTGTGCAGGGTGGCACCACCCCACCACCGGAGTCGCGAGGAATCGTGCTGACTTAGATAGGCGAGTTTTTCTCCATCCGGCGACCACCGCGCCCGACTTATCACCGACCGTGCCAGTTCCCGGACCTGGCCGTCGTCCAAGTCCATGACATACAGCCGCAGTCGCGGGTGAACCCACTCCACGCTTCCCGTGGCGTAGTCATATTCGGACAAGAACGCCAGCTGCCGACCGTCGGGAGACAGGACGGGCAGCCGACCCAACGCCACGCGCTCCGTCGTGTTCGTGACGCGATCCAACACCGAGATTTCGTGGAGATCGTCACTCCTGCTGACCGAGATCTTGCTGGCTGGGCTATCCGGCACACCCAGGGTGGCTGCAGGCGCGTCGGCCGAGCCGCGCGGCGAATAACACACCGAGTACGCCACGTGCCGTCCATCGGCGGACACATCGGCGGCCGTTAACCGCTCGGCAAAAAACCTCGTCCGTCCGACCTCGTCGTTGCGGCCAATCGACTCATAGACCACTTCGCGACTCGAAAGCTCAACGATTGGATTCATGTGCGGTTGCGCCTCCGCTAGACCGTAGATGCCGTTTGCCTGCACGACCACGATCTCGACACTCGACCCTTCCTGCAGTTGCACATGAATGTCCGTCGTCTCCCCAGGAAGTTCGAGCGTCACTGGCCAGTTGAGAGGAGTGCAGCGCTGCGAGATATGGTCATGTACAGACGTATCTGTTCCAGGCAACTCACACGCCGTCAGCGTGACCGCCAAACATAGAATGAGTCCCACGAGATGTCGCTGCGATACACACCACATAACGCCGGACCACAGGTACATCACGCGCCCCCTACCGCGACTCGTACAACGCGCGTATTGCCAAGACATAGAGCGGATGCGGAGAGCATTGAGCAACGGAGTACGCCTCGGACATCACGGTATCGTTCAGCTTTGAATGATCCGGCGATCCGCCTCCGCTTCGCAGACCCAACGCATGGCCGACCTCATGAACCAACACGCGGTATCCGTCTAGCACATTACTCGGCCATACGTTGAACTGCACATCGGACCGATAGAGCTGTTTGTCGCCGCCAGGAAACGTCAATGGTGGATCCTCATGAGCGGTGACTTTACTGCGCAAGACAAATATGTCTGTCGAGCGAACGTTCGACCCTACCATCGCTGTCGCAACGGCGCAACAGGGTGCCACCGTCCAACACCGATACGCCGTGTTGCCGAGGTCCTCCTTACCCACGAGTTCGACGCCACTGCCAAGCTGCGAGCAAATGAACACTGCACGAGCGCTATACCGCGCTCCTAAACCCAGAGCCTCTTTGTCATCCAACATTATGACCTCGCTCTTCCGACTGTCATGAATCTGCCACGGCCTGATATTCGTCCACCGAATCCTCTTGATGAATCCCTTGACTTCACCGTTCAAGTCTTCATAATTTCCTGCATGTAGTTTGCTTTTATTACGGCTTTCGTCAATGACACCTGTCGCATAGTCTGTGCATGGATCGGTATTTTGAAGGATCGATTTCACAGTAGAGTTCGTCGCAAGTTCCCACTGCTCAAACGCGTGTCTGATGTAGTCAACCCAGTCGTCCTCGCGACCCGCGGGGAACGTTTCCTGGCATACCTGGTACGCGAAAGTTGTGGTTTGCAAAGGAAAGCGCATCGGGATGGCGGCAAAACCGCGGGAGAGAATGACGAGACGCCTACTGACGGACTGTCAAATTTCTGCGCGAATACGTGCCTCACTGCGTATACGTCCGCGTCAGCTGTAGTATTATCTCTGTCTTTTCGATAGACAAGCTGTATCGCGTAGATTATATTCTCGTCCAGTTGCCGAAGTGTATGTGGGCTCGTTACTCCTATTTCAGACTTCATTAGACCATAACTGCTTGGCGTCTAACTACGCTCACTATAATTACCGTGCATGACTCGGTATCGCAAATCATTGGTTCCGTCGGCGTAATTGTCGTCGTGAAGTACAGATTGTGACGACAACCATCTGATATTCGCTTCTTGAGGATTCGATTTGAATACACTGGCAGCGACAATCGGGGAGTCAACAAGTACGACCATTTCGCTATACTGTATGCCAGTCGAATCGTTAGGCGATAACTCAATACGAAGGCCAATAGATGGATTATCGGCTAGACCTTGCATACTAGGCTCATAAAGAACATCGTCAAGATCAATGACAAGCTTGGTTTCATCAGGCGGCGGAACGACCGCGAGCGCTCCACCCCATGCCGCGGCTTCTTTCCATGTTCTGCTGGTAGCCGTCGGTTGTGTCGTGACCTCAACCTGATATCTGCTGGCATTGGACACCGGAGTCCAACACAGCACCACGCGGCGCTGCGATAGCGGTCGAACGTCGAGGTTCTGGGGCGGACCTGACGTGGTTGCCGTAGACGTCGTCGGGCAGGCGGCATCTACCGGTGTGATGGGTGTCGTGGTCGTAGTTGAGGCAGGGTCGGTAACGCCAGCCGACGGCGTGTCGCTGGTTTTGGCAGCCGTGCCGCAGCCGGCGTTGTTGGCGTTATAGCGGGCCCGCACCTGCACGTCGTAGGTGGCTTCGTTTCTGAGGTTGTCGATGGTGACGGGCGAGCTGGTGACGGTGTGTGGCCAGGTGGTCCACGCGGTGACGCCTTGGATGCGGTACTGCACGAGGTAGCGGGTGATGGTCTTGCCACCCCGTGTCGGCCGGAGCCCGCCAGCTCACCACGAGCTGGCCGACCCCCGCCGAGGCATCCAAGTCCTGGATCTGGTCCCCCGGGATGGTGACGTCACGGCCCTTGGTCTTGACCCAGGGGTAGCAGCTGTTCTTGCCATTGCAGGCCTGGATGCGCATCCAGTGGGTGTCGGCTTGCAGGTTCTCAAACGTCGATTCGCGCGGCGTCACGCCTACCACCACCTGGCCCGTCGGCGACCAGCCGGCATCCCCCAGCTTGCGCTGGATGCCGTAGCCGGAGAGATTCGCAGCACCGTCGGTCGCGGGCGCTCTCCACGTGACCGTGAAGGACGTTGGCCGGCGTGGATCACTCCCGCGACAATCCCGAGTCCCGTGTCCACCGGCCGGGAATCTCCGGGCAACGGCAACCAAAGGTCTGCCACTGGCCCCCGCGCCGTCGGGCAACCGACGTGGGGTGAGCTTCCTCGAGCCTCGAAGCTAAAGTGATCCACGATGGCGCTCGCGGCGCGCGGCTCCAACACCGCACGCGCCTTGCCGGGGTGGCGGAACGGTAGACGCACGGGACTTAAAATCCCGGGACTTCGGTCGTATGGGTTCGAATCCCATCCCCGGTACCAACGGCTGATGACACGGCGCATCAGCCGGAGACGGCGAAACGTCCGAGCCACGGACACGCCATTTCGTCTTGGTCGCCGCCCGATTCCTTGAAAGACTCGGCGCGTTGGCCTCGCGCCCGAAAACCGCAAGTGACACTTCTTTCTGACCGCCATCACGCCCTCATCGCGCTCGCCGTGCTCGGCGACGTGCTCGTCTTTGTGCTGTTCATCGTCCTGGCCCCGGTCGAGCACGGCATGGTTCAGATCGAAGCGTTCGGACGCACCGCCCTCCCCTTCGCCGGCATCTGGTTCCTCGCATCGCCCTGGCTCGGCGCATTTCGCTCATCCACCCTCACCCGCTGGCGCCTGGCCGCCTGGCGCATCCCCCTCATTTGGCTCGGCTGCGGCATCGTGGCTGTGATCCTGCGCGTCTGGCTCACCGACCGCACCTTCTCCTGGTCCTTCACCCTCGCCTCCATCGCCTCTCTCGCCGCCATGCTCCTCGCCTGGCGCTTGCTCTTCCTCCTCGCCGTCCACCGCCTCGCCCCATCCCGCAAGGGCGCACCTCGGCAATAGTCTTGATGCCCGCGCCCGCCGGCTATCCAACCTGTGGAGATTGCGTCTGGTCGGACTTTGGCGCGCCGCAGTCGCTCAAGGGCTCCCGGCTGCTCTAGGCGGCCACCTGGAAAATCCCGGCATCGGTATTCTGGAGCGTGCCGGAACCTTCCATCGGCCTGGCGCTTCCCTGTGCTGAAACCGCCGCTTTCCGCCACCGGCGGCAACAGTCGCCGCGCGGCCCGTTTGCTGGCGATCTGCGCGACGCTTGCCGTCTTGGTCGCCGCTTGCGATGCCCAGGAACCTCCCCCGGCTACTTCGACTCCGCCGGCAGCCAGGACCGAAGCTCGCACGCCGGCGGTGTCTCCGACCTCCACGCCTGCGGCTGCCGCAGCGACAGCTGCGCCTGCGGCTCCCGAGATCCCCACGCCCACCGCTACCGCCACCCCCACACCGACAGCGACCGCCACCCCCACACCCACGGCTACCGCAACAATTGCGTCTTCGGAAGCGGCCAAAACGGCGGAAACAGACCGGGAAGCTCTGGTCGCGCTCTATCACGCCACTGGCGGCCCCCAGTGGATAGACAGCGCGGGCTGGCTCAGCGACGCCCCGATTGGCGCCTGGCACGGCGTAGTCGTGGACGACCGCGGCCGCGTGATTGAACTCGACTTGAGCGAAAACCAGTTGAACGGTGCGATTCCCGCCCAGTTGGGCAACCTCACCGAGCTGGAGTGGTTAGAGCTCGGGGACAATTGGCTGCAGGGAACAATCCCCGCCGACCTCGCAGGCTTGGCGAACCTGGAGTGGCTCAGTCTCAGCGACAACCAGCTGGAGGGACCGATTCCCGCTGAACTCTCCCGCCTCCGGCAACTGGATTCGCTGTACCTGAGCCGGAACCTGCTGACTGGCGAAATCCCGCCCGCGCTAGGCGATCTCGCCAGGTTGGAGACCTTGACCCTGGCTCAAAACGAATTGACCGGAGAGATCCCGGCGGACCTTGCCCGCCTCACCAAGCTCGAATGGCTGTCCCTCTACAACAATCGTCTGACCGGGCCGATTCCTCCCGAACTGGCTCGGCTAACCGACCTGGAATATCTGGACCTCGCGGGGAATCTCCTGGAAGGGACGATCCCATCTGCGTTTGGAAATCTCGTCCAACTGGAAACCTTGGACCTTTCGATTAACGATTTAGGCGGGGAAATCCCGTCAGAGTTGGGCCAGCTCGCGGACTTGGAATGGTTGGATCTCGAAGGGAATAAGTTCGACGGTACGATCCCACCAGCCTTGGGCCGTCTGTCCAACCTCGAGTGGCTGGACCTCAGCTGGAACTGGCTGGAGGGAGAAATCCCGAACGAACTGGCGAATCTCCAAAAGCTGACAGACGTGTACTTCCTGGGAAATCGGCTCGAGGGCTGCATTCCCCTGGGTTTGCAAGACGTGGAATGGAACGATTTTCAGGAGCTTCGCTTACCGTTCTGCGATTCCTGACATCGGATCCTCTCCACGCTGACCCACTCCGAGACAGCCCGTCAATCTCCCGATCCACTCGGCGACCACGGTCTGTCAGCCGCCACCGGGTCTGGCGACTGACGCCCGGCTCTCGGATCTCTGCCCGCAGTCCCTCGCCGACTGCAACCAGACGTGAGCCTTGCCGTTAGTTCTCCGAAAGTGTACAATGGTCCCGATGTCTTTGCAACCCATTCCCCGGATGCCCGCCGACCTGCTGCTTCCCCGGTTTCACCCAGAACTCGTCAACGAGCCCGCCCCGTCCGAGTTCCAGCAACACGCCCCTGCCGCCGCCCCCTCGCCCGGCGACACCGCGTGCCCGCCCGCCGTCGCTCTCCAGCCGCATTCCCGTCACGCCTCGACGCACCCCATCCGCGGCCCCAAAAGCACCCCGCCGCGCCTCAAGAGTTTTTTGGAAAAAACTCTTACGCGCACGAAGCCGCCCCAATTCACCCCATCCCCACCACCTCAAACGCCAGCCCCCTACGATGACGCTCCACCAGTCGGAACCACCCACCAACTCAAGCCGGAAACCCCATGCCCGTCCATCCGCTGAACCTCCTGCTCATCACCTCCGACCAGCACCGCCGCTCCGCCAGCGGTTGCTACGGCCATCCCCTGGCCCACACCCCAAACCTCGACGCCCTGGCCCAGCGCGGCGCCCGCTTCGACACCGCCTACTGCAACTTCCCCATCTGCGTCCCGTCCCGCGCCAGCCTCGCCACGGGCCGCTACGCCCACGCGCTCGGCGTCTGGGACAACGCCGCGCCCTACACCGGCCAACGCCCCAGCTGGGGCCACCGGCTCACCGAGCACGGCCACGCCGTAACCACCATCGGCAAGCTGCACTTCCGCCGGCCCGACGACGACACCGGCTTCCCCGACCAGCGCATCCCCATGCATGTCAAGGAGGGCGTTGGCGATCTCTACGGCTCGCTTCGACCCGACGTCCCCCGCCAGCGCAACTACCTCAACACCGCCGCCAACCCACGCGTCGGCGAATCCGAGTACATGCGCTACGACGCCGCCACCACCCGCCAGGCCATCAACTGGCTGGCAACAGAGGCCCAACAGCACAACAGCCCCTGGTGCCTATGGGTCTCCTACACGCTGCCCCACTCACCCTTCGTCGCCTCGGCGGAGGATGTCGCCAGGTATCCGCTTCAGGACCTGGAGCTGCCGGTCAACTTCCGTTCAATCGACTGGCCGAGTCACCCGCACGTCGACTACATCCGCGAACAGCGCATCCAGTCGCCCGACGAGGAGCTCAATGAGACGTTGGTTCGCCGCACCATCGCCACCTACCTGGCCATGTGCACATACCTGGATCGCCAGATCGGAGCAGTTCTCGCGGCGCTGAACGAGTGCGGTCTGTATGACTCGACCCGCGTCATCTACACCAGCGACCACGGCGAGATGCTCGGCGACCACGGCATGTGGGGTAAGAACCTCATGTACGAGGGCGCCTCGGCCGTGCCGTTCTTGATGGCGGGACCCGACATTGCCCCGGGCCGGGTCATTCACCAGCCCGTCTCCTTGGTCGATCTGTTCCCGACGATCGTCGGAGGCATGGGCGCGTCGCTAACCGAGGCGGACGCCGATCTACCAGGCACGTCGCTGTGGCCCGTCGCTCAGGGCGACCCGCTGCCCGAACGCACGATCTTCAGTGAGTACCACGCCTCTGGCTGCCGCGAGGCCATGTACATGCTGCGCGACGCGACCCACAAGTACGTCCATCACGTGGGCGACCCGCCCCAGCTCTTCGACCTGGCGACCGACCCCACCGAAACCCGCGACCTGGCCTCCGAGCCCCAGGCGGCCCCGCTGCTGGAACGCTTCCAGCGACACCTGCGCAACATCGTGAACCCCGAAGCCGTGGACCATGCCGCCAAGGCCGACCAGGCGCGACGCATCGAGGCTGCCGGCGGTCTGGATGTCATCACCAGGCGCGGCCCCATCGCCGGCGGCACCCCCGCGCCCGACCAGTTTCGCGACGCCTAGAACTTCCCATCCCGCACTTCGAAGTGCGTCGGCTTATCCAGCGTGCGGCCGCCGGCCCGCAGCCAGTCGGCCGTCCAGCCCAGCACCGTCGCCAGCGGCGTCATCGGCTCGCCCACCAGCCCGGCCATCCGCCGGCAGTCCACGAACAACGCACTGTCCGATTCCGTGCCTTCGAACTCCGGCTCAACATCCAGCACTTCGCCCATCGCAACGGCGACATCCCGAATCCGAATCGGTGCCAACCCCGACACGTTCAGCGTCAGCGGCGGCGCCGAGGTGTGCTCCAGCGTCCGCAGGATCAGGTCGCAGGCGTCGCCCTGCCAGATCACACTGGCCGTGCTCATGCCAACATTCACCGGCTGGCCGTCGCGCAGGCTGGCGCCGACGTCATGCAGCACGCCGTACCGCAGGTCCAGCGCGTACGACAGCCGGATAAGCGCCGAACGCGTCCCCCACGTTTGCGCCGCGTACTCGAACATCCGCTCCCGCGCCAGGCACGACTGGGCGTACTCGCCAATCGGTTCGGGCGCCAGGTCTTCGCCCGCTCCTCGCCCGTCAGTCGGCACAAATGGGTACACCGCCGCCGTGGAGAACACCACGCAGCGGGCCTCTCGGAACCGACGCGCCACCAGCCCCGGCAGGTGCGCGTTCATGACCCAGGTCAGGTGCTCGGCCCCGGTTGACCCGAACTTGCGCCCGGCCATGAACACAACGTCCGGCGCATCCGGCAACTCGCGCAAGAATGTCGGCTCCAGCAGGTCGCCCGAAATCGTGGCCACGCCCGCGGCCTCCAGCCCGGCGCGGGCCGCCGGATCGCTGAATCGCGAGACGGCGATCACCCGGCCCTCGCGCCCCGCGGCCTCGAACACCCGCCGAGCCATCCGGGCCACCGTCGGCCCCATCTTGCCCCCAGCGCCAAGCACTAGCAGATCGCCGGACCCTCGCGCGACGGACTCAATCAGCCCAGCGCTGGGACGCGACATCACCTCGTCCAGCGTCCACTCGTCCGGAATCGAGTCTGGGAGCGGATCAGCCGCCATCAGATCAGCGCGGAGTCGCCGCTCAGACGCCCCCGGCAATCTCTCCCCACTGGCTCTCGGGGAAAACCTCAATCGTCTGCGTGACGCCGCCAAACTGCTCGCGCATGGCCAGCATCGCCTGCGCGCAGGCCTGGGTGCTGTCGAACTCCATCACCATCAGCACGTCAAAGGCGCCCATGGTCAGGTAGACCTCGTGCAGCGTGCCGCCATGCGCCTCCACCAACTTGCGAGTTTCGGGCGCGCCTTCGCCAATGGCGTCGGCTACCGTTCCAGGCTCCGCCGGCTCGCCGGACATGCTGACCATGCTGATGTAATGAGGCATCGAATTCCCTCGCAGGCATCTGTTTGGCGGGGCGATTATGGCACCAGTCGGAACCACCGCTGGCTAGACTCCCCAGTCCACTGGTCGGAAGCAACGCCCCATGCCGCCGAACGTCCTGATCATCACCACCCACGACACCGGCCGTTTCATCCAGCCCTACGGCGTGACGACGGTCGATACCCCCCACCTCAGTCGGCTGGCGGCCGAGGGCGCGCGCTTCAACGCCTACGTCACCGCCCCGCAGTGTTCGCCCAGCCGCGCCAGCCTCACGACCGGCCGCTATCCCCACGCCAACGGCACGATGGGCCTCACGCATCGCGACTTCCGGTGGGACCTGCACCCGGACGAGCAGACGATCCCTCAGATCCTGCGCACCGCCGGCTACCGCAGCGGCCATTGGGGCGTCGAACACGCCGCCCGCGACCCGCGCCGCATCGGCAACGATGTTCTAGACGAAACCCGCGACATCGAGGCAATCGTCACAGGCGTCTCACAGTTCATCGACGCCGACGATTCTCGCCCGTTTGTGGTGCAGGTCGGCTTTGGCGAGACCCACCGCGTGGGCGGCCACGGTTTCGGCGGCCAGCCCTACGATGCCAACGGAATCACGGTGCCGCCCTACCTGGTGGACGCTCCCGACACCCGCGCCGACCTGGCCGACTTCCAGGGCTGCGTCAACCGCGCCGACGCCTATATCGGTCGGCTGCTCGCCATCCTGGAAGACCGGGACCTGCTCGACCAGACATTGGTGCTCTACGTCGGCGACCACGGCATCGCTTTCCCCCGCGCCAAGTGCACCCTCTACGACCCCGGCATCGAAATCTCCCTCATCGCCCGCCTGCCCGGCAGCCCCTTCAGCGGCGGCGTCGCGCCGGCCGGCATGGTCAGCAACCTGGACGTTGTCCCGACCCTCATCGAACTCACCGGCGCCAAAGAACCGCCCTACCTGCACGGAACCTCCCTGCTGCCCGTGGCCGCCGGGACCACCGCCGGCCACGCCCAACTCTTTGTGGAAAAGACCTACCACAGCTACTACGACCCCATGCGCGGCCTGCGCACCAACCGCTGGAAGTACATCCGCAACTTCGAGACTGGCCTGGGCGTCGAAATCCCCAGCGACATCGCCGGCAGCGGCGCCTACCGCGACCTGGCCGGGCGCATGGACCCCTCGCACCACGTTGAGGTGGAACTCTTCGACCTCCACGCCGACCCCAACGAACAAACCAACCTCGCAGGCCACCCCCAAACCGCCGCCATCCAGGCCGAACTCGGTGCCCGGGTCATCGACTGGATGCGCGCCACCGGCGATCCGCTACTCGACGGCCCCGTACCGTCGCCGTTCTACCGAGACACCATGCGGGAGGTCTCCGGCTAACCGAACGACCAGTGCGCTCACAGTACCGGCGCCTTGACAAACGCGGATGCGCATCCGAGCGTTGCAGTGACACGGGCAAGCGTCGCTGGCCGGATGGATATGCCGACTCAACGCACCAGATTCGAGTTCAACCGCACGAAGCTGCAAGAAGCCGTCCTCTATTTTTCGGAGAGAGCCAAGGACGATCTCGCATATGGAATGACCCGACTGTACAAGCAGTTGTTTGCGGCGGACTTTTGGGCCTTTCAGTTGTTCGGTTCGCCCATAACCGGGACGACCTACGTACGTGATACCCACGGACCTCGTCCCGATTCGAGACACGGACTATCCACGCTCAAGCAAATGCAATCAGAAGGTGCGCTGGAGATCGTCAAAGTTCCTGGAAGCTGGGCCAATATGCCTGCGTCAACAGGAAAATTGAAAGCTAACTTAGAGACTTTTACTACGGATGAACGGCGGATTCTGGAGATCGTTGCCCGCGCATTTGAATTTCAACCGGCCTGGGCTGTAAGCGAGTGGACCCACCACTTTCCAGGCTGGAAGTATGCCGAACACGGCGAGGCAATTCCATACGCCACAGCCTACATGTGGCGCGACGAGGAAGTGTCGCAGGAGGATGTTGACTGGGCGTATGCGGAACTCAGTAGTCTTGATGCACGTGACGATGAGTGTCTCCAGATATTCTTCCTGTTCGCGTCTAAGAACACCCGCATTATACGCGTCGCGTGCAAGAACTTTCATGGGACTTCAACATGCAGTACGTTCGAGAAGCAATAGACTGGCGTTTTCGTCATGATCCAAGAGTTGGAACGCCACTCCAACACGCAGCCGGAGTTCTCGTACATGTCATTACTGGCTTCAATGGAGTGCCAACGTTCCGTTATATGTTTCGGCGTGACACCAGCGCGGGCGACGTGAAGATCACCTTGCTGTCAATCGACCTGGTATCCACAGGGGCTCAGCCCTAGCGGCTATCTCTCGGATTAGCCTCACGTGCGGCTCAAGCTGCATTCGGTTCAGGCGACTCCCGTCGGGCCGTAGCCAACCACCGACTACTGGTCGTCAGTTTCCTCCGCCCACGGATCGTAGGACCCGAAATGCCAGAGGTTCCCCTCGGGGTCTAGCGCGAAGTACAGGCGGCCACCGTAGGACGCGTCCTGGATTTCCAGCACGATCTCTGCGCCGGCCGCCTTGGCGTGCGCATAGTGGGCGTCAATTTCGGGCACGATCACATAGGCGCTCTGCGAGTTGGCGCCTAATTCCTGGGGCGTCCTGACGTGCGGGCCGAAGTCCCGGTTCTGCGCCGACCCCACCATGATCATGCCGTCGCCCAGCGTGAGTTGGGCGTGCCTGATGGATCCCTCCGGGCCCGATATGACCAGGCGCCTCGCAAACCCAAACACGTCGCACAGGAAGTCAATAGCCGCCGCCGCGTCGCGGTAACGCAAGCTCGGAACAATCATGGCCCTCCGCGGCTTAGGCGCCATTGCTTAGTCCCACTCGTTGCTGCGTACCCAAAAGGGTTGACGACACGCTGACAATCACTTGATCGTCACGCCCGCCTGAGCTGCTTGGTCCGCCAGGAAGGAGTACACCCCTGGCGCGTCCTCGGTCGAGCAGCCTTCCACTATCAGGTAGATCTCCGGGTCCAGCGCCTCCAGCCGCTGCATGTAGCGCTGGTGGTCGATCGCCCCCTGACCGGTGGTGACGGTATCCAGGTGCACCGTGTGCCGGTCCCAGAGCGCGATGTCCTTGCTGTGCCCGCTGCCGATGCGGTCGCCCAGCGTCTCAAACATCTCGTCGATGGCCGCGCCGGTGTCGTAGTAGGTATCCAGCGTGATCCAGTTCACCGGATCCATGTCAACCCGCACCCACGGCGACCCCACCGCATCAACCACCCGCCGGGTAACCGACGCGTCGCGCAGGGTCACAAGCTGGTGCCCCTCCAGGTGAATGCGAACGCCAACCTCCGCGGCGACCTCGGCGGCTCGGCCCAGCGAGTCGATCAGGTTGGCCTCGGCCCAGGGTTCCCAATTCTCCGGATGCGGCGACCAGGGCCCGCTCGTACTCATGCTGCCTGGACCGGTGTCGATGCAGGTCGCGCCCAGCCTGGCCGCCAGCCGCAGCCCGGCGCAGAGCACCTCCACGCTTCGCTGCCGGCTCTCGGCATCGGGATGCACCAGGTTCTGCCAGTAGCCGGTGGCCATGTAGTGGTCCAGCCCGGCGTCGGCCAGGATCTCGCAAAAGCGGCGGCACTCGGCGTCCGACGGCGGATTCAGCGGATCGTTCCCGCCCAGGCGCGTAAACACGCCGGTGTACCCCCATGAGCGCAGCGTGCGGGCCGTTTCGGGGGTGAGGTCCCGCAGGTCGTCCGGCAGCAACGTGCCCGAGATTCCAAGTCGCATCGTCAGCCTCCCCCGTCCACCGGCACCACGCCCCCGGACATGTACGTATTGCGCTCGCTGGTCAGAAAAGCCACCACTTCCGCCACCTCCTCGGGATCCGCGTAGCGGCCGATGGCCACGGGCGGATTGCGCACGATCTCTTCGGGGACGCGCGAGAGCACCATGTTCGTCAGCGCCCGTCCGGGCAGCACGGCGTTAACCAGCACCCCGCGCGACGTGAATTCCCGCGCGAACGCCCGCGTTATCGGCACGATGCCCGCTTTGCTCACCGCGTAGGGGATAAGGGCGGGCGTGCCGTGGCGAGCGCCCGAAGTGAAGTTGACAATCCGTCCCCACCCCCGCTCAGCCATGCCGCCCACCACCAGCCGCGAGGCCAGGTACGTCCCCGTCAGGTTGACCGCCAGCACCCGGTCCCACTCGTCCAGCGGCGTTTCCAGCACGCTGGCGTCCACGCCGATGATGGCCGCGGCGTTGACCAGGATGTCGACCGGGCCAAGGAAATCGCGGGTGGTTGTGAGTGCGGCCTCCATCGACTCCAGCGAGGCCACGTCAACGTGCACCGCCAGTGCCCTCGCGTCCCGCCTGTTCAGCTCCGCGATCGTCCGTTTCGCGGCGGCGGCGTCCTGGTCCCAGATCGCAATCTCCCGATCGTCCTCCGCCAACCGCAACGCCGCAGCCCGCCCCAACCCATGTGCGCCGCCGGTTACGACGGCTACCCGGCCCTTGCTGATCTTGGAAATCAAGAAACCTCTCCCCCACGGGAGCGCCCCTTCTTGCCTCTCCCCGCGGGAAAGGCCGGCGGCCCCGCCGCCGGGTGAGGGATGTTCCGCGCACCCACCCTCAGGTTACGCAAAGGCCGCAACCGAATCCCCGCCGCCTACAATCCGACAGGGCGGGTGGTCGCCGACCACTGACTTGATGTCACTTCATCTGCGGGGGCCAGGGATCCCCGCGCACGGAGGAACCGCCCATGGACGCCAGCATCATTAGCGACGTGGCTGTTGGGGGTGTCTTGGCCGCGCTTGTTCTTGCCCTCTGGCGTGACGTCCGGAGCCTCGGTGAGCGCGTGGCCCGCCTCGAGGGCTGGCTCGAACGCGATCGCTCGGCGGCCAACGACTAGAGCAAGGATTCACGACCTCGTCATCACCACGAACGCCGCGGGGTCTTCCGCCCAACCAACCCCGAGTTTCGCAAAGGTCTCTACGGCCGGCCTGGCCGTCAGTCGTCGGTAAAGGGATTCTGAATCGTCAGCTGCTCCACCCGCTGGCCGTGGTGCAAGTCTTCACTGTAGAGACGGGTGCAGCCCGCTTCCAACGCGGCGGCCACGATGAGGGAGTCGTAAAAGCTGAACCCGAACTGCGCGTGCACACGCAGGCCGCGCGTGTACAGCGAGCGCGTGGGATTCACCCGCCACAGGGGCGCCAGCACATCGTCCAGCAGCAGCCGCGCGCTGGCCGGCTGCGCGCCCAGCTTGCGGGTCACGATATTCAGCGTCTCCTGAACGACTTGATAGCTGATGCAGCCCGTCCCGCGTTCCAGGCTGCGGCGCACCAGGCGTTCAGCGCGTTCACGCTTGTCAGGCGCGGTTTCATCGAACAGGTAGACGAAGACGTTGGTGTCGATGAAGTCTTCAGCGCTCATTCATCTCATCGCGCGTGAACCTGCGGCCGCCGGTTGCAATGTCTCCACGCAGAAGACGGATGGTTGCCATCGCGGCGTCAGCTTGGCGTTTCCGCCCGGCGTAGTCCTCTAGCCAGCGACGAAACTGAGCATTCAGGGTCGTGCGCTCGTCCGCGGCACGTGCCCGCGCTGCCTCGATCAGGCTCGCATCGGCGCTCAGCGTCACATTCTTCACTCCAAGGCTCCCAACAGACGGTCCACTATTCCAGTGTACACGGAACCCGTGTTCACCCCATTGAGAGACCTATGTAAAACGCCCCCCAACCTCGCATTTGCGTCCGCTCTTATTCCCTCTCCGCTTCCCCTCTCACTCCTCTGCCCTCTCCCCTATTCCCTTCCGCACGAGGGTCTTCCGGGCAACCACCCCATGTTTACGCAAAGGTCTCACGGCCGTCCGTGCCGATATCCGCGCCCTGCCGGCCATTGGCCTCCCCACCCGGGAACTGGCCTGACAAGCGCTGGACAGACCCGAACCGGCGGTCAAGCCACGGACTTGGTCGCGCGCAGCGGCAGAGCTTCCGTCTCCAGCGTCGAAAGATCCAGGCGCTTCGACGCATGATCGATGTCAAAGCCCACCACCTCGCCGCCGGCGTCCAGATCCACGTTCAGCCCGTCCGTCACCTCACGCGTCTCGACGCCCGGCCCGTCCTTGAACTCGACGTAGAGGCTGTCAGTCTCCGGGTAGTAGTGGAGTCTCATCCGTCGTCCTTCCGAAAGCGTCGATCGAAGAATGCGTTGTGGATCGTCTCGCCATCAGCCAGCGTAATGACTCGCAGGAAGCGGCGCGTGTGCTCGCCCGGCTGGACAATCTCGCCCCAGAAGCGAATGCGTCCATCCGGCTGCTCCTCGCGACGTACTGGATTATCGACGACTTCCACACACAATGCCGGATCAATATAGGGCCGCTTGCGACGCACCTGCTCCTCGAAATAGCGCGTCGTCTTCAAATTGCCGCGCCCGCGGTTTCTCGGGCGGCCGTCGCAACGGCCTCATCCAGGTGCGCCGTGATCTGGGCTTCCAGGTCGTCCTGCAGCGCGTGGATATCCGTGAATTGCGCAATTGCCCACCGACCAAAGCTGCCCGGCCGGTTCACGCCGGGCGTCCACGAGGTCTCCATCGTGGGCGTCTTCACCTTCGCGTCCTCGCCCCGGGAGCCCTCTCTCTCCACCACCAGGTGCAGCGGGTCGGGCTGGCCCTCGATGTCGAGTTCCCAATGCCGAGACAGGTACTCGTAAGAGGAGTTCAGGATGGGTTGCTCCAACAAGGCGGGCATGCCACGTCA
Source organism: Chloroflexota bacterium (assembly GCA_034422315.1). Taxonomy (GTDB): domain Bacteria; phylum Chloroflexota; class UBA11872; order UBA11872; family UBA11872; genus UBA11872. Next base: position 17,390 of record DAOUJT010000071.1, on the reverse strand, counting down.
GCGGCCGCGGGTCCACACGCATCGTACGCGCCCATCGAGTCGCTCCCCCGCAGCCACGCATAACCGCCCAGTCAGTCCTCCTTTTTATTCCTATCGCAGCGCAGCGGATCCGAGGAATCCCGCCTCTCGTGCAACACCCTCCCCCAGCCCACGTTCATGGTGAGCCGGGCCATAATCCATCGGATGCCCGTGTCGAACCACCCCCTAGCTACACCACCTGAGCCTCCGACTCCGCTCCCTTCCCCACTTCGTCCTGAGCCGCCCCCACGAGAGTCGGTCAACCAGATAGACACGCTATGCTCAAAACTCGAGATCCGCGTCGGGACTACCCAGCTGGCAAACGCCTCCACCAAAGGAGAGCGCGTGATTGCGCTGTCGAAGAGCGTGTTGGCTGGGGCACGGGTGGGTGACGTAAAGATGCCGTCGGAGGCCGCCGCATGATCCGCGTCGACGTCAAACCCGAGATGCTCCGCTGGGCACGCGAGCGCGCCGGCCTGGACCCAAGCGACCTGTCCGGCAAGTTTCGAAAGCTGGACGACTGGGAAACCGGCACCGTACAACCAACCCTCAAGCAGCTGGAAGCCTTCGCCCGTGCCGTCCACGTCCCAACCGGCTATCTGTTTCTCAGCTCGCCACCGTACGAGCCGGTCCCCATTCCCGACTTTCGAACGATCGCCGGGCGTAACCTGACCCGACCAAGTCCGAACTTGCTGGACACGATCTACGCCTGCCAGGAACGGCAGAGTTGGTATCGCGAATACGCTCGGATCGAAGGCCAACCCGAGCGTGAGTTCGTCAACAGCGTCACGGTCAATGTACCGGTGTCCTCCGTGGCAGCCGAGATGCGTGAGACCCTCGACTTCCAGGTTGCCGTGCGCCGGGAATGTCCGACCTGGAGCGACGCCTTACGCCTCTTTATGCAGCGTGTCGACAACGTCGGCGTTCTCGTCATGGTGAACGGAGTCGTCGGCAGCAACAACCACCGCCGGCTCGACCCTTCCGAATTCCGCGGCTTCGCGCTTGCCGATCCCCTGGCCCCTTTGGTCTTCATCAACGGTGCCGATTCCAAGGCCGCGCAGATGTTCACGCTCGCGCATGAGTTGGCCCACGTCTGGCTCGGATCTTCCGCCTTGTCGAACATCGGTGCCAGGCCCGTGCAGGACTCGCGGCGCGAGGAGATCTGGTGCAACGCCGTAGCCGCCGAGTTCCTGGTCCCGCTTGTCGAATTACGCGCCGAAGTGAGCGACCGCGAGCAGGTGCCCGACGCCATGTCGCGTCTGGCGCGCACCTTCAAAGTCAGCACCCTGGTCGTCCTGCGCCGCCTCCTGGACGCGGAATGGATTGACCGAGAGTCATTCGAGGTCCACTGGCAGAGCGAGGTTGAACGACTTAAGGCACTGAATCCCGGGAGTGGCGGCGGCGGCAACTTCTACCGAACCACGCTTGCGCGCGTAAGTCGACGCTTCGCCCGGGCACTTGTCGAGAGCACACGCGAAGGGCATACGCTCTACCGCGATGCCTTCCGCATGGTCGGCGTCTCGAAACTCGAAACCTTCAACAACCTTGGGCGAGAAGCAGGCGTATTGGGTTGACGAGGTATCTGCTCGACTCCAACGTCTTCATCCAGGCCAAGAACCTGCACTACGGTTTCGACTTCGTCCCGGCATTCTGGGATTGGCTGCTCATGGCGAACCAGGAAGGCAAGGTGGCAAGCATCGAGAAAGTCGCGGACGAACTTCGCGCTGGTGGAGATGAGCTGTCGCAATGGGCAGAAGAGCGAGGCGACACCTTCTTCCTTCCGGCGGATTCCGCCGTCTTGCCTGCTCTCGACAGAGTCAGTCATTGGGCAAGCGGCCAGAACTTTGATCGGGCAGCCATTGCCACGTTTCTGCAGCTGGCCGATTACTGGCTCGTCGCCCATGCGCTAGCGCACAACTACGTTGTCGTCACCCACGAGATCCCCGCCGAGACCATCAGGAAGATCAAAATCCCAAACGCCTGCATCGGCCTCAACATCCGCTGCATCAACCCCTACCAAATGCTGCGCCAAGAAAAAGCCCGGTTCGTGCTTGGTTCGCCCGGATAGCATCTTCGGCTTGGTTGCGCTGTCTGTAGAAGATCCCGGCCCAGCAACACTGCCGGCAGGGGTTTCGGCTCCGCTCCTCTCACCCCCAAAGCTCATTCTCCAAACCCATCGAAACCCAACGCCGCCACATCCTCAGAAGTACATCCAGTCGAAAAGAACCGAGAATAGGCTCCATCGTTATCGTGAATGAGCCACTCACCGAAATGCTAAAGGAGACGGGAGACGCCAAGCCGGTACTGCGCGCTACGTACCTTCTGAACCTATAAGAATCTCAAAGTCGGCCTTCGAAACCCTCCGCGATGTCCGAATGAACCAACTCCAAGGACCGTTAGGATCACGGTCGCGAAACACTTCAAGACGTCCGCGCATAGACGCGTCGATCTTAAGCGGCTCGGCAAGCCACTGGACGCCGGACAACGGAACTTTGAAAACCCCGTCCGAGTAATCGTTCGGCCCAGGCCACTCTTCGGGCGAGACCTCAAGATCCGCTGAGCCTTCAATCGTGGCCGTCGCAACGATGCCACGGGCTGCCACATAGAAACAGCAGAGGTCACCACGCTGGAGTCTCTGGCGGTGGGCTGCCGACTTGGGTACGCCCCAGAATTCGCTCGGGAGCCACTTCTGAAGAAACTCAATGGCCTTAAAGCCTGCCTGATTAGCCACCGGTAAGAGGTAATGGCCCCGCGACGGTGGCGGTGGCGGTGGTGGCGGAGGGGGATCCACACGATCCTCCCTGACTCCCCGCAATAGGTTTACGACTTCGAGGGATTCCACCTCTAAGCCGGCGGTTTGCAGCGCCTGGGTCAACGCTCGAATCGCCTCCGACGATGGGTCAGTCAGCAGATCATCTAACAGAGACTTAGCGCGCTCCGTGCGCGCCTGCTCGACTAATTCCTCCTCGGTGACGCCTAAGCGATCCCTAGCAAATAGCGCAAGCCAGTCATGCGTCCTGGAAGAGCCACTTTCCGCGTCGTCATCGATTTCAACTACCGCGACACGCCGCGCCTTCCAGTTTCCCGAGAGTTCAATGTCGAATATCTCCCAACGCAGTCCGTCCGTCAGTAAGGCCCATCGCACACCGTCCGTAGCGCAGTAGCCGACAAGTTGACTTGCGTCGCGGGCGCTTAGGCCTGATCGAAGTGCCTTGGCTTCTACGACGACCCGAACGCTCCCAGCCGTGAGTAGGTAGTCGACGAACTGTCCGGAGTCAGGAAGACGAACTTCACGTCGGATTTCCCGGAGCGAGCGGTAGCCCAGCGCGTCAAGAATCGGATCGATCAAATGGACGCGCGTCTCGGACTCGTTGAGGCCCTGTGAAGCACTGCTATCCAGCGCAATCTCGGCCACTCCTCGAATCGCTTCGCGCAGTTGCGAGGGCTGGGCAGTCATTACAACTATTTCGGCGTTGCGGACTTGAGAGGCCTGAATGATACGCGCACTCGACAAGGCCAAGCTTCGACTAGAAGGCGCGCCGGGTGCCAGACGCCCCGGGACTCGCTGGGAAACCTAGTCGCGTCGCCAACCACAGCACCCCCGAGTCACACTGGTCCAAGCCGCTAAGGTCCTACCGAATCCCCGTCGCCCTCCGTCTCCTCCCCGCCGCACCGCATCCGCCGTCTTGTTGACTACCCGAGCAACGCGATCAAAATCCCCGTCACCGTGCCCAGCACGTTGATGACTACGAGCAGAAGAAGCCCGGCGAACCACGTCGTCAGACGAGTCTCGAGATTCGCTAAGTCAGCCTTCGTCGCCAAGTGGTCGTAGGCCCCTTCCAATCGGGCGAGGCGTTCCGCTTCTGTCGCCATCGGTTCCTCCAATACGAGGATCCCTGAACCCTGCCGACCAATCGACGCGGGCCAGTACTCGGAATACGTCCGCCCTTACAGAATTTTACCCGCGAGCCTCCAGCATCGGCCGACAACCTTCGGCATCCCCCACGCTGGGTCGCCGGCTTCTCCCTCTGCCTGCGAGAAGGTTGGGGTGAGAGTCTCTCGGTCGAAACCTACCGACACGATCTGGTCAGCGGTGCTGGACAGACCCATAGGTGGCACGCTGTCTTAATCCCTCTCCTGGGGGAGAGGGTTGGGGTGAGGGTCTTCCGCGCAACCAACGCACCGAGACTCACCACCCCCCGCCATACCTCACCCCAGTCGGTACCCCCCCCGTCTCCTCCCCCCGCCATATCGCCTCCGCCGTCTCCACCACACTCCCCAGGTCATGCCGCAGCCCATACCCCGGCAACCCCTTGATCTTGCTCAAATCAACCTTGAAGCCGCGCTCTTTTTCCCTCGCCCCGCAGGAGAAGGGTCTTCAGAGCCCTTCACCCCTACGGCTTCCAACCCGAGACCAGCGGCTCAGGAAGAGCAGCCGGAAGCGAACCCGACGCTACCCGTCGAAGAGGTCACCCACCGGGCATTTGAAGTCCGGCAGCACATCCAGGCCGTCCAGGGCGTCACCTTGCGTCAGCGTCGTCACGCCCCCGCCCGTGCGGTGCGCGTCAACCGTGCGCGTTTCGGGATGCACCACCCAGACCAGCCGCACGCCGTAGCTGAGCCACATCAACGCCCTGTCGTTCAGTTCCCGCCGACCATCGCCCGGCGAGGCGACTTCAACGACCAGGTCGGGCGCGACCTCCGCGTAGCCGGTCACCCGCTGGTCCGGCGGAATCCTGGCGGCCGAGAAGTAGGCGATGTCCGGTTCCCGCACCGTGTCCGGGTCGCGCTCCAGCCAGACGCCCGAGTCTGAGGCCGTCAAACGGCCCAGCCGCCGGGGCTTTACGAACGTCCGCAGTTCCGCTGCCAGGGTCACCACGATTTCGCCGTGCTCCATTCCCGTTGGCATGGTCTCGCAGAGCACCCCCCGGATCAGTTCGCCGCGCACGCCGTCGCTAGAGAGCCGGAGCAGATCGTCGGCCGTCAGCAATCGCGGCGAAGCGTCAATCACAGCCATCGCGACCTCCTGCCCAATCCGGTGTCGATATCCATGCTACAGCGCTGATACGCCCCGTCAGCCGTCCAACCCGATCCGGTTGCGCCCCCTCGTGCCTCTCCCCCGACAGCCGCCGGCGGTCCCACCGCCAGGTCCGGGGACTTCTGGGCCTCCACCCCCAGGTTGCGCGAATCTCTCCAATGGCCGTCGCGGTTCCGCTCCCCGTTCCACCCGGTTCAGCCCGCGGACACGCGCAACGCCTGCCAGGGATTCACTGGACACATCGGCTCGAAAAGTGGACACATTGGCCTGATAACAGGACACATCGGCCCGAAAACCGGACACATTCGCCTGAAAAGTGGACACATTCGCTCGAAAACCGGACACATTCGCCTGAAAAGTGGACACATCGGCCCAAATACTGAACACATTCGCCGCAAAACTGAACACATTTCGGGATTCGGTGAACACATTGGGCGAAAACCGTGAACACCTGCCCCAAGTAACCGGCTGAATCCCCACCCCCCGCCTCCGACCTCCTGCTTCACCCCCAAGACTCAATACCCGCGCGCGATCTTGCCGGAAGTGCTCATATCGTGTACACTAGACCCGCGTCCGCTGCCCCCATCCTGGAATCTCCATGCCCCCGCCTGCCTCGTGCCGCCAACTCGCCTCCCCATCCAACGCCTTCCCTCCCTTCTCCGTCGTCCTCGCCCGCCGGCCCGCACCGTTGTCCTTCGCCTCCGCACCCCGCCCCGCCCCCACGACTCCACAGATCTCGCGAGTCAACCAAAAATCCGCCAAAACCCTCTCTCGCCAGCCCGACCCCTTAAGGGGTCGGGCTGGCGAGAGAGGGTTCCCCCTTCACCCCCACGCCCCAATACGCTCCGGGACCACGTTGCGCGGCCCCCGCCGGTTGACCGCGGGGGCGCGACCTGACCAATATGGCGCGCGCCAGAGGTGCGAAAGGCCTGCGCATGGCCGCTGAAACGTTGCGGGCAGTCGTAGTGGGTTGCGGTGTGGGGCGCAACCACGCCGACGCCTACATGCATTCCGACGCCGCTGAACTGGTGGCGCTCTGCGATATTGACGAAGTCCCCCTCAACCGGGTGGCCGACGCCAACGACATCGAGAGTCGCTACACCGACTTCGAAACGATGCTGCGCGAGGAACGACCCGACCTCGTCAACATCGCCACCGCCCAGCCGCTGCACGTGGACATGACCGTCCTGGCGGCCACGCAGTACACGCCCAAGGGCATCCTTTGCGAGAAAGGGATGGCCAACAACATGGGCGAGGCCCGCACCATGCTGGCCGCCTGCGACCGCAACGGCGTGAAGCTGGCCATCGGTCACGAATCGCGCTACCTGACCCAGATCCAGGAAGCGCGCGAGCTGATTACCGGCGGCGCCATCGGCAAGGTGCGCCTGGTGCACGGCTGGTACGACCAGGGCGGGATGCTGAACCAGATGTGCCACGGCTGCGACCGGGCCCTGTTCGTCCTGGGCGACCCCGAGCCCCAGTGGGTGATGGGCAACATCCAGCGCAATTCCGACGTCTGGGAGCGCAGCTGGCCTTGCGAGGAAATGGCGGTCGGCGTCGTCGGCTTCGCCGACGGCTCGCGCCTCATCCTGGAAGGCGAGACCCCCGGCGGTGCCCAGGTCGAAAAGCACCGGCTCACCTTCGTCGGCGACGAAGGCACGCTCTACGTCCGCACCGAAGGCGAAGTTCGCCCACCGGGCACGGTGGCCGAGGATCCGATCGGAATCCGCATCCAGCGCGGCGACGGCAGCGTCGAAGAGATCGAGTTCCACAACGACACCTACCTGGCGGCCCGCCACCGCGAAATCGACGCCTTCGCCCGCTGGGCCGCCGGCGAACTGGACGGCCACCACCAGGACGCTCACCTGTGCGTGCAGACGCAGGAAATCCTGATGGCCATCTACGAGTCGGCCCGAACGCACGGCCTGGTGCAGCTACCCATGAAGACCCAGTCCTCGCCGCTTGTCGAAATGATCAACAGCGGCGCGCTTCCGGTCAGCAACCCCGGCTGGCACGACACTCGGCACGGCATGAAAATCGCGCCGGTCGATTACCGCGGAGGGAACTCGTGAGCGCCCAACCTCTCCGCGCCGTCATCGTCGGCGGCCACATCGGCCGCAGCCACGCCATGGGCTACCTGGCGAGCGACCGAATCGAACTTGCCGCCGTCTGCGACATCGATCCCAACACGCTGGAAGAGTTCGGCGACGAGTTCGACGTCGAGAACCGTTACACCGACTACGAAACGATGCTGCGCGAGGAGGAACCCGACCTCGTCAGCATCGGCACGCCGCAGCAACTCCACGCCTCGATGACGATCCTGGCGGCCACGCGCTATATGCCGCGCGCCATCGTCTGCGAAAAGCCCATGGCCAGCAGCACGGGCGAGGGTTACGCCATGCTGGCGGCCTGCGAGCGGAACGGCGTGAAGCTGGCCATCGGCCACCAGGGCCGCTGGATGCCCCGGCACGAGACCGTCCGGCAACTGATCACCGACGGCGCGATCGGCCAGGTGATTACTGCCTTCGCCGGGCCGCCCAAGCCGGATGCCGGTCTCATGAACATCGCCACCCACCAGTTGAACTACTGGCAGTACATGCTGGGCGACCCCACGCCGCTCTGGGTGCTGGCCAACGTGCAGCGCCAGACCGACCGCTACGAGCGCGGCTGGCCGGCCGAGGACCTGGCGGGGCTGCTGGTGGAGTTCGAGGGTGGCATTCGCCTCTCAATGGAGAGCGACACGCCGCCCGAAGGCCTGGAACGCGACCTGCGCGTGATTACCGGGACGGAAGGCGTGATCTGGCTGGCCGGCGGGACCGCCGGCAACGTCATTCGACTCCTGCGCCACGGCGCCTCGAGCTGGGAAACCATCGAGGCCAGCGAAGCTGAGTTCAGCGACGCTCGCACGCTGGAGCTAGACGCGCTGGCAGCCTGGGCAACCGGTGAGATCGACGAACATCGTGGTGACGCCAACCTGGCCATCCACACGCTCGAGATCCTGATGGGTATCTACGAGTCGGCCCGGACGCACAGCCTGGTTCGGCTGCCGCTCAAGACCAAGGGGTCGCCGCTGACCGCCATGATCGACGCCGGCGACCTGCCGGTCCGCTATCCGGGCCACTACGACATCCGCCACAAGTCCGCCACGCCAGACTAGGGGCCGCTGACATGACGACATACCGCGCTGGAGTCATCGGACTGAATCTCGGCCAATCGCACGTCCGCGGGTTCGACGAGGCGGACGGAGTCGAGGTCGCGGCGGTCTGCGACATCGACGAACCACGCCTTGAGGAAGTCGCCGACCAGTACGACGTACCCGGCCGCTACACCGACGCCACGGCCATGCTGGAGGCGGAGTCGCTGGACATCGTCAGCGTCACGACACCTGCAGCGTTGCATCCGATGATGACGCTGCTGGCCGCGCGCTACCCGGTCCAGGCGATCATCTCCGAGAAGCCGCTGGCCAACTCGATGGGCGAAGCCGACGCCATGCTGGCGACCTGCAACGCCGCCGGCATCAAGCTGCTCTGCGGCTACCAGGGCCGCCACATGCGCGCCTTCGAACGCGCCCGCGGCCTGATCGCCGACGGCGCCATCGGGAAGCCGCTGTCGGTGAAGGTCAGCGTGGAAGAGGGCGGCCTGCTCAACCAGGGATCGCACCTCATCGACCGCTCGCTGTATCTGCTTGGGGATCCCGAACCGCTCTGGGTGCTTGGACAGGTGCAGCGAGAGACGGACCGCTACGAGCGGGGCTACTACTGCGAGGACCTCTGCTTCTGCATCGCCGCGGTTGAAGGCGGCGCGCGGATCGTCTACGACAACGACATCGGCCCTGGCGGCGACGTAGGCAACCGCGCCTTCGTGGTCACCGGCGACGACGGAATGCTGATTGTGGAGCCAAGCGATCCCTCGATTTCGATGTCGTACGGCGTCCAGCTGATTTCAGGCAACCGCGAGGACCTGAACGAGCCGTGGGACGGCGTCGAAACGAATTTCATGCTGGCGCAGGCCAACGAACTTGTGGCCTGGCTCAACGGCGCCATCGACGACCACCGGCAGAACGCGGAGCACGCGATCAAGTCGCAATCGATCCTGATGGGACTCTACGAAAGCGCGCGTACCCACACGCTGGTCCAGGTACCCATCCAGACCAAGCTCGCGCCCCTGGAAGCCGCCATCAACGAAGGATCACTCAAGGTGCGCTACCCCGGCGCCTACGACATCCGCCGCCCACTCGTCTACGCCAAGGACCAAGTCAACTAGCGGCGCTAACCGACCTCTTCTTCGACGTCGGTCTCGCCGCAGATGTCCATGAGGGTGTGGTGGACGGCTCGGTCGTGGGCGTAGCTGAAGCGGGGTTCGTGATCGCCGCGGATGCAGGCCGCGAAGTGCTCGATGTCGTCGCGGAACGGAGCTTCGCGTCCGGTGCCGTAGACCTTCCAGCCATCCGCACCGGCGCCAGGTCCGCCGCGGTGAACCGCCACGGCCGGCGAGCGGTCGCCAACGGATGCCCACGGGGAAACGATGGCCTGGGCCTCGGAGCCGTAGACCTCGAAACTGCGCGGGCGAACCTGCTCGGTTTCCAGGTGGCTGGCTTCCAGGGTGGCGATAGCACTCGGGTACTCCAGCACCACGGTGGCGTTGTCGACATAGCCGGACTCGGTGAAGCGGTCGCAGCGAAGAAATGAGTGGACCTTTGCTGGCGTTCCCAGCACGGCCATCGCCATGTCCAAAGCATGCGAACCAAGGTTGTAGAAGATGCCGCCCTCGAAGTAGCGGTCACGTCCCAGATATGTGTCGGCCGTGGGACGGTAGGGGCTGCACATGTGGGAACGCACGCGGTAGATGTCGCCGAATGCGCCGCGATCCACCATGCCCAGCATGCGGCGGAAGTGCGGCGTCAGGCGGTTGTTGTAGCCCATCTGGAAGAGGAGCCCCGCCAACTCTGCAAGGCCAGTGAGTTCGTCGACATGGGCGTGGGTCCAGCCGCAGGCCTTTTCCATCAGCAGGTGCTTGCCCGCCTGCAGCGCGCGGCGGGCGTAGGCCGGATTCTGGCGCTCGGCGCCGCCTATGACGATGCCGAGCACAGAGGCGTCGTCCAGCAGCCGGTCGATGTCGTCGAGATAGGGAACGCCTGCCGAATTGGGTTCGGATTCGTTTGCGGCGCGAGTGGCAGAGCACGGCTCGTAAACGCCAGCCAGGTCGATTTCCGACAGATCCCGCAGCCAGCGCAACTTGCCCGCGGCGTGGCCGTGCTGTGCACCGAGCACACCAATACGTACGGACTGCTTGCTCACGATGGACGCTCCTCCGTGGAATTCGGTCGGACCATGAGCGGCATTTGGACCTCGGCAGGTCGTGCTAGCCGCAGAAAAAAGTGCCCGAGCCCGGCCGACCCAAGCATGAAATCCGGACTGTAGTTGCCTGGCTCGTCACCCATCCATCGCAGCTCGCCGTCATGCTCTTCTCGATAGCTGAGCGCCTGGTCCCCAAAGGCGCGCGCATGAGCCAGCCAGGAATCGTCCCCTGTCACGCGGGCCAGTTCGATGAACAGCTCGGCATTGCCGGCCAGGCCGTGGCACTGGCTGGGGTTGTTGCGGACGTCCCCGGCGGCCAGCGTCGCCTGAGCGCAGCGCTCGGCAAAACGGCGCAGGTCGTGGTCCTCGAAGATCTCAGCGGCGCGTGCGGCGAACAGCCCGATACCCGGCGCGCCGTGGCACCACTGCACGCGGGGACGGTGCGGGTCGCCCGGCCAGCGATTCCAGCAGATGCCTCGCTCGTCATACAGCGCCACAGCCTCAATCCACTGCCAAGCCTGGAACACTAGGTCCTTGAGCACGTCTTTGCCTGTGAGCCGCCAAAGCTCGGCCAGCGCGTAGGCGATGCCGCTGGCGCCGTGGACGAAGCCGGCGCTGAAGCGAACCTGGTCTTCCCGCAACCAATCCCAGCGCGCGCCTTCCGAGTCGCGTTCAACCGTCTCGGCAATGTGGCTTCCAGCACGCACGGCGGCATCCAGCGCGCCCTGATCCTTCGTGGACTGGTGAAGGCGGAGGAGAAAGATCACGCTGCCGGCCGATCCACTCAGCACGTGAGCGTCGGGCCAGGATGCACGGGACACGGCCCTGGCCCGCGCCTGCGCGTCGCGCAGCCAGCGCTCGCGTCCGGTGGCTTCATAGAGGTGCAGGCACATCTGACCGTGGCCCGACATGCCGAAATACAAGCCGGCGTCGGCGCCGCGATCGCGAAGGTCGGACTTCGACTGGCCTTCCACCCACATCGCCGCCGCTTCGGCTACTTCGCGGGCTTTCGGATCGCCGGTTACGCGGAACAGGTCGGCGAACAAGAACACCACACCGGCCGTCCCGCCAAACACGGCGGTCGAGTACTGTGACTTGCCGGTGTAGCTGCGCGTTTCCCAGCGCGCGCCGCCAACGGCGGGACGCGCCTGCGCAGCGATGCTATCGGCCACGCTCTGGGCGGCTGCCAGGAATCCGTCGTCGGTCATAGCGATTCAGGGAGCTGCGAGCGGCCTCACGGTACCCGATCACTTTTGACCCGGCGCGACAAGCTGGCGTGGGGCACGTAGTCTCAGCCAATGACGCGGGAGACCGAGGCACCAATGCAAGACGTCAAGTTGCCGGACACGCAAATCACCGATACCTATCCGGGCCTGAACAACCTGGTTGTCGACTTCAACCAGATGAAGAGTTTCATGGACGACCCGCTGGTGCTTGTCGAGGGCGATGGCGTTCGGGTTCGCGACCACACCGGGCAGTGGTATATCGACGGACTGGCCGGCGTCGCGGCAGTTCAAGTCGGTCATCGCAACCAGGGAATCATCGACGCGATGACCGCGCAGCTGAATCGAATTGCGCTCACCCTGCCCCTCTACGCGGCCTCCGAGCCGGCAATTGCGTTGGCGGAGCGGCTGGCCGAGATAACGCCCGAACCGTTGACCCACGTGAAGTTCACCAGCGGCGGCTCAGAGGCCAACGAGACAGCCTTCAAGCTCGCGCGGCAGTTCCACGCCCAAACCGGCAACCCCGGCAAGTACAAGATCATCTCGCGCTACAAGAGCTACCACGGCGCCACCATGGGTGCGTTGGCCGCCAGCGGCGGTGCCTCCCGCAAGCTGCCCTACGAACCGTTTCCGACCGGCTTCGTGCACGTCCTCCCGCCGGACGGCTATCGCTCCCCGTTTGGGCTCGATGAAGTGGAGAGCGCGATCCGCTGCGCCGAACTCGTGGACCACGTCATCGTTGGTGAGGGTCCGGAGACAGTTGCCGCGCTGATTGCGGACCCGGTCGTAATGTCGGCCGAGGGATTGATCGCACCGCCGATCGAGTACTTCAAGATCCTGCGTGAGGTCTGCGATCGACACAACGTGCTGCTGATCTTCGACGAGATCATCACCGGCTTTGGTCGTCTCGGCGAGATGTTTGCAGCGGATGTCTACGAGACCTGCCCCGACATCATGTCGGTCGGCAAGGGCATAAGCGGCGGCTACGCGGCGCTGGCCGCCGTGATGATGACCGAGCGCGTTGCCAGCGCGTTCTGGGGCGAACTCGGCGACGGGGTGCATTTCAATGCAGGGCACACCTACTCGGGGAATCCGGTTGCCTGCGCGGCGGGGCTGGAAGCCGTTCGGCAGATCGTGGAGGGCGGCGCGCTCAACAACGGGCGCGAACGCGGCCGGCAGCTCCGGTCTGGTATGGATGAGCTGATGTCTCGATATGAGCAAATTGGACGTGTGGCCGGGATCGGCATGTTGCAGGGCGTGGAGTTCGTTAGCGATCGGGCCACGCGCTCGCCCTATCCCGACCACAATCTGCTCTGCCGCGCGGTGGGCCGAACCGCCAGAAGCAATGGCCTGATCGGGCGCATGGGCGACCACACGTATGTCCTGGCGCCTCCGCTGACCTCAACGGCGGAAGAGATTGACGAGATGCTGGACATCCTTGACGCGTCGATCGCGGAGACCCTGGAGACGTTTGAGGAGTGAGCCAGGCGGCGTTTGACGACCGCGTAGCCGCGTATGCGCAGTCGGCGAGCCATCGCGAAGGCCCGACCCTGGATCTCACGCGCGAGTTGGCACAGGCGCGTCCGGGCGACCTGGTGCTGGATGTAAGTACGGGCACGGGCTTTACCGCCCAGGCGCTGGCAGCTCAGTCGACCCGGGTGGTGGCGGCGGATATCGCCCCCAACATGCTCCGGCACACACGCGCCACGGCGCCGACGGCCCTCAAAGTCGTTCAGACCGACACGCACGCGCTGGCGTTTGGCGAGCAGACGTTCGACATCGTCACCTGCCGCCATGCCTTTCATCATTATCTCGACGGCGACCTCGCCATGTCGGAAATGGCCCGCGTCGTTCGGGTGGGCGGACGGGTGGTGATTGCGGACACAGTTTCACCGGACGACGCCGACGTGGCGGTGGCCATGCACGCGATCGAGCTGGCACGCGATCCGTCCCACGTCTGCAATCGCTACGCGGCCCAGGTGCTCGAGTTGATGACAGAGGCCGGGCTCGTCATCCAACGCACGGTCCACACGCACACCGAGCAGGACTTTGATTCCTGGTGCAGCCGTACGGGGGTATCCGACGAGCTTCGATGCCAGCTTTGGGGTGATTTCAACGGCAGCGAGAAGGTCCGCGCGGCCTTCAACGTGCGCGAGACAGCGGGCTCGCGCCGCTTCGATTGGCCGGTGCTGGTCGCGGCCGGGGTGCGGCGCGCCTAGCCTCCGATACGATACGGCTGGAGTCGGGCTCCGGGGGATGACGACATGGCTAGCGCGCCGCTGAGAGTTGGGTTTGTGGGTTGCGGAGGAATCTCCCGCCTGTACACGGACATTTACCTGGGGCTTCACGAGTTGGCGCAGGTCGTCGCCGTGGCAGATCTCGTGCCAGAGTTGGCGCGTGACCGGGCCGAGGGTCTCATCCACGGATATCGAGCCGAAGCCGCGCGCCAGCATGCGATCGCTACGGGCGCCCGCAGCGAGGCCGAGCGAGACGACGCCCTGGCCAAGGCCGAGTCGGCCGAAGACGCCGCCTCGAACTCGATCCAGCAGTTTTCGAGTCATACCGAACTACTTGCCGGAGCCGACGTGGACGCCATCGTGCTGCTTACAGCGCCCTCGGTTCGTGGCGGGCCGACGGTGGAAGCCGCCGCTCAGGGGGTACATGTCTTTACACAAGGCCCCATGGCTCGCAGCGTGGAGGAAGCCGACGCCATGTTGGAAGCCGCCCAGGCATCGAGCATCAAGCTGCACGTGCAGGTCGGTTCGCGTTACAGCCGCGGGATGCGGCTTGCCCAGCGAGCGGTCGCCAGCGGGCTGATGGGCCAGATGGCGATGGCGCGGGTGGAACTGAACAATTTCCGTCCACAGTCGCCCTATTTCCGATCCAGCCACTGGCACGGAACCTGGGACGGCGAAGGCGGAACGTCGGTCTTCCACCATGGGCGCTACATCATCGATCCGTTTCTGTTCGTGGTTGGCTCGCCGATTGTCGAAGTGACCTCCTATGCGGGCGCCATGCTTCGCCACATCGAGACCGATGACATGACGCTTTCGCTGGTGAAATTTGCCAACGGGGCTCGCGGGGTGGTGCAGTCCTCGCTGCTGTATCACTCCAATCCGCTCACTCCCATCAACAAGATCGAAGTCGTTGGCAGTGAAGCCTCAATGGTCCTGCACCAGGAGTACACGCAGCCCAGCTTGCCGTCGGTAATGCTCGGCTCGCGGGAAAACGGCTGGGAGTCCACCGTGAAGTTTGGGTCCAATCACGACTCGTCCCTGGTTCAGCAACTCGAGGCGCTCGAAGCCGAGGTCTCCGACGCACCGGTGCGCGCGACTGAGATGTACCAGAGTCAGATCTGGCTGGAGTCAATCCTGGGCGATTCAGATACGCCAGCGCCATTGCGCGCACCCCACCACCACGCCGAGTTCACGCGCGCGGTCTACAAGTCGCAGGAAACCGGCGCAAGCGTCACCCTGCCGCTATCGAAGGACGATCCCTTCTATACGTTTGAGGGGCGTCTGACCCACGGACGGAAGCTTCCTGAAGACGACCCACCGCCGACAGGCGAGCTTCCGCGTCGCATGACTGGCCGTTGACCGCCGCCCAAGACCTTCCGCTGGAACCGAATCCCTGCCGGTTCTCCGGCTATTCCCGCACCCGTGGACCCGTGCTGTCGGGTACTGATTGCCTGTTAGTACGCACCGCGCCCGCGTGCTACGACCCAGAGGGTGCGCAGCAAGATGGTGAGGTCGAGTAGCGGCGAGTAGTTCTGGATGTAGTAGAGGTCGTATTCAACGTTCTCGTGCAAGGGGAGTTCGCCGCGGCCGCTTACCTGCCACCACCCGGTAATCCCGGGTAGCACCGCCAGCCGCTGCCGTTGCCAGGATTTGTAGCGCTCGACAACCCAGGGAAGCTCGGGACGTGGGCCGACCAGGCTCATTTCGCCGCGCAATACGTTCCAGAGTTGGGGCAGTTCGTCCAGGCTGGTTCGCCGCAGAAAGCGCCCGACGCGGGTCACTCGTGGATCGTTGAGCGGCTTGTAGACCGCGTTGACCGCGGCGCCGCCCTGCAGAGCGGCTTCCTGTCGGCTCTCCGCGTCCGGCACCATCGTGCGCAGCTTGAACATGGTGAACATTCGGCCCGTCTCGCCAACGCGCCGCTGGGCAAAAACGACCGGCCGTCCGCCGTCCAGGTAGACCGCGAGCGCCAGGACGGCGAGCAGCGGAGCCATCAGCACAAGCGACACCCCGGCCAGGACCAGGTCGAACACTCGTTTGACGAAGCGGTCAAAGCCGGTGATGACCGGAGCCCGTACGCTGATCAAGGGAAGGCCCCACACGTCCTCGGCCATCGCGCGCCCTGCCGTGAGGTGGAACACGTCGGGGACCAGCCGGACTCTGACAGGAACGCTGTCCAGCGCCACGACGATTTCGCGAATCCGCTCGTGGGCGTGCATTGGCAAGGCAACCAGCACGTCGTCCACTTCATGGCGCTCAATCAGATCCTCAAGCTCGTTACAGGCACCCAGCACCCGGGCGTTGTGGATTTCCTCGCCAAGCTTGTCCGCATCGTCGTCGGCGAACCCGACGACCTGAAAACCTGACCATGGACGTTCCCGAATCATGGTTGCAACGCGTTCGCCGACAGGTCCGGCGCCGACCACCAGGACCCGAGTTGCGCCACGGCCGGAGATTCGGCGATTCCGCATCACGAGGTTGAGCAGCCACCGGAGGTTTATGAGTAGCAGCGCATTGAGCGCAATGAAGTAAAGAAACAGCAGACGCGAAAGGAATTCGACTTTGAGGACGAAAAAGGCCGCAAAAAGAACGACGGTGGCAAAGATGATGGCCGGAATCAGCACGCGGATTTCGTCCACGACCCGCAGCAGCCGGCGGTGGTCGTAGAGGTGGACCATTCGGAAAAAGAATGCCCAGACGAATCCGACGACCACGTACTCGCGAATCGTTAGCCAGGAAAGAAGGTCGGCATCGCCGGCGCCAATCGGCAGGGTGTGCCGAAGGATGTCGGCCAGATAGAGCGCCAGAAGCGTGAGCGCAATGTCTATAACGGCCAGCGTGCCGCCGAAGAGGCGCGCGCGCTCTCTCACCTCAGCGTTCTCCCACCATTTCGCGGTATACGGCCTCCGTCGCGCGGGCCATCGCACCGGCGTCGTGATACACCGCTACGGCCGCACAAGCAGTCACTGCAAGCGTGCGAGCCTCGTCCGAGTGTGTCAACAAGCGCAGCGTCGCTGCGGCTGCGGCGGGAATGTCGCCTTGATCGACCAAGAGCCCGGTGTGACCGTGCTCAATCAGGTCGGTCGTTCCAACGGCGCGAGCGGCAACAATCGGAACGCCCGCCGTCATGACTTCCATGATCGAGTAGGGCACGCCCTCCCAGCGGGCCATGTGCAGGTAGACATCCAGGGCCGTCAAAAGGGTCCGTGCGTCGGCTACAAACCCGGGAAGCGACGTCGCCTCGTGGACGCCCAGAGCACGAAGGCGACTCTCTACCGGCACACGTAGTTCACCGTCGTTTGTCCAGAGAAATCGAGCGTCGGGACGCTGTCGGTAGATCGCCGCGAACGTCTCTGCGATGTCAAACGGCGCCTTTTGCTCGGTGAAACGCGCAGTGGTTCCAACGATCGGCGCGTCAGCGGGCAGGTCGAGTCGGCGGCGGGCCTCCGTGCGCGGCTCAGGCGCGAACGGCGCGAAGGTGAGCGGAATCTTCCGGATTTTTAGGGGCGCCACGATTTCGCCGGCGACTTGCTTCTCGCCTTCGGACAGGGCGATGAGATTGGTGGTGACGCGTCCC
>DAOUJT010000070.1:0-5276 GCA_034422315.1 Chloroflexota bacterium | reverse complement strand
TCGTTTGCTACCTCCGTTTACTTGCCACCAACATCCTTAACTCGAGCGAATAGAAAAACCCTCAACTTACGCGGTCGTAACTCGCCCACGGTGCGGATTCTGTTGTCGCTGGGCGGATAGTAGCCCCCAATCGACGGGGCGTCACGACGCCTACTCGCCCACGTCCGAGAAATTAGTGATAGCGACGTCGCCTTCCGGAAACTCCGCCACGATCTTGAGCTTGCCGCCCACCGCTTCGATATACGACCGCAGGCTGGACACATAAACGTCCGCCCGCTGCTCCAGCTTGGACACCGCCGGCTGATTCACCTTCAGCATCTTCGCCATGTCCCGCTGCGTCAGCGCCCGCGCCCGGCGAAGCTCATGCAGCGGCATTTCCGCCAGCAGCTCCTGCTTCATGTCGTCCACGCGCCGACGTCGCTCCGGCGTGAAGTCCCTCGTCAGTTCGCTGAACGGATGGCGTCCACTCATTCGATCAACCCCTCCTCTCGCAGTTCTCCCAGGTGCTCGCGGCAGAGGTCGTCGGCCAGCGGCACGAACTGCTCGCAGAACCTGTCGTTGCCCGTCCTGTCTCCGCCACCACCCCCCAAACTCGTCCGTGCACGCAGTCCCCTAGGGCATGGGCGCATGATATTCCTCATAAGGAATCATTGCAGGTGCGAGGGACGCGCCGGCGGCTATGGTCCTGGCAGGACTCGGCCCGTCCCCGACGGCCTGAGTCAAACCACACCCCTGCCAGCAACGCATGCACTGATTGCATTGCCGGCATTGACGTCATTGCCAACACTCGCCATCCCCGGCCCCGCCTCGCCCTGGACCGAGGACTCGGTGCCCGTGACCTGAAAGCCCGCTTGACGACCACCACAGACACTTCGAACGCGGCGAGAAGGTGCGCGTCGGCCGCAACTGGACACATCTGGAAAAAGCCTGGACACATTGGCCTGACAGAGTGGACACACCTCGTCATCCCCGCGTCCCCGGAGACCTGTCCTGCGCCTGCCGAAGCCTGTCCTGAGCCTGCCGAAGGAGAGAGTCCTCGCCTTCCTCCCCCACCCGATCCCCAACCAGCAGTGAAACCACACCTGTCTGAATGGCTCACAATCGCTGCGCGTCCTCGTCCACTAGCTTCCTGGCAGTCGCAGCTACCCGTCGTCGCCGAACCAGCAGGACACCGTGCCGTTCGTCCGGATCCCGCAGGTATGCCAGACCCCGACGCTCACGGCGGCGAACGTCCCCGCGGGAGCCTGACTCAGATACTCGTCGCCCCAGCATTCGACGGTGCCGTCCGTCCGCACGCCGCACGAATGGAACGCTCCAACGCTGACGGCCTTGAACACTCCGCTCGGCGGCGTGGCTCGACCTTGACTGTCGTCGCCCCAACATTCGATGGCGCCGTCCGTCCGTATGCCGCAGGTGTGGGTCCTGCCGGCGCTGACGGCAATGAATGTCTGGCCGGGCGGCACGGATTGCCCATACGAGTTGTCACCCCAGCAAGCGACGACGCCGGAGGGCCGCACGCCGCAGGTGTAAAAGAACCCGGCGCTGACAGCGGCGAACGCTCCGGCCGGCGGCCTGATCAGGTCTGCGAGATCTTCGCTCCCCCAGCAGTCGACGTCGCCGTTGGCGCGTACCCCGCACGTGTGCTGTTCCCGGGTGCTCACGGCAACGAATGTGCCGTCCGGCCGGGAGGCCGCGGCATCACCAGTGCCCCAACAGGCGATCGCGCCGTCCCCCCGTGTGCCGCAGGTGTGGCTCCTGGCGGCGCTCACGGCAACAAATGTCCCTGCCGGCGGCATGGCTTCGCCATACGAGTTGCTGCCCCAGCATTCAACGGTGCCGTCGGCCCGTACCCCGCACGTGTGGAAAGTACCGACGCTTACATCGACGAACGCTCCCGCCGCCGGCGTGATCAGGTCGGCGAACTCGTCCCCCCAGCACTCCACCACGCCTGAGGTCCGCACGCCGCAGGTGTGCCAGCTCGCGGCGCTGATGGTCGCGAACGCTCCGGCTGGCGGGGTTGCACGGCCATGGCCGTCATCGCCCCAGCACTCGACGTCGCCGTCCATCCGCACCCCGCACGTGTGATCAGCGCCGGCGTCCACGGTGGCAAACGCTCCGCCCGGCGGCGTGGCCTGGCCAAAGTAGTCGTCGCCCCAGCACTCAACTGCACCGTCGGCCCGCACCCCGCACGTGTGGAAGGACCCGACGCTGACGCCGACGAACTCCCCGTCGGGCGGCGTGGCCTGACCAGAATCGTTCTCGCCCCAGCACATGACCGAGCCGTCGGTCTGCACCCCGCAGGTGTGCATAATTCGCGTGCTCACGGCAACAAACTGTCCGGGTGGCGGCGTGGCCTGACCGTTCCAGTCACGGCCCCAGCACTCAACCGCGCCGTCGGTCCGTACTCCGCACGTGTGGTGCCCGCCGGCGCTGACGTCGACGAACGTCGTGGTCGGCGGCGAGGCTTGGCCGCCACTGTTAGAGCCCCAACATTCGACCGCGCCATCGGAGCGCACGCCACACGTGTGCAGCCACCCCGCGCTTACGGTCGTGAAGGTCCCGGCCGGCGGCGTGGCTTGGCCAAAGAGGTCATGGCCCCAACAGGCCACCGAGCCGTCGGTCCGCAGCCCGCAGCTGTGAAAGTCCCCGGCGCTGACGGCTTCGAACGTCCCGGGCGCTGCCGGTCGTGGGATGTAACCCTCAACCGCCCACGCGAAGACGCCGCGCACGTCGTGCCGATGGTCGGTGCGGCAGGCCGCCTCGGCCTTTTCGCCAAACACCCGCTGGTAAATCCCCACGTTGCCGTCGTTGCCCAGGTGCGCCTCCACGAGGTCGTTCAACTCCACGCAGTCCGTCGGCCACGCCAGGTCGGGCGCGTCGGTGTCGGAGGACGGCGACGCGTCCGCGAACGCCCAGGCGAACACGCCCCGCACGTCGTCCCGATGATCGTTCTGGCAGGCCGCCTCGGCCTGTGCGCCAAACACCCGTTGGTAAATCCCGACGTTGCCGTCGTTGCCCAGGTGCGCCTCCACGATGTCGTTGAGTTCAACGCACGTCGTAGGCCACCGCGCCAGCACAGGCGCCGCCCCCAGCGCCGCCGCGACCGCCGCCACGACCGCCGCCAGCACCACCCCGACCACTACGACTCGGACGCTTCGCATCGTCGCAAGCTCCTCATCACGCCGAAACCGGTAGCCGGGAATCCGTGGCGCAACCAGGTGATCGGCCGACGGCACATGGCTCCTGTCTCGGCAAGTGGATTGCCGTAACCGCAGACGCCGAAGTATTGGGATTCTGTTCACATCGGACAACAGGCTGCGTCGCTCCCGTCTGGCGTGCGCCGCTTCACTGGCCGCAACGGCTGGGTTCCTCCGGCGCGCTCACTGCCCCTCGCTGGCTTCCGGCGCGCTTACTGGTTGCCGGTCGTATGCGGAGAGTGTACACTGCCTGCGATGTCCACGCAACTCGGATTCCGCATGTCCCTCCGCCGCACGCCGCGCGCCGTCCTCGCTCCCTCGCCCGAAGACGCCCCGCGGCGCCTCAAGAGTTTTTTGGAAAAAACTCTTATTGCGCACGCGAGGCCCCATTTCGCTGCCTGGCGGCTGCGCCGCGCCGGTGCCCTAGAATCGTCCGTGAGCGCCACCGACCACCCCCAGGCCGCCGGCCTGCTGTCCCTCGATCTCAGCGGCCTGAACGCCCAGCAGCGCGCCGCCATCGACCACGGCCACGGCCCGCTCCTGGTCTTCGCCGGCGCCGGCTCCGGCAAAACCCGCGTCATCACCTGCCGCGTCGCCAACCTCATCGCCCAGGGCGTCGCCCCCTGGAACATCCTCGCCGTCACCTTCACCAACAAGGCCGCCAACGAGATGCGCGAACGCATCGTCGACCTGGTCGGCCGCGCGTCGGGTGGCGTCAATGTCGGCACCTTCCACGGCCAGGCCCTCCGCATCCTCCGCCGCGACATCCACCACCTGGGACGCGAGCCCGAATTCACCATCTACGACGCCGACGACCAGCTGCGCCTCGTCAAGCAGGCCATGGGCGACGTCGGCATCGGCCTCACCACCATCAGCCCCGTCGCCATCCGCAACGCCATCTCCCGCGCCAAGGACGAACTCGCCGACCCCTTCGTCTACGCCGAACGCTCCGAGGGCTACTTCGAGGAAGCCGTGGCCCAGGTCTACCACCGCTACCAGCGCCTGCTCGACAGCGCCAACGGCGTCGACTTCGGCGACATGATCGCCTTCTGTGTCCGCCTCTTCCGCGAATTCCCCGACCTCCGCGCCTTCTACCAGGACCGCTATCGCTTCATCCTTGTCGACGAGTACCAGGACACCAACCGAGCCCAGTACGAGTTCGTCCGCCTGCTAGCCGAGGGCCGCGGCAACGTCTGCGTCGTCGGCGACGACGACCAGAGCATCTACACCTGGCGCGGCGCCGACATCCGCAACATCCTCGACTTCGAAGCACAGTTCGCTGACTCCCGCGTCATCCGCCTGGAGCGCAACTACCGCTCGACGGGCAACATCCTGGCTTCAGCCAACGCCGTCATTTCCAAGGTCGCCAACCGCGCCGAGAAGACCCTGTGGACCGAGCGCGACGACGGCCAGCAGCCCGAAATCATCGAGGCCTTCGACGAAGACGACGAAGCCCGCCAGGTCGGCAACCTCATCCGCGAACTTCGCGGCGAAGACATCCCAAGCCACGACATCGCCATCATCTACCGCACCAACGCCCAGTCCCGACCCCTCGAGGAATGGTTCGTCCGCCAGGGCCTGCCCTACCAGTTGGTCGGCGCCACCGAGTTCTACGGGCGCCGCGAAGTGCGCGACGTGCTGGCCTACCTGCGGGCCATTGCCAACCCCCGCGACCTGGTCAGCTTCGAGCGCATCGCCAACACCCCGCGCCGCGGCATCGGCGCCAAGACCCTCCAGGTCCTCCGCGAGTGGGCCGAGCAAACCAGCCGCTCCTCCGGCGAACTGACACGCCTGCTGGCCGCCGACGCCGACTCCGGCCAGCCGATCCAACACACGCTCGACAACCCGCTGCCCACCCGCGCCACCCGCGCCCTGATCGATCTCGGCCGCCTCCTGCGCCGCCTGGACACCCTGGCGGACGAGGTGCCCGTCGGCGGCCTCGTCAACGCGGTCGTCCGCGAGTCCGGCTACGACGATGTCCTGGACAGCGACCCGGACAGTCCCGAAGAGCGCTGGGAAAACGTCGTCGAACTGCAAACCGCCGCCACCAAGTACGACGGCCTCGGCCCGCGCGAAAGC
>DAOUJT010000069.1:0-12498 GCA_034422315.1 Chloroflexota bacterium | reverse complement strand
AAATTTCAGGGGCCACCCGGAGGTGGCCCCATCCCAACCGTCAGAAACAGTTGGGGGAATTGCGCCAATTGTACCTGTCCCGAACCTAGTTTTGGGGGCACGCTCTCCCTGCCCGACTGCCTGAACTCCAGTCGGCCGCCCCGTACACTCACCCGCCGACCCTCGAACCGGAGCCACCCACATGCGCGCCGTCGTCCTCTCCTACAGTCATCACGGGTTTGGGATGGGCCGCACCGCCGTCCAGCTTGGGCATGAGCTTGTCGGCGCGTTCGACCCGCTGGAATCCGAACGCGCAACCATGGCCGAGACCTTCGGCTGCCCCGCCTTCGACACCGCCGCCGAGTGCCTGGAAACGGTCAAACCCGACCTAGCCCTCGTCTCCGGCCGCCACACCCTGGCCCCCGACTACCTGCAGGCCTGCGTGGACGCCGGCGTGCCCTGCCTGTTCGACAAGCCCTGGGCGGACTGCGCCGACCGGCTGCGACCCGCCGTGGAGGCCGCCGAGGCCGCCGGACTCTGGGGAGCGCTCACCCTGCCCACGCGCGAACTCAGAGTGTGTGACGTGATCGGTCAGTCGCTTGCCGACGGCACCCTCGGCGACTTGGCGCACTTTCACAGCCGCTTGAGCACCTCAACGCCCGCCCGCTACGACAACATGCCCTCCGCCTGGCACAACGACCCGTCAATCTCGGGCGGCGGCTGCTGGGCGGTGGAGTGCCAGCACGGCATCGACATCATGCTGGACGCCATGGACGGGCAGCCGGTGAAGGCAGTGGCCGGCGTCATCTCCAACGCCATGTTCCAGCGCCCGTTCGACGACTACGCCGCCGGCCTGTTTCGGGCCGCCGACGGCAGCACCGGGCTGGTCGAGTGCAGCTACGCCTACCCGCTGGGCGACCACTCCGGCGAGTACGTCATCCGCGCCGTGGGCACCAACGCGATCATCCTCGGCCAGTACACCGCCGATCTGGTGGGCCAGGTGCAGGTGCATACCAGCAAGGGCGTCAAGATCTACGACGAGACTCCGCGCTCCGACATGATGGCCAGCATCATGGGCCGCTCCATCCAGGCCTTGGAAAACGGCGCCCCGCCGCCTATCCCCCTGCGCCAGGCCGTCGACATCCTGGAACTCCAGGACGGCGTCTACGATCTCGCCCGCCAATCCTCCGCCACCAACGGCCCCCACCTCATGGCCACCCCCGCGCCACGTCCCGGCTGAGGCAAGACCGCCGAACCGCCGCTACCAGTTCGTCACCGACCCGTCGGGGCGCGTCAGGTGCGGGGACTCCCAATGGCTGACCGGGAGTTCCTTCACAACATCCAGGTCAATCTCCACGCCAAGACCCGGCGTGTCCGGCACCGGGTACCAGACGCCGTCCAGCTTGTGCTGCACCGGGAATAACTCGTCGGAGTAGAGCCGTCCCAGGTCCGGCCCGCGGTCTTCCAGCCAGGCCCAGTTCGGCACCGCCGCGCCCATGTGCACGCTGGCCGCCGTGCAGACCGGACCCAGCGGGTTATGCGGCATCAGGTCGATGTAATGGACCTCGCACCAGCCCGCCACCTTCATGGCCTCCGTGAACCCGCCAACGTTGCAGATGTCCACGCGCGCAAAGTTAGTCAGGCCCTGCTCGATATACGGCGCGAACTGCCACTTGCTGGAGAACTCCTCGCCGATCGCAAACGGCACGTCGGTCATCGTGCGCAGGGTGGCGTAGGCGTTCGGGCTCTCGTCGCGGATCGGCTCTTCCAGGAAATCGATCGTCCCCGGCGGCATGCGCTGGCAGTAGGAAGCCGCCTCGGCCACGCTCAGGCGGTGGTGATAGTCGGGACCCAGCACCGGCCCGGACCCCACGGCCTCCCGCAGCGCCGTGTGCCACTCGGCGGTCACGGCCACCGACTCACGCGGCTCAAAGCGGTTGCTGCCGTCGCTGATTCCCGGTCCGTACATGGAGGTCCGGATGCACTCCCAGCCATCCGCCACCAGGCCCTTCACCTCCGCGATCAGGTCGTCCAGGTCGCTGGACCGCGTGGTCACAAAGCACGGCACAAAGTCCCGCTGCTTGCCACCCAATAGCTGGTAGACGGGAACCCCCAGGCTCTTGGCCACCAGGTCGTGCAGCGCGATGTCGATGGCCGACATTGCGGACGTCAGCACGCGCCCGCCCTCGAAGTACTGGCTGCGATAGACCTCCTGCCAGATGCGCCCGATGCGCCGCGGGTCCTGGCCGATCAGGAACTCCCGGAAGTGCGCCACCGCCCCGCCCACCGCCAGGTCGCGGGTGCTCAGGCCGGCCTCGCCCCAGCCGTAGTAGCCGTTGTCGGACTCGATCCGCACGGTCTGCACGTTGCGAAAGCCCGGATTGAAGGCATGAAACTGGATGTCGGCAATTTTCATAACGGCGCCTGGCTCGGGAGCGAACGGCACGCCTCATGGTGCCAGCCGAAGGCGCGACTCGGAGCCCGAGTGGCTACTCGGCGATCACGAACCGCATCTCGCGCGGATTCTCAACCACGCGCGATGCCTCAAGCACCTCAAACCGCACGACCTCTCCCGCGGCATCGAAATCCACGATCACCCCCGGACGAACCTCGTCACTCTCCTCAATATCGGACTCGCGCAGGCTTATAACCACGGTGTCCGTCCGTGGGTCATGAGTCACTTTCACGTATGTAGGCCTCCGAGATACCTGGAGCTGCGGGATGTCCAGCACACGGTAGCGCGCTACCTCAGAAGTTCGTCACCGACCCATCCGGTCGAACGGTGTGCGGGGTTTCGGTTTGGCGGGAGGGAATCTCCTTGATCACATCCAGGTCGATCTCCACGCCCAGGCCCGGGCCGTCCGGCACCGGGTACCAGGTGCCGTCCAGCTTGGGTTGGACGGGGAAGATCTCGTCGGAATACAGCCGGCCCAGGTCCACGGTACGGTCTTCCAGCCACGCCCAGTTGGGCACCGCCGCGCCCAGGTGAACGCTGGCCGCCGTGCACACCGGGCCCAGCGGGTTATGCGGCATCAGGTCGATGTAGTGCGTCTCGCACCAGCCCGCCACCTTCATGGCCTCCGTAAATCCGCCGACGTTGCAAACGTCCAGGCGGGCGAAGTTCGTCAGACCCTGCTCGATATACGGCGCGAACTGCCACTTGCTGGAGAACTCCTCGCCGATCGCGAAGGGCACGTCGGTCATGGAGCGTAGGGTGGCGTAGGCCGCCGGCGTCTCGTCGCGGATCGGCTCTTCCAGGAAGTCGATGGTCCCCGGCGGCATGCGCTGGCAATACGAGGCCGCTTCGGCCACGCTCAGCCGGTGGTGATAGTCCGGCCCGATCACGGGTCCCGGCCCCACCGCCTCGCGCACCGCCGTGTGCCACTCGGCCGTGATGGCCACCGACTCGCGCGGCGAAAAGACCTGCCCCTCGGTCTCCCACAGGCCCCACACCAGCGTGCGGATGCATTCCCAGCCGTCCGCCACCAGGCCCTTCACCTCCTCGACCAGGTCGTCCTGGTTCCGGGCGTTCGTGGTGACGAAACAGGGCACAAAGTCCCGCTGCCGGCCGCCCAGCAACTGGTAGACGGGCACCCCCAGGCTCTTCGCCACCAGGTCGTGCAGCGCGATGTCGATGGCCGCCATGGCCGAGGTCAGCACCCGTCCGCCCTCGAAGTACTGGCTGCGGTACGTCTCCTGCCAGATGCGCCCGATCCGCCGCGGATCCTGGCCGATCAGGAAGTCCCGGAAGTGCGCAATGGCCCCGCCCACCGCCAGGTTCCGCGAGGTCAGGCCCACCTCGCCCCAGCCGTAGTAGCCGTTGTCCGATTCGACCCGCACCACCTCCAGGTTCCGACGGCCCGGATTGAATGAGTAGAACTGGATGTCGGCAATCTTCATGGCAGCGCCTGACATTCGATCGAACGGCACCCCTCATGGTGCCAGCCGCCACCCCGCAACAACCGCCGCCAGCCCCTACTCGATAAAGCCCCTGATCCCGGCCGCGACCTCGCCAAGCGCTTCAGGTCGCTCGGGCCGCCGGCTTCGGGGTGAGGCTACAGCGGGTTGCGCCAGCGGAGGCCGGGGAAGCGGCTGAAGTCGCTGTCGTTGGAGTGGACTTCGGCCTGGTATTCGATGGCCAGGGCGGCGATGTGAGCGTCGGTGGCGAGGTTGCCGCCAACGCCGGCGGCGTCAAGGGCGCGGCGTACGAGGGTGAGGTGTTGCCGGCCAGGATTCAAGGGCGTGACATGGGGTAAGCGAAACCACTCGTCCAAGTAGTCAATCGCCTCTTCCGGAGACCGCGGATGCGCGAGCGCGGACGGGTGCGTGGCCAGGCGCACAAAGCCGATAGCAACAACCCAGGGAATGCCGACGCGTTCCGTGCCGTTCAGCAGACGCCCCCACCAATGCAGGGCCGAGGGATGCAAGGGCGCCACTTCGTCATGGGCATAGAGCAGCAGATTGACGTCCGGAACGATCACTCCCGGTGCTCTTCGATTAACTTCCGCTGCTCTTCGAGGAAGTCCTCGACTTCGAGTTGATCGTTGAGCTGGTTCAACTTCATGGGGTCGATTCCCGGCCGAAATCCGCTGCGGAACGTTCGAACGCGAAACACTGGCCGATCCTCGGGGGCTTCTGGCGCGAGGCCGCGGCGCAGGGCGTCGTTGACGACCTGCTTGAATGGCACCTCCAGCAGCTTCGCCTGCTGCTTCAGCGCGTCGGCCAGATCATCGTCAAGGGTGAGGGTGGTTCGCATGCAGGCATCAAAGCATCATTGGCTAGGGGTGTCAAGGTGTTTGATGGAGTGTCGCCGAGGCTAACGGCGACGGAATCCCGGACGAAGTGCCAGGGGCTGATGGATGAGCTGGCGGAGGCGGCACGGGAAGCTAGGGTCCCAAGTGGAAGCGGGCAGTGTTAAAGCAGGAGAGGGCCCCGGCCGACGAGTGTCGACGCACACACTCTTGGATTCTCCGGCCGATGTCGGCATCGGACCCTGTCAATAAAGCATCCATGCCTATGAGAAAACTGTCTGCAGCCCAGCAATGCTGCCATCGGCACTGTTGAGCAGTCCCATTAGCCTAGTGTTGCGCTATCGCCACCGTATTCCAGTCCGACCGAATTCAGAGGCTACTGGACAAGTGTCCGATAGCAGCAGATACTGTGCACACACGAAGAGAGTGTCTCGCCGTGGTGAACGACACCCACGCAAGCTTATCTTGAGCTTCAATGGAGTTGTATATTGAGACTCATCCAGCTTTCGATCAGCAACTTTACAAGTTTGGGGAATGTAGAATTATCTGACCTGCCTGATCTGGTAATTCTGATTGGAAAGAACAGTTCCGGAAAATCAAATATAATAGACGCAATGGCGTTATTTATGATGGAGTTTGGGTCTAGTATAGAGCAACAGTTGGGAAGTGTAGACGAGTTTCAGCATCTCTTTCCCGACAATGATGTTGAGGCAGTACCGCCACCGACAATTCAGGTTACAATTCTCCTAGAGCATGAAGAAGCTGCAGGTCTATTTGGCTTTAGAAACTATTCTAATGACGATACAGAGCGTGAGGGCTACGCCAACCTCTTCGGTGCAGATGCATGGGATATAGATGAAGATGATCCAGTTGAACTCTGTGCTGCTAAGAGTCTGTCAGTCGATGGCGATAGTATCACTTGGAAGACGTCGTATCTGAGGATCGGCTCGTACTTGCTGGAAGCTTCCGGGCCAAAATTCGTCGACGAAGACGAAATCCAGTTTGACGGTGATATCAGCGATCAGAGCGATCAGATTGAGGGTATTGATGCAAACTCTTTCATTGCCCGGCTGGACGAATTCCTTAGGTATCGGTTTCAAGTCATCCATACAACCGAGAACCCGAGAAACTGGACGAGTCGATTCAGCGAACGACCGACGATAATTGATGCTGAACACGTTGAAGCGTTATGGAGTCTCCATCAGTCCAGGGGCATTCAACGTAGACCCTGGGCAGAGGTGTCTAGACTCTATGAGACGATAGCACCCAATGAGCAGCGACCGGTAGGGGTGTCAAATTCTATTCAGCTGGAGGAAGGTCCGCTGACGATCCCGATTGGAATGGCCGGTGAAGGTAGCCAGGCCGTCCTACGACTCATTGACAAGATTCAGCGAAGTATCGGTCTCATTGCAGTTGAAGAGCCTGAGACACATCTGCATCCAGGTCTGGCCAAGAGAGTTGGCCAGCTATTGTCGGAGTCGGCATCGGCAAACAAGCAGATATTTGTGACGACACATTCTCCGTTTCTAGTAGACCGCGAGTCGTTGGATCGGTGCTTTCTTGTTCGCAAGACTGAATCGCACACGAATGTCTCACCCATGAGTGACAAGGATGATCTTCGGACGGCGTTGTTCGAATTGGGAATTCGTCCAAGTGATGTGCTCTTTAGCGATGCTATTTTGCTTGTCGAAGGCTTTTCAGACGATATTTTCGTGGGCGGTTTAAGCAATCTACTAGGCGTGCCGCTGATTAGTCGACATGTAAGAGTGATTTGTGCGCATGGCAAAGATCGTGGCAAATACAAAATAAATCTTTGGTCAGAGCTTGCAAGTGATGCGCAGTTGCCT
Organism: Chloroflexota bacterium; assembly: GCA_034422315.1. Taxonomy (GTDB): domain Bacteria; phylum Chloroflexota; class UBA11872; order UBA11872; family UBA11872; genus UBA11872. The sequence continues at coordinate 5,921 of DAOUJT010000069.1, read as the reverse complement.
ATTTATCTGATGTTAGATCAGGATGCGTCTGACGAGGCTGAAGAGGCGATTGACAAAGGACGCCTTGTACAAGATCGGTGCTTGGTGTTGGCCAAGGGAGATTTGGAAGACTATTATCCTTGGGAGGTTTTGAGCCAGACACTAGAGGAAGACTTCAATGTTCATGTTCCGGACCCTATACCAGTTGGTCAGCGAGTTGCATCATTGCGCAAGATTCTCGGGCGTAAGGGGGAGCATCGAAACGCGTGGAAGCCTCCACTTGCTGAAGGCATAGTTCGTAGATTAGACGATGATATAGCAGAAGATCAACTCGGAGAGATCGCTGACTTTCTTCGTAAGATCTGGCATGAACTGAGTTCTAGTTAGTTCATTCAAGTAACGTTAGTCTATTCAGGAAGCGGAGATGGGAGGTGCACTGGCGTATTCACTGGAAAGAGTCCGCGAGATGTTGAGGTACTAAGCACTCTTCATTCACGATTCAAGGGTTCATGAGTGGGGTTGCGGGCTCAGATGGAAAGCAGGTCAATTGCGGCGTGCCTGAATTGCGTCGACTGGGTTCCAGATCGACAACCGCAGTGTTCTAGACATCCCGTCATCTTCGTCGGAGCGGCCGAGGAGGATCCTGACTACAGGTGGACGGGTTCGGCCTTTCCGGAGACGGTGCATTGGGAAAGGGCGTCAATGATATGGAGGTCTTGGGAGCCGCTGGTTTCGGGTTCGTGGCCGCCGCTGATCCAATCGTCTGAGCTGCGCAAGACGAACACGTCGAACGCCGAGTACTCAGCGCCTTCGTGAGCTTGCGCTCGGTTCGGCGGGTGCCGGGCTTGGTGGGCGTCGAACCAATTGGCCTCACTCCTCGCTACCCTGTCGGGAAGTGGCCGCCGACCCTGAGCGCTGCCCATGGCGCATGATGCACAGGTCGCCGCTGGAGGGAGCTACGCAATGGATCTGGTGAATGGGGTACCGCGGAGTCCGTATGAGTCGATGCATGGGATCGTGTTTTTGCCGCGGGCGATCGACAAGGTGCGGGCGGAGATTGCCGGTCAGTTGGGGGACTACATTTCGCGCACGTTCTTTTCGGGGATGCTGCTGGAGTTCCTGGGGATCGAGCCGCAGGACTTCGTGGACGCGGTGGCCGCGCGCGAGAGCGACGAGGAGGTCTGGGCCTGGGTCAAGGCGCGGATGCGGCCGCGGTCGGCCACCGAGATCATGGCCTTCAACCGCGAAATGATGGTCAGAACGCCCGACGACGACGCGGCGCGCGAACGCTACTGGCAGTTCATGGCCGACATCGGCCAGTCCCACCGCACCGACGTCAGCCGCCAGTTCGACCGCCTGGACCTCGACGAAGGCCGCGACGTCCCCCTGGGAGGCCGCCAGTAACCCCCACCCCTCCGAGCCGCGGCCTCGCCTCCTCCCTCTCCCCGTGGAGACCTTTGCATAACTCCCCTCATCCTCGGGGGCGCGCCCCCTCTTGCCTCGCCCCCCGAGAGAGGCCGGCGGCCCCGCCGCCGGGTGAGGGGTCTTCCGGGCAACCACGCCGGGGTCACGCATAGGTCTCCCGCGGGAGCGGCCTCATCCCCCGTTACCCTTTCCAGGATCGGCGGCCGCTTCCTGGCGCCGCTCGGCGCGCACGATGCGAAGGTCGCCTTTCGAGGGAGGTACACGATGGACCTGGTGAACGGAGTACCGCGCAGTCCGTACGAGTCCATGCATGGGATCGTGTTCCTGCCGCGAGCCATCGACAAGGCGCGCGCCGAGATTGCCGGCGCCCTGGGGGACTACAACTCGCGCACGCATTTCTCCGGCCAGCTCTTCGAGTTCCTGGGAATCGACGCGCAGGACTTCATCGACGCGGTTGCGGCGCGGCCCGGCGACGAGGACGTGTGGGCCTGGCTCACGTCGGCTATGACACAGAGGACGGACGCGGAAATCGCCGCGTTCAACCGGGCAGCGATGACGCTGACGCCGCAGGACGATGCGACCTGGGAGTGGTACCGCGCGTACCTGGCTGACATCGGCCAATCCCACCGCACCGACCTGAGCCGCCAGTTCGACCGCCTGGACCTCGAAGAAGGCCGCGACGTCCCACTGGGCGGCCGCCAATAACCCCCGCCCGCCGAACTGCGGCCGCTCCTCCTCCCACTCCCCGCGGCAAGCAACTGTGTGGGCCGTCAAGCTCGTAAGGACATCGCCAGTCTTAATCCCTCTCCTGGGGGAGAGGGCAGGGTGAGGGGTCTTCCGCGCAACCACGCCAGCGGTCACACAAACGTCCCTGAAGGGCAAATACGAGAGCCTTGGCCCCGGCCAGCTCAAGTCCTCCGTCAAGGGACAGAGTGGACACATTCCCAGTCCGAGTGGACACATTTGGGGTGATCTGCCCCGAAAAGTGGACACATTTGGCCGAAAAAGGGACACATCCGGGCAAAAACTGGACACCTGGCCCAAAACACGGTGGACACTTGGCCGGGCCAACGGAAGCTCCGCAATCCAAACCGCCCCAGCCCCCAAAGCACCATCCGGAAGACCGCAACCCACAACCCCGTCGCCCCCGGCCTTGCCTTTCGTAAGCACTCGGTGTACAATCGGCGGCCATACCCATAGCCCGCCCCTCGGAGCTTCTCGGTCACATGGTCCTCGTCCGCCTGCCATTCCTCCCTTTCAGCCTGATGACTCGCCTCATCCTTCCCACGCCCGCACCCCGCCGCGGCCTCGCCCCGCCAAGTCCGCACCCACGCTCGGCCACCCCCCGTCCCGCTCCTCGTCCTACCCTCCCATCAACCCCCTCGGCCCCCCTCCTCGCCCCCGCTACGCCGGACGCGCATCCCCGGTCTGCCGCCCTCGAAACTCCCGAATCTGCCCCAAAAACCGGCCAAAACCGTCTCTCGCCAGCCCGACCCCTTAGGGGTCGGGCTGGCGAGAGACGGTTCCCCCTTCATCCCCCATCCGCAACGCGACCGCTCAAACCGGCGAAACTCGCCAAACCACCCACGGCACGGCCATGACCGTTGCAGCCAACACACGCAAGCGCAGAGCCTGACCAATGCCCGAAGCACCTCAGCAAACCAAAGCCGCGCCAGTAGCGGAATCCGCCCGCATCACCAGCCTGGACCTGATTCGCGGCGTGGCGGTGCTGGGCATCCTGCTGATGAACGTCGTGCACTTCGCATTCGGACGCGTGCCCTACCTGAATCTCAGCGCGGGCGGTTCGGAGTCCTGGTTGGACTGGGTCGTGGGCATTGGCGGCGAGATCTTCGTCGACCAGAAATTCATGGGGATTTTCTCGCTGCTCTTCGGCGCCGGCATCCTGCTGTTCATCGAACGAGCCGAGGCCAGGGGCGGCCGTCCCGTCCGGCTGAACCTCTGGCGAAACGCCCTGCTGCTGGGCATCGGCATCCTGCACAGCCTGCTGTGGGAAGGCGACGTGTTGATCGTCTATGCCGTCTCGGCTCTGTTCCTGATCGCCCTGCGGAGGCTCCCGGGCCCCTGGCTGATCGGCGTCGGCGCGAGCGTCTTTCTGCTTTCGGTTCCCGTGCTGCTGGTGAATCAAGCCGTCACCAACGCAACCGACATCGCGCTCAGCGGCGTTTGGACGCCCTCCCGGGGAGACGAAATCGATTCCGCCGGACTCAACGGCGCCGTGCTGGGCCTCTCACTCCTCGGCTATTTCCTGCGCGGTCTGGGCATGATTCTGATGGGCGCCGGGCTCTACCGCCTGGGCTTCATGCAAGGGGCCTTGTCGGCCAGGACCTACCGTCTGACGGCCAGCGCTGGCATCGCCATCGGCCTGCCCCTCGCCTCAATAGGCGTCCTGATCACCGCGCTGGGCGACTATTCCAGGGACGTCGCATTCATCGGCCAGCTTCCCAACACGCTCGGCACGATTCCGGCCTCGCTGGGCTATATGAGCCTGATCGTTCTCTGGAACCGAGACCTGGACAGCGCCCTGAAACAGCGCTTCCGCGCCGTCGGCCGGATGGCCCTCACCAACTACCTGACGCAGACAATCTTGGGCGTGCTGATTCTCACGCTACTGCTGAGCGACCTCTCCGTGAATCGGGCCGGCCTCCTGCTCTTCGTCCTGGCCGTCTGGACGTTGCAGCTGTGGTGGTCGCAAGCCTGGATGCAGCGCTTCCGCTTCGGTCCGGCGGAGTGGCTGTGGCGCGTGGCGACCTACCGGCGAGACCAGCCCCTGCGCCGAGCCTGACCCCGCAAACGCAGACCTACCAGACGGTGAAACCGCCATCCACGATCAGGTCGTGGCCGGTGACGTAGGAGGCGGCGTCGGAGGCCAGGAAGACGGCGGCGCCTTGCAGTTCCTCCACCTCGGCCATGCGGCCCAGGGGCGTGTCGCGATTCCAGATCGGCTGGGCCTCGCGGGTGCGGGGGGCGTCGGCCATTTCGGTGCGGGTGTAGCCGGGACTCAGCGAGTTGACCCGCACCCCATGCGGCGCCCACTCGGCGGCCATTGACTTGCTGAGCTGCACCAGCGCCGCCTTGGACGAGTTGTAATGCGACTGCGGCTGCGGCCGGTTGGTGATGCGAGCGGAAATGGACGCCAGGTTGATGATCGAGCCACTCCCGGCGGCGATCATCACGCGGGCCTCGGCCTGCGAGCAGAGAAACGCGCCCTTCACGTTGGTGTCGTAGATCCAGTCCCAGTCCTCTTCCGACATCCCGGCCGCGTCCACCCAGTTGTTCACCCCGGCGTTGTTGCAGGCAATGTCCAGCCGCCCCCAGGCATCCACAATCCGGTCGACCAGGGAGTCGACCTCATCCGCCTTCGTAACGTCAGCCGTCAACGCCAGGGCGCGTTGCCCCGCGGCTTCGATCGCGGCAGCCGCGCTGTCCAGCGTTTCCTGCGTGCGCCCACATACGGCCACGTCAGCCCCAGCCTCCGCAAACCCAATCGCCAGCGCCTTGCCTATACCGGTTCCTCCCCCGGTAACCAGGGCGGTTCTGCCGGCCAGGCTGAATTGATCCAGGACACCCATAGTCAGTCCTCAGAACAGAGCCACCGCCGTCGCCAGCGGCGTGCGCAAGCCTACGAGCCTAGCTGCCTCCGCTGGCGGGGGTTGCCTGCTGGTTTTCGCGTTCGGCCTTGTCGGCGAGGGCTTGCTGGCGGAGCTTTTCGCGGTCTTCGGGGCTCATGTAGTCGTCGCTGCTGGGGCGCTGCTTGGGGAAGGCGTAGCCGCCGGGGGCATCGACCTCGCTGCCGCAGGCGCCCAGGGCCGTCAGCCCGAGCAGGGCAACAGGTGCAAACCGAAGGAATGATCGCCGCGACTTCACTGGTCCGTGTCCTGCTCGCTAGCTACCGGCCGTGGGGGTGGGAGTGTAACCAGCGGCGGCCTGCTCTTGCAGTTTGGCGCGCTCTTCCTCGGAGATGTAGTACTGATGCCCGTCCCCAACTCTGGGGAAACTGTACCCCCCAGGGGCGTCGGCATCCGAGCCGGCGCACGCGGCGCCCGTTCCCGCGCCCAGGGCGACCAGCACGACAGGCGCAAGACGAATGAGGTGACGCCTGGAGATCACGGCTTGAGTCCAACGGCCAGTCGTCAATAGTACCCCGAATCAGCGGCGACACGGACTTGAGGCCACGGCAAGCGTCGGCCAACGTGCACGAGCCGACGTTGATTCAGGCCCTTCGGACCGACCTGCTCGGCCGGCTTGCTCAGCCAGGCCTCAGGTCCACAGCCGGTCTGCGGCTACGGCGATGGAGACCGCGGTGCCCACTGAGCCGATCATCAGGCCGATCATCCACTTGACCAGGCGCGCCTCCAGCGCGTGCAGGTCTGCCTTGGTTGCGTGGTGAGTCACCATCTCGTTGCGTAGCAGGTTCATTTCGGACCTGAATTCATCCCGCGACTGGCTCAACCCTGCCTGAAACTCTTCCCGTGTCCGGCTCAGTTCAGCCCGAAACT
>DAOUJT010000068.1:0-22509 GCA_034422315.1 Chloroflexota bacterium | reverse complement strand
GCTACGACGATGTCCTGGACAGCGACCCGGACAGTCCCGAAGAGCGCTGGGAAAACGTCGTCGAACTGCAAACCGCCGCCACCAAGTACGACGGCCTCGGCCCGCGCGAAAGCTTGTCCCGCTACCTGAGCGAAGCCGCGCTGGTTGCCGACGTCGACAACCTGGCAACCGGCGGCGACGCCGTCACGCTGCTCACGGCCCACTCGGCCAAGGGCCTTGAATTCGGTGTCGTCATCCTGGTCGGCCTCGAGGAAGAGCTCTTTCCCCACGCCCGTAGCTACGACCAACCCGCCCAAATGGACGAGGAGCGCCGCCTGGCCTACGTAGCGCTCACAAGGGCCAAGGACCGCCTGTTTCTCACCTACACCCGCCACCGATCCGGTTGGGGCGCCCCCGTGCGGTTTCCGTCCCGTTTCCTTCAGGACATTCCGACGGAGCGGCTCACTTATCGGCGCCGCCTCGACGCCCGGCCGACGGTCCTGGCTTCCGGGTTCGGCGTCGAAGAAGATGACGATCAGCCGCAGCCGCCGACTGAACGCACGTATCAAGACGGCCAGCGCGTCCGCCATCCGGTCTTTGGTGAGGGCCTGATCGTCGCGGGACAGATCACCAACTTCGACGAGGAAGTCACCGTCATGTTCGGGGGCGACGTTGGCCTCAAGAAGCTCGCCGTCAGCTACGCCAAGCTCGAGGCCGTGACCTGACCGACAGAGCCGCCCGCTGGGCCTTCGTCTTTGACTTCGACGGCACCATCTCCCCCGAGGACATGGGCCACGTCATCTTCAACGCCTTCGCCCACCCAAACTGGCGCGACATCGACGACGAGTGGATCCGTGGCGAAATCCCCACCAGCGAACGCGCCCGCCGCCAGTTCGCGCTGGTACGCACGGACGAGCAGCGGTTTCTTGATCTCATCGACCGGCACGCCATCGACCCGGCATTCGCGCCGATGGTCGCTGATCTCAGGGCGCACGGCATCCCGGCCCGGGTCGTCAGCGACGGCTTCGACGCCTACGTCAAACCAATGCTCACCCGGGCAGGCCTGTCCGACCTGCCATTGCAATCCAACCGGCTCCTCTTCCAAAACGGGTCAGTCAAGCTTGAGTTTCCCCACGAACGCCCCGGCCACGATCCCCGCGGCGGCTGGAAAGCTGGACCGGTCCGGTCGCTGCAGACCCAGGGCTGGCGCGTCGCCTACGCCGGCGACGGCATGAGCGACTGGGCCGCCGCGCAGGCTGCGGACCTCCTCTTCGCCCGCTCCCAGTTGGCGGACCGCTGCAAGCGCGACGGCATTCCCTTCCAGGCGTTCGAGGGTATGCGCGACGTCCACGATTGGGTGCGCGCCAACCTGCTGCCCGTGGGTAGATCCACATGACGTTTCGCGAACTGGCCGAAGTCTTCGAACGCATCGACGCGGTTTCCGGCCGCAACGCCATGATCGAAATCCTGGCCGAGCTCTACCAACGCGTCACCCCCGAGGAAGCCGCCCAGGTCACCTACCTGATGCAGGGCCGCCTCGTCCCCAAGTTCGTCGACCTCGAATTCGGCATGGCCAGCCGCCTGCTGCTGCGCTCGATCGGCGAAGCGTTTGAGACCGGGCCCGACGAAGTTCAATCCGTATTCCGAGAGGCCGGTGACCTGGGCCTCGCGGCGGAATCTCTGACACCTCCGGAGTCCGTTACCGCCACCCCACCGCCTTGTCGAGGTTGGAGATTGGCGGCGGGCTCGAAGTCCCGTCGTGCGTCTGGTCTGCGGCGATTCGGTCAGGGCCGAATCTACTGGCACACCGCCGTCGGCAATCCGTCCTGGCGAACGCGTCGACAAAGAGAGCTTGCCCAGGACTGGGCCCGAAACGTCTCGGTCGGCGGCGTCTTTGCGCGCCTGCGCGAGGTCGCCGAGGCGGAGGGCGCCGAATCACAGGAACGAAAGGTCGCCGGCGTCGCTGGCCTGCTGCGCGACCTGGACCCGCGTTCCAACCGCTACCTCCCGCGCATCCCAGTCGGCCGGCTGCGCCTGGGCATCGGCGACCCCACCTTCATGGATGCACTCTCCTTCGCCCGCGTAGGTGACAAGTCCGATCGCAAGGCCATCGAGCGCGCCTACAACCTGACCTGTGACCTCGGTCAGACCGCCCGCGACTACTTGCGGGGCGGCGCCGACGCCATGGCCCGCGCCCAGGTTCAGGTCGGCAATCCCGTTCGCATGGCCCAGGCCGCCCGCATGTCAAGCGGTCAGGAGATTGTCGACAAGATCGGCTCGGCCGCGGTCGAGCCGAAGCTGGACGGCTTTCGCGTCCAGCTTCATCGCGACGGCGACCAGGTCCGCATCTACAGCCGCAACCTCGAGGACATGTCACGGATGTTCCCTGACGTGTCGCAGGCGGCGCGTGCCCACCTGAAGAAGCCCCAGGTCATCATCGAGGGCGAGGCCATGGGGGTGAACCCGGAAACCGGCGAGTTTTTGCCCTTCCAGGTCACAACCTCGCGCCGCCGCCGCCACGGCATCGAGGCGGCCGCCAAAGAGATTCCGCTCCACGTCCACGCCTTCGACCTGCTCTATGACGGCGATAACGTGATCGAACTTCCCTTCACCGAGCGCCGCCGCCGGCTCGAAGCGATCATAGGGAAAGAGGGCGAGGACCTTCAGGTTTCCGAGTGCATCGTTACCGACGATCCAGAAGCAATTGACGTCTTCTTCAACGAGCAGGTACACGCTGGGTTTGAAGGCGTCATGGCCAAGCGCCTGGACTCCGCCTACCAGGCCGGCCAGCGCAACTTCAACTGGATTAAGTACAAAGCCAGCTACTCCTCGGCCCTCACCGACACCCTGGACTGCGTGCTGATCGGCTACTGGCGAGGCCAGGGCAAACGCACGCCCTGGGGCATCGGCGCCCTGCTCAGCGCCGTCTGGGACGCCGATGAGCAGGTCTTCAAGTCCATCGCCCGCATCGGCACCGGCTACTCCGACGAGGAATGGGTGCGCATCCGCGAGAAGCTGGACGAAATCGCGGTCGTCGACCGCCCTGTCAACGTTCATTCCGACGTCGTCCCCGACGTATGGGCCAGCCCCGATATCGTGGTCGAAGTCCTGGCCGACGAGCTCACCCGCAGCCCGATGCACGTCGCCGGCCGAACCGACGACGAACTCGGCCTCGCCCTCCGCTTCCCGCGCGTCATCGGCTTCGTCCGCGAGGACAAGTCCCCCGCCGACGCCACCACCGTGGCCGAGGTCCGCGACCTCTTCGCCCGCCAGGGCGGATCGAGCTAGGCGGCGAACGGCCCCCGCGCCAGCGCCGCCGTCCGCGCGATCAGATCGCTCAACCGCAGCGTCCCGATCCCGCTCACAATCGTCTCCACCCGGTCATGAAAGTGCTCGGTCCACTCCGCCGGCACCACTTCCGCGCCCTTGGTCGCCCCAAGGATCGATCCGGCCGTGGCCCCATTGCAGTCCGTGTCTTCCCCACACTCCACCGCAATTCCAACCGTCGCCGCAAAGTCCCCTCGCCCATACGCCAGCCCCAGCACCACGAAACAGGCGTTGTTGATCGTATGCACGAAGTTGTAGTGCCCGTAGGACTCGTCCACCCGCTCCCAGGCGTCCTGCCAGTCCGCGTACTCCTCGCTCCAGGCCAGCGTGTTCGTCAGCGCCGCGTGCAGCCGGCTATTGGCCGGAATCTGATCCATGCCGGCGCGCACGGCATCCAGCGGATCATCAAGACTGAACGCGGCTGCAATCGTGGCCGCCGCCCACATCTCGCCGTAAATCCCGTTCTTCACGTGCGACAGCGCCGCATCCCGATGCGCCAGCGCCGCCGCGGCCTCCGGCCGGCCCGGATGCACCCAGCCCAGCACATCGGCCCGAATCTGCGCGCCAATCCATTCGCGATACGGATTCCGAGTCGTCGCTGCCTCGTTGGTTGGCAGTCCCAGAACGAGGTTTCGGTAAGCAGCCCGCTCAGCCGTATAGACGCGCCAGTACGGCAGCATCTCCAGCCACGACTGACCGAAGTCGGCCGTGGTCACGCCGGGGCCATAGGTCTCCAGGATCTCCAGCGCCAGGATGCAGTAGTCAATATCGTCGTCGCGCGGAACCCCATCGATCCGTCCCTGCGCCGAGTACACCGCCGACGGATGCCAGGCTCGGCCGGTCGGGTTCGGCTCCAGGTACGGCACGTAGAACCGCAGGTCACCAAGGTCGGCCGCGTCCAACAGCTCGCGAATCTCAGCCCGCGACCAGCCCTCGACTGGCTTACCCAGGGTGCAGCCGGCGCAGCGCCCGATCCAGGCGCCGCGCAAGCGACGCTCGTAGTCGCTTCCGTCAGCTTCGGGAACGGCTCGGCCAGCGGGCCGCGCGGCTTGAATCGCGGCCAGGTCGCTCGGTTCGTTGTATATGAAGTCCTCCCGCATGGGAAGCCCCTGAAGCCGAGCCATCAAGGATTCAACGGTAGCCACGTCCATCGACAGCACGTCCGACGCAAGGACCTCGGCCATGATGTCCTCGACGTCGCAGCCTTCCTCATCGAGTTGAACCAGTTCATCTACCAGCGTCTTGCGCAGGTTGACGACAGGATCGTCCGGTCGCCGGCGCCTGAACTGCTCCTGCAACTGCCGGTCGACCTGTTCACGAAGCTCCAGGATTCCCATCAGCTTGCTCCTCCAGCCGTGCTTTCCGCCGGTTGCGGCGCCACCTGTCCGCCGCCAGTCCTGCCGGGAATCCAGCGTAGCGCTGCCAGGACGGCGACCTGGGCCACGGCCATCAGCATGAACGCCACATTCAGTCCGGCGGCATCGCCCACAAAACCCGTTACCGGATTCCCAATCGCTGCCGCGCCGAATGAAACGCCCAGGATTACTCCGGTTCCCACGCCCATGTGCGCCGGCACCAGCCGTTGCATTAGAAGCACCGTCGGCGTGAAGCCTGCGCCGATTAGTGCGCCCACAGCGGCGACTGTCACGTATGACGAAGCGCCAACTGGAAGCAATGCAAACGCCGTCACGGCTGGAATCAACAGCAGCGACGAGTACCCGATCATGCGCCGCACGCCCAGACGGTCGGCCAGCACGCCGCCGCTGAACGCCCCGGCGGCATGGAAGCCCAGGTACACCGCCAGCATCGATCCTGCGAAGCCAGGATCGGGCCGGTCCGGAGACACGAAGAACGGGATGTAGGTGTTGAGGCTGGCATAGGCCCATCCGCGCACCAGGGCAACGACCAGAACCGCCGCCAGCGCGGGGCCGATGGCGCCGAGCGAGCCGAGGCCATCGGAGCGGGCCGTGGATCTGGCGCTGGAAAACCCGCGCAACCCCAGGGGAATCAAGACGGCGACTACCAGTGCTGGCAGCGCCAGCAGCGGCATCCAGTCCAGTCCGCTCGCTGCGAGTACCGCTCCGGCCGCAAGCGGCGCCACCGTAAAGCCCAGGTGTCCGCCCAGGAAAAACGTCGACACGCCGACGCCCTTGTGTCGGCGCGATGCCTCATTGGCAATGGCCCCACCCTGCGGGTGGTATCCGCCGACCACGATGCCCGCGGCGCCCAGCAGCAGCAGCAGCACGCCATACGACGGCGCCATCGGCACAAACGCCACCAGCACGGCCATCGTCCCAACGGTGCCTGCAGCCAGCCAGCGCCGTCCTAAGCGGTCACCGAGGTATCCGAAAAACGGCTGCGACGTGGAGGAAGTGATAGCCCAGACGGCCGATGCCACGCCCACGATCCCGAGTGACAACTCGAGGCGTTGTGCCAAGAACGGATACATCATGTTGGGCAGCATGGCCGTGAAGTCCACGGCGAAGTGCCCGATGGCGACCGTGGCCACCCAGCGCCGGGCCGCGCTGAAAACGGAAATCTGCCGACCTTCCCGGAAGTACGCGACCGCGGGCGCGTCCGGGCGCGATGGTACATTCGAGAGCCGCGCGCGCCGTACCCCCGCGGCGCACTAACCCAAGAGCCGGAGCCCCTTTCGCATGTCAGCCACCGACCACAAATGGGTCTACCTGTTCCGCGAGGGCGCCGAGTCCATGCGCAACCTGCTCGGCGGCAAGGGCGCCGGCTCCGCCGAGATGACGCGCGCCGGCATCCCCGTCCCGCCGGGTTTCACGATCACGACCGAGGCGTGTCTCGCCTACTTCGAAACCGGCCGAAAGTTCCCCGCCGGCATGCAGCAGCAAATCGACCGGGCCCTCGCCGAAGTCGAGGTGCAGACTGGCAAGCGCTTCGGCGATCCCACGAATCCATTGCTGGTTTCGGTGCGCTCGGGCGCCCGCGTGTCCATGCCGGGAATGATGGATACCGTGCTGAACCTGGGACTCAACGCCCAGACCCTTGAGGGCCTGACCGAACTCACCGGCGACCCGCGCTTCAGCCGTGACTCCTATCGCCGCTTCGTCCAGGGATTCGGCGCGATCGTGCTGAACCTCGACAGCCGTGCGTTCGAAGAGATCATTCACGAGCACAAGGAGCGCCTCGGGAAGTCCGAAGATCCCGAACTGACCGCCGCCGAGTGGGAAGCGGTTGCCGCCGACTTCAAGAACCTGATCTTCGAGGAAACCGGCCAGCGTTTCCCGGAAGACCCGCATGAGCAACTGGAGCGCGCCATCAGAGCCGTCTTCGACTCCTGGCACGGCCGCCGCGCCGTCGACTACCGAAACTTCCATCGCCTGCCCCACGATTGGGGTACGGCCTGCAACGTGCAGACCATGGTCTTCGGCAACATGGGAGAGCGTTCCGGCACCGGCGTGGCATTCACCCGCGACCCCAACGACGGCAACCCGGCGCTTTTCGGCGAGTACCTGCTCAACGCTCAGGGCGAGGACGTGGTGGCGGGCATCCGCACGCCGGAACAGATCAGCACGTTGCGCGAGACGCTGCCCGAGGTCTATGGCGAGTTCCAGGCCTACGCGCACGCCCTGGAAGCCCACTACGCCGAGATGCAGGACCTTGAGTTCACCATTGAGGACGGTCGCCTCTACATGCTGCAGACGCGCGCGGGCAAGCGCAGCCCGGCAGCCGCCGTGCGCATCGCCGTGGATATGGTCCACGAGGGCAAGATTGACCGAGAGACCGCCGTTCGCCGCGTCGAGGCCGAGCAGGTCAGCGCCCTTCTGCACCCGCGCATTGACGCTTCAACGCCCGTGGACCCGATCGCTCGCGGTCTCAATGCATCCCCGGGCGCCGCGACCGGCCAAGTGGCGTTTACCGCCGACAATGCCGCCGCGCTGGCTGAGGAGGGCCATGCGGTCATCCTGGTTCGGCCCGAGACCTCCCCGGACGACTTCCACGGCATGGCCGCCTCGCAGGCGATCCTCACCTCGCGTGGAGGCGCCACCAGCCACGCGGCCATTGTGGCCCGGCAGCTTGGTCTACCGGCCGTCGTGGGCTGCGAGGTTCTGGACATTGACGTCGAGGCCGGCGAGTTCCGGGTCGGCAGCGAAGTGGTATCCGCCGGCGAGACCCTCACCATCGACGGCACCCTGGGCAACGTGATTCGCGGGGAAGTGCCGCTGATTCCCGGCGAAATGACGCACGAACTCCACGAGTTGCTTAGTTGGGCCGACGAAATCCGCCGGCTACAGGTCTGGGGCAATGCCGACACGCCAGAAGAAGCTGAACTCGCGCGCTCCTACGGCGCCCAGGGGATCGGTCTCTGCCGCACCGAGCACATGTTCCGCGAGGGCGATCGGCTACCAATCGTGCAAGACATGATCCTGGCCGAATCTGAGGCCGAACGACGTCGTGCACTCGAAAAGCTGTTACCCATCCAGCGCGAGGACTTCGTCGGCATCCTGCGGGCGATGCACGGCTTGCCGGTGATCATTCGCCTGCTGGACCCGCCGCTGCACGAATTCCTGAGCGGCGTTGAAGACGAACTGGCCACGCTAGAGCAAAACGGCGCGTCGGAATCCGATCTCGCACTGGCGCGTCGCAAAGTGGCGCGAGCCGCCGAGTTGCACGAATTCAACCCAATGCTGGGCTTGCGCGGTTGCCGTCTCGGGCTCATGTATCCCGAGGTCTACGAGATGCAGGTTCAGGCCATCGTGGAGGCCGCGTTGCATCTGAAGTCGGAGGCCGTGCAGGTATTGCCGGAGATCATGATTCCGCTCATCGGTCACATTTCTGAGCTCACCACCATCGAGTCCCGGCTGCGGGCCACCGCCGAGCACGTACAGCAACGCGCCGGCGACCGGATTGAGTACAAGTTCGGAACCATGCTGGAAGTGCCGCGGGCCTGCCTGACCGCGACCGAGATTGCCGGCGTGGCCGAGTTTTTCAGCTTCGGCACCAACGACCTCACCCAGACCACCTTCGGTATCAGTCGCGACGACGCCGAGGGACGCTTCCTGCTCAAGTACGTGGAAGACGGCATCCTTGTCGACAACCCCTTCGGCGTGCTCGACCGCGACGGCGTCGGAGCGCTCATGCGCACCGCGACCGAGCAGGGGCGAGCCGCACGAGACGACATTGAAGTCGGAATTTGCGGCGAGCATGGTGGCGACCCGTCGTCCATCGACTTCTGCGAGTCGCTGGGTTTGGACTACGTCAGCGCGTCCCCCTACCGCGTACCGGTGGCCCGCATCGCCGCCGCCCACGCACGCCTGGAGCAGGGCTTCCGCGACCGGTAGCTCGATCAGAGGTTTCCACGGAGCCGCCAAATGGCCAACTTCGTCGTACGGCGGCACCGGGATGTGAAAGCGTTTCTGGCGCGAGCGCAGGAATTCCTCGTGCGGCGAGAGGCCGAAAACGTGCTCATGCTCGGGGTGGCGTCCAGCGCCACCGAGGCCGAGCACCTGCTGACCGTGGAGCATGGCCCGTCCCGCGTCATTGCGGCGCTGCAGTCGGGGGCGAATCTGATCCTGTCTCGCGGGCAAACGCGCGCCGTTGAAGCGCTGGCCAACCAGCTGAGCACGGACGACCCCTCACTTCCCGGGGTCATCGGTCCAGCCAGAACTACCGAGTGTTTCCTGCGGAACTGGCACGCACGGACAGGTCGCGAGACGCGTCTTCAGATGCACTCGCGCGTCCATGAACTCACTGAGGTCATCCCGCCAAAACGACCCCCGGGCATTTTCAGACGGGCCGCGATGCGCGACGTGGAAACCCTGGCCACGTGGGCCGACGCCTTGAACGTGGAGCTTCGATCTGAGGATCCGGCGCCCGGTGAACTAAGCGTCAGAAAGCGCATCGGCCTCGGGCGAATGTACGTCTGGGACAACGAAGGCCCTGTATCCATGGCCGCCTGCGACGGGCCCACGCCGCGCGGCATCAGGATCAACTTCGTCTACACGCCGCCTGAACATCGGGCTCGCGGATACGCCTCGGCCTGCGTCGCAGACCTGAGTCAACTGCTTCTCGACGAAGGCCGCCGGTTCTGCGCGCTGTTCACGGACCTGGCCAATCCTGTGTCCAACCGGCTCTACGCGCGGTTGGGCTACCGGCCGATCTGCGACTTCGACGAGTACGTCTTTGTGCCCTAGTACCCGCGGCTTGGTCAATCTCGCACGCTCGAATCGCGACTCTCGCGGCGCCTAACCTGTAGCGTCAGGCGCGCGGAAGGGTGCCTTAAGCTCGGCCCGAGATGGCAACGCCGGTAGAGGAAGTCAAGGCTCGGCTGGACGCGGTCGAGTACATCGGCCGTGACGTTCGGTTGCAGCGCGCCGGCCGCAACTGGAAGGGCCTGTGCCCCTTCCACAGTGAAAAAACGCCGTCCTTCTTCGTCTTTCCGGACCGCGGCAGTTTCAAGTGCTTTGGCTGCGGCGAAGGCGGCGACCTGCTCACCTTTGTGATGCGTCGAAACCGCATCGAGTTTCCCGACGCCCTAGACGAACTCGCGCGCGAAGCCGGCATCGAGATCCAACGCGGACCCGCCGACCCCGAACGGCGCAGCCGACAGACCTCCATGCTCAGCTTGCTGGACGAGGCCCAGAAGTTCCTGCACCGGCAGCTTCTGGAATCGCCCCCTGCGGAAGAGGCCCGCGTCTATGTCAGGTCTCGAGGGCTGGCGGACGCGACCGTGGCGAAATTTGGGTTGGGATATGCCAGGAGCAGCGGCGAGCCGCTGCTAACCCACCTGCGCACGCTCGGGTTCGAAGTCGGCGCGATCGAGGCCGCCGGCCTGGCCCGCTCGGACGAGCGCGGAGTCCGCGACTATCTGTTTGACCGCCTGATCTTCCCCATCTGGAATCGCTCCGGCTCCGTCGTGGGCTTCGGCGGCCGCACGCTTCGAGACATTGAGCCGAAGTACCTGAACACTCGTGATTCCGAAGTCTTCACCAAGGGCCATCTTCTGTACGGCTATCACCTGGCTCGCGACGCTATTCGCGAAGAGCAAACCGCGGTCATCGTGGAGGGCTATATGGATGTGATTGCCGCGCACGAAGCCGGCTTCACCAACACCGTGGCCTCCATGGGCACATCGCTCACACAGCAGCAAGCGCGCATGCTTACCAACTCGGGCGCGTCGCGGGTCGTGATCGCCCTGGACGCCGACGCCGCCGGCGCGGCGGCTGCCCGCCGGGGGCTGGATGTAGTTCGCGAAGCCGGCGACTACGAGTCGGGCACCACGGTCGATGTGCGGGGTCTGGTCCGACACGAAGACCGTCTGACGACGGACATCGGGATAGCCGAGCTACCCGTAGGCGACGACCCGGACTCTTTGGTTCGTTCCAAGCCGCAGCGATGGCGAGACCTCATCGCGAGTCCCACGCCGCTGGCCGACTTTGCCTTTCGCTGGGCCGGCAGCCAGCACGATATCACCGGCCTGAGCGGACGGCGCGCGGCCATGCGGGAGTTGCTGCCGATCGTGGCTGAGATCAACGACGCCGTCGTGCGCGCGCACTACTTCGGTCGACTGGCCAAGTTGAGCGGCGTGCCGGCCGATGAACTGCGGCGAATGGCCGCGCGGGACGGCCGGCGCGGTGCGCCGCGAGCTGCCGCTCGCGACACGCGTCCGCCCTCGGCCGAGACGCCGATGGTGATGGATCACCTTGAGGAGGGATTGCTTCGGTGCGTGGCGAGGTCCGGCGCCTCAGACATAGACCTGATCAGCCGTCTGGATCCGGCACTGCTCACTGATCCGGCGGCCCGACACATCATGGCTCGCATCGTGGCCGAGGCTCGCGAGAACGCCGAGCTCGACTGGGACCGAATCGCCGCGACGCTCGATCCGATGTCACAGCAGCGGCTGGCCGCTGTCTTGGAACGAGCGACGGAGACGCCCCATGGTGACGCATCCCTGAGCGTTGAACTGCAGTTCGCGACGCTCCGTCTGCGTGAGCGACGGCTAAATGCTGAGCTCGAGGAAACCAGGCTCGCGGCTGACGGCGATGCCGCCGAACCGATCACCGCGCGTCGCCAGAAACTGATCAGCGAGATGGACAGCGTCCACCGCGCCAAGTTGGAGTTGATCGGCGCACGCAGCTTTGCCGCCAGCTAGCAGCAGCCTGGGCGCCGAACGTCAGGCTGACAAGCCGGCCGGGCTCTACGCTCCGTTCAGCGCTTGGTCCAGGGCGGCGGCGAGATCCGACTTCGGCCGGAACCCAACAATGCGTCCGACCTCCGCGCCGTCCTTGAATACGAGCAATGTCGGAATGCCGCGGATGCCGAATTGCCCGGGCGTCATGGGATTGGCGTCAACGTCGACCTTGGCAAAGCCGACCCGGCCGTCGTACTCCTCGGCCAGTTCGTCCACGATCGGGGCGATCATCTTGCAGGGACCGCACCACTCGGCCCAGAAGTCCACCAGGACCGGGGTGGAGGCTTCAAGAACTTTGGACTGGAAATCGCTGTCGCCTACCGCTTCGGGCGCTGCCATTGGAGCTCCTTGGAGAACTACCAGACGTTCTGATTCGAGCGTAGGCAGGCCGGTGCGTGAAGTCAACGGATGTCTATCCTGATGAGTTCACCACGGTTCTCGGTCGTCATCCTTGCCGGCGGGCAGAGCCGACGCATGGGCCGCGACAAGCGCGCACTGCCGTGGGTGACGGCGGCTGACGGCACGCCGCAGACGCTCCTTGGTCATGTGGTGAACACCGTCTCACGGCTGACGGACGACGTGGTGCTCGTGGCGAACGACGACCCGGGAGTAAAAGGTGCGCGCGTCGGCGGCGACTTGTACCCGCGCTCCGGGAGCCTTGGCGGCATCTATAGCGGACTTGCCGCCGTCGCCCATGACCTCGCGTTCATTGCCGCCGCCGACATGCCCTTTCTCAACCCGACATTGATTCTCGATCTCGTCGGGCACGCATTTCGCGTGGACGCGGTGGTGCCCGTGACCGACGGCCGTCCAGAGCCGTTGCACGCGGTCTATCGAAAGTCGGTCCTGAAGCCGGCCCGTCAGCGAATCGAGCGTCGCGAGCTCAAGGTGGCGCCCGTGTTCGACGCCGTGTCGACCATCTGGGTCCAGGAGCACGACTTGCGCGTCCTCGACCCAGACCTGCGCTCGTTTTGGAATCTGAACACGCCCGACGATTATGAGCGCGCGTTGGCACTGGCCGGCAGGCAGGGTTTCTGAGTCGCCTAAACTGGCGAAGCCGGCTCCGCATTCCGAAAACCCATCGATCTCGATCTGACCACATTCCGTCTGCGTATCCACGACGCGGCTGCGCGACCGTTGCGCGTCAACCGCGATGAGTCCGGCTCTCTCGTCGAGATCCTGCGCACCGACTGGGCCGACATCTATGAGGGCGATCGACGTCCCTTCGCGCAGACCTATTTCTCCACCACACCAGCTTGGTTGGCTCGCGACGAGGACGAATGGCATGTCCACCGGAACCAGGAGGACCGCTTCGTGGTGGCGGCGGGCGACATCATCCTTGCCCTCTGGGACGGTCGGGACGGCTCACCAACCGCCGGCACGCTGGACCTGCTGCCGATGGGCCAGTCCCAGCCGGACGACGCGCAATTCACAGTTCTCATCCCCAAGCTCGTCCATCACGGCTTCATGGTGGCGGGCGACCGTCCCGCGATCTTGCTGAACTCGCCGACCCAGCTCTACAACCCGAGCGACGAAGGCCGCGATCCCTTCGGTGATGTCGGCGCGACCTTCGACGACGGTGAGTCGTTTAGTTGGGCCGCCGTTCGAGAGAGCCTTCGCGTCTAGGGGTAGATTCCTCGAAGCTGGGTGGCCTCGGCCACGCGTCCCACTGCGATCTGGTAGGCCGCCTCGCGCAGGTTGACGCCACGATTCTGAGCCAGATCCCAGACCTCTTGCGCGGCCCGCCGCATGTGGTCGGCTAGCAGCTTATTGATCTCCTCGCGGCTCCAGAAGAAGTGCTGCATGCCCTGCACCCACTCGTAGTAGGACACCGTTACGCCGCCGGCGTTAGCGAGGATGTCGGGCACGACGACCACGCCACGGTCGTTCAGCAGGGCGTCGGCCTCCGGCGTGACCGGACCGTTGGCGCCTTCGACGATCATGTTTGCGCGCATATTGGCGGCGTTGCCGGCGTGAATCTGGCCTTCGATGGCGGCCGGCGCCAGGACGTCGACGTCCATCGCCAGCAGGTCGGCGTTGGAGATGTGCTCGGCTTCGCAGTAGTCGGCCAGCCAGCCGCCATCCGAGACGTGCTGGTACACCTGCGACGCATTGAGCCCCGTCGGGTTGTAGACACCGCCGCTGCTGTCGCTGATGGCGACGACGGTGAATCCTGCCTCGTTGAAGAGTTGCAGGGCGTTCAGGCCAACGTTGCCGGCGCCCTGGATTGCGACAGTCCCCTTTGCCGGACGCCCAAGCCGCTCCAGCATGGCCTGCGTAGCCACCAGCAGTCCCCTGGACGTGGCCCTCTCTCGCCCTTCCGAACCGCCGATGGCCACCGGCTTGCCCGTGACCACCGCGGGAACCGAGTAGCCCACGTGCATGGAATAGGTGTCCATGATCCAGGCCATCACCTGCATGTTTGTGCCCATGTCGGGGGCCGGAATGTCGCTGTCGGGACCCATCAACGGAATGATCTCGGTGGCATAGCGTCGGGTCAGGTTTTCCAATTCGTGGCGGCTCAGGGTGCGCGGATCGACGGTCACGCCACCCTTGGCTCCGCCGTACGGCAGATTCATGACTGCGCACTTCCAGGTCATCCACATGGCCAGGGCGCGGACTTCGTCGAGATCGGCGCTGGGGTGATAGCGGATGCCGCCCTTGGCAGGGCCGCGAGTGACGTTGTGCTGGACGCGGTAGCCGGTGAAGCAGGTGATTGATCCGTCGTCCATCTCGACCGGGAAGTTGACCGTGAGTTCGCGCTTGGGACAGCGCAAGACTTCGCGCAGGTTCGGATCCAGATTGATCTGCTCAGCCGCCTGATCGAATTGCGCCAGCGCGGCGGTATACGGTCCCGTGGTCGGCGCTTCCGCGGTGCTCATTTGGCGCGCTCCACCCGTCGGACGATGTCGATTGCTGGGTTCACATGCTGCCGATCAATCCTAGTCCCCCGGTCCTCGGTTCGACGGTTTCGTGCGTTTTTTGGGGGTACTCGCGACCGCCGGCCGGGAACCCCCTGGAGGGGGTTCCCGGCCGGCGGTCGCGAGATTTGGCGGATTTTGTGGGGTGGCCGAGCGCAAGTCGTGCAGCTGTCGGTGGGTGGATCGGAGGGAGGGTGGGACGTGGGCTCCTTCCGTGAGCATTCCTGTCCGCGGCACGGCGTTGCCGGGCGAGGGATCGGCGGCGCGGAGGCTGCGGGGGAATCATCTGGGGGCAGGTTTCGCGGACATCGAGTCTATTGTACACTTGATGTACACGGAGGTCAATCACCGACCCCGTGAGCTGCCGGCGAGGGACGGCGGCTATTGAGCGGTGTCGAGTTCGTCTCGAATCAGCTCGCTGACGCCGCGTGGGTTGGCTTTGCCGCGGGTGATGCGCATGACCTGGCCCATGAGATACTGAAGGGCGCGGCCCTTGCCGTCACGGTAGTCCTGGACGGCCTGGGGATTCTCTTCAATGACCTGGCGGGCGATGGCCAGGAGTTCGTCCTGGCCGCTGATCTGGGGGCCGCGGGCTTCGACGATTTCCTTAGCGGACTTGCCGGTGGCGAGAATTTCGTCGAGGACTTCGCCGGCCATGGTGCTGCTGACGGCGCCCCTGGCGCGGAGGTCGAGGAGGGCGGCGATTTCGGACGGCGGGATCGGAATCACGGCGCTCTTATTGGCCTGGGCGTTCAAGGCGCGGCGAAATTCGTGGACTATCCAGGTGACGGCCTCGCCGGCGGAAGCGCCAGCTTCGATGACAGCGAGGGTGTAGTCGGTGAGGGGACGGTCCTGGACGAGTTCGGCGACGTCGGCCCGGGGTGCGCCCTGGTCGACGAGGTCGGCGGCGACCTGGTCGGGCAGGCGGGGGAGGGCGGTGCGAAGGGTGTCGACGCGCTGGCGGGTGACGTGGAGGGGCGGCAGGTCGGGTTCGGGAAAGTAGCGGTAGTCGTGGGCGTATTCCTTGGTGCGCTGGGAGCGGGTGACGCCTGCGGATTCGTCCCAGCCGCGGGTTTCCTGTTCGATGGGTTGGCCGCGCTCGCGACGGCCGGTCTGGCGTTCGATTTCGAAGGCCAGGGCGCGGCCCAGCGACCGGAAGGAATTCATGTTCTTGACTTCGACCTTCACGTCGCCGATCGGCTCGCCCTGGGGCCAGACGGAGATGTTGGCGTCGATGCGCAGGGCGCCGTCTTCCATGTTGGCGGTGGACACACCGATCCAGCGCAGCAAGGCCCGCAGCTTCTCGCCGTAGGCCATGGCTTCGGCGGGCGTCTGGATGTCCGGCTCGGAGACGATTTCCATGAGGGGCGCGCCGGAGCGGTTGACGTCGATCAGGCTGGCGGGGGCGCCGTCGGCGGCGGTGACGTGGGTGAGGCGGGCTGTGTCCTCTTCAAGGTGTACGCGGGTGATGCCGACGCGGGTGGTTGCGCCGTTCACCTCAACGTCGAAGTGGCCGTTGATGCAGAGCGGGAGGTCGTACTGGGAAATCTGGTACCACTTCATGAGGTCGGGATAGGCGTAGTTCTTGCGGTCGAATTTGGCGTATTCGGGGACTTCGCAGTTGAGGGCGAGGCCGGTACGGATGGTGTGGTCCACGGCTTCGCGGTTGATTACGGGCAAGACGCCGGGCATGCCGAGGCAGACGGGGCAGACATGGGTGTTGGGCCGGGCATTGGCGTAGTCGGCGGCGCAGCCGCAGAACATCTTGCTTCTAGTGCGGAGTTGGACGTGGGTCTCCAGGCCAATGACGGTGCGGTAGGCGGTGGTGACAGTCACTGGGCATCTATGGCCTTGACAGGCGCGGCCAGTTCGCCGCGGGTGCGTTCGTAGGCGCGGGCGGTTTGGAGGAGGCGGGACTCGGCGAAGGGCGGGGCGATGAGCTGCAGGCCGACGGGCAGGCCGTCCACGAAGCCGCAGGGGATGCTCAGGCAGGGCAGGCCGGCGAGCGAGGCGGGGAGGGTCATGATGTCGGACTGGTACATGGCCACCGGGTCGTTGAGCTTGGCGCCGAGGTCGAACGCGGGCGCGGGGACGACAGGGGCGGCGATGACGTCGACGTCCCTGAATGCAGTTTCGAAGTCGGACTTGATGAGGGTGCGGACTTTCTGGGCGCGGACGTAATAGGCGTCGTAGTAGCCGGAGGAGAGGGCGAAGGTTCCGATCATGATGCGGCGCTTGACTTCGGACCCGAAGCCCCGGCCGCGGATGCGGGCCATCATCTCGTCCACGTCGGTGGCCTGCGGGTCGGAGAGGCCGTACTTGACGCCGTTGTAGCGGGCTAGGTTGGCGCTGGCCTCGGACGGGGCGATGACGTAGTAGGTGGGGAGGGCGTATTCGGTGTGGGGTAGGGAGATCTGGCGCTGGGTGGCGCCGACCGATTGCAGGGTGTTGATTGCGTCGTGGACGGAGTCTCCGACCCGGGTGTCGAGACCCTCGCCGAAGTATTCGGGCGCCACGCCGATGCGCAGGCCGCTGATGTCCCGGTTCAACTCGCCGGCGTAGCCGGGTACAGGCTCCTCAGCGGAGGTTGAATCGCGCGGGTCGTGGCCGGCCAGGGCGCCCAGCAGTAGGGCGGCGTCGGTGACGTCCTTGGTGAGCACGCCGATCTGGTCCAGAGAGGAGGCGAAGGCGATGAGGCCGAACCGCGAAATGCGGCCGTAGGTTGGCTTGAGGCCCACGCAGCCGCAGAGGGCGGCGGGCTGGCGGACTGAGCCGCCGGTGTCCGATCCGAGCGCGGCCAGGCACTCGTCGGCGGCCACGGCTGCCGCCGAGCCGCCGCTGGAGCCACCGGGCACTTTGTCCAGGTCCCAGGGGTTGCGCACGGGCTTGTAGGCGGAGTGCTCGTTGGAGGAGCCCATGGCGAACTCGTCCATGTTGGTCTTGCCCAGCGTGACGGCGCCGGCCTGCTTCAAGCGGGTGACGGCGGTGGCGTCGTAGGGCGGGATGAAGCCCTGGAGGATGCGGGAGGCGCAGGTGGTTTCGACGCCGGCGGTGGTGAGCACGTCCTTGAGGGCAATGGGCAGACCGAGGAGCGGGCCGTTGTCGCCCGCCGCGAGACGTTTGTCGGCGGCGGCGGCCTGTTCCATAGCGAGATCGGCGGTGACGGTGAGGTAGGCGCCGACGCGGTCGTCCACGTCCTGGATGCGGTCCAGCAGGGACTGGGTGAGCTCGACCGAACTGAACTGCCCGGAGCGCAGGCCGTCGGCAGCCGCGTGGAGGGTAAGGCGGTGAAGGTGGTCGGGCACTGATTCAGGACTCGTCGAGGACGGGGGGCACGCGGATCTGGCCGTCCTCGACGCGCGGGGCGTTCTGGAGCACGGCGTCGAGCGGGAGTGAGTCGGCGACCTCGTCGTCGCGTTCGACGTTGTCCAGCGGGATGACTTGCGCGGTGGGGGGGATGTGGTCGGTTTCTAGCGTGTTGAGAGCTTCGAAGGCCTGAAGGATGCGGCCCAACTCGCCGCGCAGCCGCTCGCGCTCGGCGTCGGCTAGTTCGAGGCGCGCGAGTTCGGCGGCGTGGTCGACCTGGGACCGGTCAATGGACACGGGGTTGCTCGGGTGGATGGCGGGCCGGGGGCGATTATATGGAGAGGGGGCGGGGTTGCCGGGCGCTCAGGTCGAGTAGTCGAACTTTGCTTCCCAGTCGCCGACACCGTCGCGGAGCAGGTCGAATAGGTTCCAGACGCTGCAGTAGGCGTCGCCGGGTCCGAGGAAGTCCGAGGCGACGCGCACGATCGAGCCGTCAGCGCCCTTGTGGAAGACGGAGACGCCGGGCATGGCGTTTGAGCCGTAGTGCTCGTCCTCGGACTCGAAGCCCATGTCCTTGAACAGGGTGGTGCCGCCCGCCGAGTACATGCGGAAGCGCCAGCCGCGTTTCTGCCGGAATCGCTGCTGGGTCTCGACGCCGTCGGGCGAGACCACCACGAAGGCCGAGCGGTCCTCCAGGTGATGGAGCACGCCGTTGAAGCCGTCGGCCCACATGGTGCAGTAGGGACAGCCCGAGCCCATGTTGTGAATCAGGATCAGGTCGGGCTTGTCGCCGAAGACCTCGGAAAGCTTGATGACGCCGTCAGGCCCGGAGAGTTCGTAGTCCCAGACAGGCTCTGACGGCACACGGCGGCGGATTTCCTTCAGGCGCTGCTGCGCCTTTTCCAGGTCGGCCCAGGCAGCGGACAACTCTTCCTGTAGATCGGTCGGAACGGTCACGGTGCTTCCCTTTTGAGGCGCCCTTGGGCAGGCCGTCAGGCTGACTTCCTCAAGTGTAGGAGCGCGGCTTGGCCATGCCGTTGGCGACCAGGCGATCGTCTAGTCTCCAGTTGCGCAAGCGCGCATTTGCGGCCATCCGGCGTAGGATTCTTGCGACGTCACCGAGGTGAATCGCAATGGTCATGACAGGCGAGCCGGACCTCCTCAACGACGCGCCAGTCGCGGTCCGTGGTTCGCGCCGGCTGTTTAGCAGCGGCGAGCCGCACGCCCACTACTCGGCCAGCCTGGCGCAGCTTGGGAGCGGGCGGCTGGTGATGGTGTTTAGCTGGTCGCGAGGGGTGCAGCGCCAGAACAACGGGGTCATGTTGACGTCGCGTTCGGACGATGACGGCGCGACGTGGACGACCCCGGAGGCGATCTATGCGAAACCCGGCTGGGACTGCATGCACCTGGGCGGGTTGATGCCGTTTTCGGACACGCGGCTGCTGCTGGGGCTTGGGCGCATCCAGATGGATCCGAGCCTGCCAGGTGACGAGCCCTGCACGGGTTGGTACATGTCGACGACCTGTTCGGCGGACGGGGGCGAGACTTGGGGGCCGGAGGGACCGGAAATCAGGCTCTTTCCCGAGTGGTCGGAGCTGTATGGGGCCAGCAATCCGCACCGGCTGGACGACGGCAGGCACATGCTGGCGGTGATCGGGACCACGGGGCGCGACAGCGGCTGGCAGGCGGGCGTCTGCTTTTCGGACGACGAGGGCGAGAGCTTTTCGGCGCCGGTGATCGTGGCGTCGCACCCGACGCTGGGCTTCGGGGACATGGACATCATCCGGCTGGCGGACGGGCGGTACCTGGCCGTGGCGCGGGTGTTTGACGGGCATCCGAGCGTGATCGCGAAATCGGGTGACGACGGGTTGAGTTGGACGGAACCGCGGCCGATCGAGTTCTGGGGCGCCAACGTCAAGCTGCAGCGATTGCGCTCAGGGGCGTTGCTGTGCGCCTACCGCGACGAGCAGGGGAACCGCTCGGGGGTTGGATGCAGCGTGAGCGAGGATGACGGCGCGTCGTGGCGACGCATCGGCTGGCTGGCGAGCCCGAGCGACGGCCCGCCGCCGGCTGCCGGCGACGTGCGCTGCGGCTATCCGGACATAGCGCGGCTACGAAACGGTCACCTGGGCTGCGTGCTGGCGCCGTCCGCCGACGCCGACGCCGACGGAACTATTGACTTGCGCTGGTTGGAGCTCGTCGATCGGACATAGGCCGACGGCTAGAACTGATGGACCCAGCCGCCGTCGAC
The DNA here is from genome assembly GCA_034422315.1 of Chloroflexota bacterium. Classification (GTDB taxonomy): domain Bacteria; phylum Chloroflexota; class UBA11872; order UBA11872; family UBA11872; genus UBA11872. The sequence goes on along the minus strand of DAOUJT010000068.1, from coordinate 2,564 downwards.
GGGGATGACTGCGCCGGTGATGTAGGCGGCGGCGTCGGACGCGAGGAACCGGGCAACGCCGGCGATTTCGTCGACCTGGCCGTTGCGACCCAGGGCCACGCGCTCGGCCAGGTTCCCGGTCCACCAGTCCGCATCGGTGTAGCCGGCGGTCATGTCGGTTTCGATCACGCCGGGCGCGATGGCGACCACGCGAATGCCGTCCTTGCCCCACTCACGCGCCAGCCCGACGGTGTAAGACGACAGCGCGGCCTTGAGCGGGCCGTAGGGTTCCGCGCCGCCCAGCTCGGCGGAGACCGACGAGACGTTGATTACCACGGGGGCTTCGGACCCGAGTAGATGCGGCCGCGCGGCCTGCGTGATCAGCACCGGGGAGCGGAGGTTCAGGTGCAGGAGCCGGCGATAGCCTTCGAGTGTCAGTCCGTCGTGGCCGCCGTTTCCTGCGTTGTTGACCACGATGTCCAGGCCGCCCAGGGCCTCGGCGGCGTGCTGGACCAGCCGGGTTGGGGCCTCGGCGTCCGCCAGGTCGGCGGCGAACGTGTGGACCTCGCCGCCGTGTTGAGCGACTGATGCCGCGACCTCCGACAGATTTGCGGTTGTGCGCGCGGCCAGGGCAAGCCGCGCGCCGGCTCGCGCGTACGCCTCGGCGATGCCGCGTCCGATGCCGCGGCTGGCACCGGTGATCAGGGCGCGGCGGCCGTCCAGACGGAAGGGATCGGGGGCAGTCATCGTCTTGCGAAGAAGTCGCGGCCGCCGTCGATGGCGATGGTCGTGCCTGTTACAAAGTCGGCGGCCGGCGAGGCGAGGTATACGACGGTTGCGGCGATTTCCGCCGGGTCGGCAACCCGCCGCTGTGCGGTGTGATGCAGCATGTTGTTCAGTTCGGGAGGATTCGCCCGCACGCGGGCGGTCATGTCGGTGTTGACCTGACCGGGCGCCAGGGCCACGACACGGATGCCGTCGTTGGCGTACTCGCGACTGAATCCCCTGGTCAGCGCGTGCACGCCTTGCTTGCTTGCCCCGTAGAGGCCGGCACCCTTGGTTCCGGCGATGGACCCGATGTTGACGATCACGCCTCGACCGGCCGCCGCCAGGTGCGGACGCGCCGCCTGGCAGCCGAAGAGCACGGCGCCGAGATTGACATCGAACATGCGGTCGAACTCGGCCGGGTCTTCGATTCCGAATCCGCCGCTATAGGTGACGCCGGCGTTATTGACCAGGATGTCCAGCCCGCCCAGCGCATTGGCCGCGGCGTCGATGGCAGGTCCGATGGATTCCAGGTTGCCGAGGTCCAGCGGAATGACCATTGCCCGCCGGCCGAGAGCCTCGACCTCGGCGGCGAGTTCGGTCAGCCGAGTCTCATCGCGTGCGGCCAGCGCCACGTCCGCCCCCGCCTCGGCCAGGGCCAGGCCGACGGCCCGCCCAATGCCGCGGCTGGCGCCGGTAACGAAGGCGCGGCGGCCGTTGAGACGGAATTGTTCGAAGACGGGCATTGGGACTTGCGCGGTCAATGGAGGGCACAGCGTAGCTGCGCCGGACAGATCGTCGGCGGCTGAAGTGTCGCTTAGCCGCTGGCTTTTGTCTTCGGACACGCGGGACCTTCTTTACGCTCGGCTTCGTATGCCTGTAGCGCCGCCCGCATGTCGTCACCTACCGCCTGCCAGTCCGCCCACATGGCAAGCGCATCCGCCCGTGCACCGGAGGCGGTGGCGTTGTATCGATTCAACGCGCCGCCAAAGTCAAAGACACTCGCAACCCCGGTCCAGAACGACGGCCGCGCATACCGTATCGGCAGGCGCAACGCGTTGCGCTTATCAAACAAGAAAACCTCCGTCTAGTAGCCGATTTTACAGGGACCAGAAGGCTCACGTCGCTTCGGCTGCCAACCGGCGTATGTCCTTCGCCCGCGGTATCGACGGCTGCGCGCCAGCCTTCGCTGCGGCCAGGGCGCCGGCGGCCTGGCCCCAGCGCAGGGCGGTTACGACGGGGTGGCCAAGTGCCAGCGACGCGGTGAATACGCCGCAGAAGGCGTCGCCGGCGCCGGTGGTGTCCACGACGGTTGTGAGAAACGCGGGTTGGCTGTGGTCCTGCCCGTCAATGTGGGCGACAAGGCCTTGCCCGCCAAGCGTGACGACGCAGCCGCGGTGCGTGCGTTTGGCGACGGCCCGGGCCAGCGTTGGCGGTTCGTCGTTGCTTCCCGCGAGCTGCGCGGCTTCGATTTCGTTGACGACGGCGATGTCCACCGGGCTGAGATCGATGGCTTTGCCTTCATCCACCGGCGATACGTTGAGCACGCGCAGTCCGGCTGGCGCGGCCCGGAAGGCGGCCAGTGTCGCCTCATCCGGGACTTCGCGCTGTCCGATCACGGCAATCGGCTGCATGCCGGCGACGGCCCTTGCCACATCTCCTGGGTCGATTTTGAAATTGGCGCCTTCGGCCACGGCTATCGAGTTGGTTCCAGCGGCGTCCACAGCGATCAGGGCCGTGCCGGTGGCTGCCGAGTCGACCCTGGCGACGTGGGTTGTGTCCACGCCGTCGTCGGCCATGCCTCGGAGCAGATCGTCGCC
>DAOUJT010000067.1:0-10648 GCA_034422315.1 Chloroflexota bacterium | reverse complement strand
CGAACGTCGTGCGGGCCGACGGCCGGGATGGGCGCGTCTTCCAACACCACGTTGAACTTGCCCTCGGGCTTTGCTACCCGCTTCATGGCGCCCTCCTCGCGGCCGTGAGGTTCTACCGGCTAAGCGCGACCCACTCGCCGCTACGCGCACTCTCGCGCACGGCGTCCAGCACCCGCATCTGGCGGATAGCCTCGTCGCCGTCCACCAGCGGCGCCGCCTCGCCGCGGATCGCGTCGCCCAGATTCTCGACTTCGGCCTGGTAGGTGTCGAACGGCGGAAACAGTTCCGTCACGGTCCCGCTCGCCGTCTCAATCTCAATACTCGTCGACTCACCCGGCGCCAGTACGTGGCGCTCGACCCGCAGCGTCCCCTCCGTTCCGACCAACTCCAGGAAGTGCCGCCGCGAGGTCAAAAAGCTGAACGCCACCATTGCGGTTCGACCGTCATCGAACTCCAGCAGCGCGTTGCCGTCAAAGTCCACGCCAAACTCGGAGTCGCTCGTCATCCGCGCCGCCAGCCGTCGCGGCTCACCGCCCATGTGCAGGCGGCTGACGCTCACGCAGTAGGTTCCCAGGTCCCCCAGCGCGCCGCCGGCCAGCTCTGTCGAGAGGCGCACGTTGGCCGGGTCGCGGGTGATGGGAAAGCAGAACGCCGTGTTGATCTGCCGCAAGTCGCCGATCGCTCCGTCCGCCACCAGCTCACGCAGCCGGGCGTGCCGCGGGTCGTAGCGATACATGAAGCCCTCGATCAGCTGAACCCCCGCCTCCCGGCAGGCGTCCACCATCTCCACGGCTTGCGCGGCGTCCACGGCAAACGGCTTGTCCACCAGCAGGTGCTTCCCCGCCCGCGCGGCGGCGATTACCCAGCGGTGATGCAGTGACGTCGGCAGCGGGATGTACACCGCGTCGATCTCCGGATCCGCCAGCAGCTCCTCGTAGGAGCCGTACGCCGTCGAGATTTCCAAATCCGAAGCGAATGCCTGTGCCCGTTCCAGCGACCGGCTTGCTACCGCTCGCAACTCCCCATTCCGAGCCTTCCGAATCCCCGGCCCCACCGACCGCCGCGCAATCCGCGCGGCGGACAAGATTCCCCAGCGGATGGGGTCAGTGCTCACTGTTGTAATGGACTTGTGTGAGTGAGAAGCAACGATTGCAATCTAGATTGCAATCGTTGCTTTCGTGGGCTATGCTAGATTTTGCAATGGGAGGCGCGGGCAAGGGGTTCAGGTGGCTCCGAAAGTCATCGTGGACGACGAAGTATATGAGCATCTGAAATCGCAGGCGGAGCCCTTTGTCGACACACCGAATTCTGTGCTTCGACGGCTCCTTGGTATAGGGGAATCCACCGGTGCCGTCGGCCAACCGGCCCAAACGGCTACTCCCACTGTTGGCTCGCAAGGGTCGCTGCCCGAGGACATCCCTTCTCGACCAACACGTAGAGCCACAAGGCAGCGCTCAAGGCGGACTAGAGCACCAAGGGGCACGTTGCTTCCTGGAGGCGAGTACGAAGTTCCCATCCTCGAGGTGCTTGTGGAGGCTGGTGGCTCTGCCCCTACTGCCGAAGTAATCGAGGCCGTTGGCCGCAGGCTCAAGGATCGGCTCACGGAACTGGATCAGCAAGAACTTCACTCCGGAGGTCTCCGCTGGCGCAGCCGAATCCAATTCGTCAGACTGCGAATGGTTGAGCGCGGACTGATGGTCAAGGGATCACCTGCGGGAACTTGGGCAGTCACGGAGGAAGGTCGCAGTTACTTGGCTGAAGCCGCTAGAGGCGCATCGGCGTAGCGGTGGAGGCGCAGCCAGGAGGGCGGGAACTGGTGGACACGGCAGATCTTTGCATGGCGCTGATGCGGGCCGACTATGAGAATGAGGTTGTGGACCTTCTACGACAGGCGGGGTATTGGGAAGCCGATGAGTGCTGGCGTCTCCTCGGCGATGGAGAGAACAACTTCGCGACGATCGGCAATCAGCAGAGCGAAGCAATCGCAGCGCTAGTCGAAAAAATCATCAATAGTATTGATGCGCGACTGACAAACGCTTGCCTCCTTGCTGAAATTGACCCGACGAGCGACAAGGCACCCCAGAGCATTCGCGAGGCCGTCGCACGTTTTTTCGAACCCTGGTTGCCCGACGGACGCGGCGACGGACGCATCTCTGAGTGGTTAGACTCAGACGCGACGAGAGAAGGCCGCTTGCTTACCGTGGCGGCCACCGGCGCGATGCCGAGAAATGGAAATCCATCAATCACAATTGCCGATCAAGGCGAAGGACAGACACCAGACGATTTTCCCAACACATTCATGTCTCTAGCGCACAACAATAAGCTTCGGATACCGTTTGTGCAGGGAAGATTCAACATGGGAGGGACAGGCGCGCTACAGTTTTGTGGAGTTGATCATCGTGTACAGCTTGTGGTTTCCCGACGCAACCAAGCCCTGCTTCCTGCATCGCCAGGTGCTCGTGATCGAGAGTGGGGCTTCACTGTCGTACGTCGTGAACCTCCGCCTCCTGGCACGCGAAGCTCTGTCTACAAATATCTAGCGCCAGTGGATACGGACTTAGGCGGCGGGGTCCTTTCGTTCTTGGCAGACTCATGGCCAATCTTTCCCGAGGCGAATAACAAAGTAAGAAATGCGTATCATCGGAGATCGGAATATGGTTCCTTGGTGAAGCTATATGAGTATGAGTGGCAAGGCACTAAGTCGAACATCGTATCCTCTGGAGGGGGATTGCTGAACAGAATCGGTGTAGGTCTTCCGGAGATTGCACTACCAGTTCGACTCTTTGAGTGCCGACCAGGATTTAGAGGACACGCTGGTAGTTTCGCGACAAATGCACTCGGACTAGTCGCGCGGCTCGAGCGCGACCGTGGGAGAAATCTTGAGCCTGCACCATTTGGATTGGTGAGTGGCGCAGTCGATCTTGCGGAACAGAGAATCACGATTCGTGCTTATGTCTTCCTAGCTGGAAAAGCAAGACAATATCGTCTTCCTAGGTACGGTTTAGTCTTTGCCATAAATGGACAGACCCACGGAGCGCTGTCGACAGACTTCTTTCGACGGAAGTCGGTACGAATGGGATATCTTGCCGATTCTCTGCTCGTGGTGGTCGACTGCACATCCATTGACGGCAAGATACGCGAAGACTTATTCATGAATAGTCGAGACAGGCTCAGAGATACGCCTCTCGCAAGGATGCTTGAGTCAAGGCTTGCCGAATTCCTGCGCCAGGATCCTACTCTTAGAGAGATTCAGAATCGGCGTCGTCAGGCTGCGATCACGGAGCGTCTAGAAGACGACAAGCCGCTCATTGACACACTACAAGATGTTCTGAGAAAGAACCCAACTTTTTCGAGGATTCTATTGCAAGGACAGAACATCCCGTCGCCGTTTAATCAAGGTGGAGGTAGCCGAAAGGGCGTGCATGACAAGTTCAATGGCAAGAGGATTCCAACGTTCGTTCGCTTCAAAGGGAAGCGAACCGGCCAACAGCTGCTGCGCGAGGCGCGTGTGGGATCAGGCGTAAATGTGACGTTGGAGACGGATGCAGAGGATGAGTACTTCACACGATCTTCTGAGGCTGGGAACTTCGCATTCGAACGAAGAACGAACGAGGGATTCGTTGGCGCATCGGGCTGGACTATGACGGGTCCAAAGTCGGGAATCATACATTTGCGGCTTGATCCGCTCGTTGAAGTCGGCGAGGCAGATTATCGGATTAGGGTTATTGATCCGAGTCACCTCCGATTCACTAACCGCCTTCGACTGATTGTGAAGGAGGAGGGTGGCAAAGAGGCAAGAAAGAAGCGCCGACATCGTCAACGGCGTCGTCGAAACGCGGTGCGAAACGAAGACGAAGGACGTCTGGGAGGACGAGATGATCTAAATGTGCCAGAAATTGTCTTGGTCGAAAAGGCAGACTGGTGGAGACATGACTTTACCGAAGAGTCAGCTCTACGGGTTGAAGGTGTTGCGACGAATGGGACGTCAGAGACCGTGGCTGTCAAAGGTGGGAGAACATCGATCTACGATTTCTACGTCAATATTGACAACAAGTATCTACTGTCTGAGCAGAAGGAAGATCCTCGGGACGGCGAGATAATAAGAAAACAGTTTGTCTATGGGATGGTCATTTTAGGCTTGGCAATGGTGCAGAGAGCAAGCGATTCTTCTAACGGAGATGTCGAGCGCATGGTACGTCACTTCACTGCCGCAGTGGCTCCAATATTATTGCCGATGCTCCGAGACGTTGGTGGGTTAGTGGGAGATGAGGATTAAGCTCCTTTGATGCAGTGAAAAAGCACTGCCTCCCTGGATGTGCCAGATGTCATGGACTTTCTCGAGTGAGCTTGGGTCCACCAACGGCGGCGTGGTACGGTTCGCCATAGCCGTTGGTCATTTGAGGTAACGTAGTCTGATGGGAGATGGAACTCTGCAAAACCCGCCGCCGACATGACGTCGAGGAATCTGGGTAACTGGATCTTCGGTCGTGGGAAGCCGATGACCTGCACGAGAACTGTCTGGTGGTTGACTATTTTCGATAGGTCTGAGTATGCTGCATGGAGCTTTTCAAAATAGATATCATCATTCGGATTTGATTTTGCAGACATCGTGTAGTGAGACAATCCTCTACTATCGTTGCAATTAGCGATCCAATAGGGCGCGGAGATTTCCAAGCGACTAAGGAGTTTCCAGCGATGGTAGAGAGTATATACCCCAGGATATGGGGGCGATGTGAGAACTAGATTTGGAGCCGTAGATCGCTGTAGCATTGGGTGGTCTGAAAGCCCAGGGAGGGATTCATCTAGCACTACTGGGGAAGCGTGTTGACTTGGTGGTTTCGGATAGAAGTCAGCTGCTACCTTCAGCATTCCTGTTCCGTGAGCAAGGAGAGCAGAACGAAATTCGCAAACAGTGGGGATCTGTTTCCCCATGTCGAGTGCCCACTGGGCAGTTCGAAGCAGGATACAGCGGCAGAATCTCTCGACGGCCTTGTCGGTAGTCGGTAGTGCGGCTAACGCTAATCGGATAACCTTCGAAACTCGCCATGTGGATTTGGATTCAAGGTGTCGGAGGTAGCCTTGAGTGCGCCAGTTGTCCTCGGTTGGTGCAGGGCGGTTGACTTTGGCGTGAATGACAATGGTATCTAACCAATTTTGCGCAGTATGGATCTGTGACGACGTAAGGGGAGTAGTCTTTGCTTTAGTGACGAAAGTTGCAAGCGGATTTAGGTCGGATACCAAGGTGCGTCGATTGGCGAGCATTGCTTCGACTGCCGTGGTTCCACCTCCGACAAAGGGATCCAGGACAAGATCTCCCGGTTCAGTGAATACTTCGATGGCCGATCGGACAAACTCCGGAGAAAAACGCGCTGGGTAGCGATAGAACTCGTGAGGCGAGGCTGTCCGACGACGACCAAGAGATATCGGCGTCGACGAGAGCGCGGATGCAACAAGGGGGTGGAGCCGCTTCGTTCTAAGTGGAGGTGTAATCATCTGGATATCAGAGGCTGAGTTTCACGACCGCTGCGGGTAGCCTCGGCGGCGGAGCGGGGTGCGGGGTTTGACTTCGGGGTTGACGGTGTCGCGGGGCCAGTAGCCCTGGGCGACCCAGGCCATTTGTTCGGCGGAGCCCTGGCCGACGCGGTGGACGCTGACGGAGGTGGATCCGCCGATGTGGGGGGTCCAGACGACGTTGGGCAGGTTGATCAGGGGGGTGTCGGGGGTAGGAGGTTCCGACTCGAAGACGTCGATGCCGGCCGCCGCGATGGCGCCGGACTCCAGCGCCGACACCAATGCCGCTTCGTCGACGATGGGGCCGCGCGAGACGTTGATCAGCGCGGCGGTGGGCTTCATCCGCGCCAACAGGTCGGCGTCCACGAAGTGGTGGGTGCGGGGCGTGTAGGGCAGGTGGACCGAGACGACGTCTCCCTGCTCGAAGGCCTCGTGCAGGCCCACGAGTTCCACGCCCAGGCCCTGGGCTTCCCAGGGCGAGACGGTGGGCGCGTAGGCGATGCAGCGGGTGCCGAAGGCCTGGGCGCGCACGGCCACGGCGCGGCCGATGCGGCCCAGCCCGATCAGGGCGAGGGTGCTGGCGCGCATGTCGCCGATGTGGTCGATCCGGCGTTCCCACTCCGCAATGCCGCGATGCCCAGCCTCCCACTCGCTCAGAATCCGCGGGATGCGACGCACCGCTCCGAGGATCAGGTAGAGCGCCGTGTCGGCCGTCTGCTCGGTGGCGAAGGTGGGGATGTTGCCCACCACCACGCCGGCGGCGGTGGCGGCCTCGATGTCCACGTGGTCCACGCCCACGGTCGGCGCGATGACACCCAGCAGGTCGGGTAGCTCGTCGAAGGTGTGCAGGCGGTAGTGACCGTGCGAGTAGATGACGCCCTGGTAGCCGGACAGGCGCTCAACGGCTTCCTGGTCGCTGGTCGGCGCCGGCACCACGTCCAGCGTGGCGCCAATGTCGTCCAGCGGCTGGCGGTGTTCGACCACCCGCTCGTGGCGCAGGCCGTCGGTCAGGGCAACGCGGAAGGAATCCTCGGACATTGAAGAGCGGCCTCACACGGTCCGGTCGCCGAACCGTAGCGCATCAGCCGGCCGATGGCGCAGCAACCCTCAACTCAGCTACCCGCCGGTCTCGTTCCACAGGTAACGCCCCGTGGCCAGCGACAAGACCACGAAGAGCGCGTTGACCAGCGGAAAGTAGATCAGGTGGGCCGTCACCGCATCGCCGGTCTCGCTGGAGGGGTTTAGCGTCCAGTACCACTCCCACAGCATCAGCATGACCAGCACGATGGCGCCGTAGTAGGCGAAGCTGCCCCGCAGGTATTCCACCGCGCCGACGTCGGCGCGGGCCGGGTCGCGTCGCCGTTGGAATCCAATCACCAGGATTACCATCGCCGCGGCCACCATGAACCAGTTCAGGATGCGCCAGATGGGGTAGTCGGTGGTTCCGTCGTTGTAGACCGGCGTCAGGATGAAGTTCACGGCCACGGCGATCCCGATAGCCACGAGATAGAACGCCAGCAGCCGCTTCGCTACGGCCATGAGAACCGGGTCCTCGCCAAATTGATCGCGGCGGACTCCGCCAAGACGAAGTCCACCGGATCACCGCCCGGCACCAGTCTATGTCTTCGCTCGACCTGCAACCGGGACCGCCCGAGATATCGTCCACAGCACTCGCGGCGGGAAGCGCGCCCAGGCGCGATATTGTCGAGCCGCCAGGACACGTTGCCGGCCAACCTTGGCGTGCGCAGCAGCAGCCGCCTCCGATTACCGGACGAGATGTAGGAGCGCTGGGAGTGCCCGAAGTCGGCGTTGCTTGCGACGCGGATTGGACCCTTGAATCAGAGCGGCTCGAGCTGGCTCCAATGGTGGAAGACGACAGCGATGCGCTCTTTGCGTTGCTGAAGGATCCTGGGATCCACGTCTTTACGGGAGGACAGCCGCCTGCAAGCGCGGACGTGGTGAGAGCAAAGATCCGACGCCGGGAATCCCGCCAATCGCCCGAAGGCGACGAGTTATGGCTGAACTGGACCTTGCGGTTGAAGGACGACCGGGCCGTTGTGGGCTATGTGCAGGCCGGAGTGACGGAGGGCCAGGCCGATATGGCGTGGGTCATCGGTGTTGGGTTCCAGCGACAAGGCATCGGCTCGGAGGCGAGCCGCCGCGTGTTGAGGTGGCTTTGGCACCATCTTCAACTGCAGGGGGTCCGCGCCAAGATTCACCCGGAGCACATTGCTTCTCGCAGGGTGGCGCGATCCGTGGGTCTGAGGCCTACCGGGGAGCGTACGGCCGAAGGAGAGGACGTCTGGCGGGCCACCTTCGTTGCCCCCAGTGAGTCATGAGCGTCGCGTCGTGAACCTGCCGCCCCTGGTCGTCGTCGACGGCATGAACCTGCTCTGGCGGGCCGCCTACGGATTCCCGGCGCGAATCCGGGACAGCGAAGGCGAGGACGTGACACCCGCGTTCGGATTCTTCGCTCTGCTTCGGAAGGCCATCCACGGCCTGATGCCGTGCGAGGCGGTGGTGGTCTTTGATGGGGAGGGCGCGTCGGATGCGCGCGTGGCGATGGCGCCGGACTACAAGGCAAACCGAGCCGGCGCGGACTACTCGCACCTGGCGTGGCTGCCGACCCTCTTTGAGGGCTTGCGGACCATTGGCCTTCAGTTTGAAGAGACGACCGGCGCCGAAGCGGACGATGTGATGGCCCACCTGGTGCGCGGCGCCGGCGCGGGCCGGTACCGCGTGATCGTGTCCACCGATCGGGACTTCTATCAGCTGATCGAGGACCACGTCGTCATCGCCAACACGATGCGCAAGAGCGGTGACCAGATCGTGGATGGCGCTGAGATACGCACGCGCTTCGGCGTCGAGCCCTGGCAGTGGTGCGACTACATGGCCCTGGTTGGGGACACCTCGGACAACATTCCGGGCGTACGCGGCATCGGGCCCAAGCGCGCCGCGGCGGCGCTGGCCGGCGGGCAGGTTCTGGAGAACCTCAACGACGTCGTCGAGCAGGCGTGGTGGGGACGCTATCTCGTCGGCAGCACCGACGCCGCATTGAAGTCACGCGATCTGATCCGGTTCGCTCCGGACGTCCAGACGTCAGTCCGGATCACCGGCCGCGAGTCCCGGCCCCTTCCCCTCGCCGCCGACCTTCTCAGAACTATTGGCGTCTGGTAGCGGGCGGTCAGCGTCGCAGAACCAACGCCGGCAGATCGCTGAGCCGCGCGATCGTGGGGACACCCGCTGGTGCGCCATTCGTGCCGCGCGGATCAAACCAGACGCCCGTCAGCCCGGCGTCGCGGGCCCCCAGCGCGTCCACGTCCAATCGATCTCCTACGTGCAGGCAGGCCGACGGCGACGCGCCCACGGCGTCGCAGGCCGCCTGGAAGATCTCCGATTGCGGCTTGGCGACGCCGATGTCTTCGGAGATCACCACGACAGCGAAGCGATCCTGGATGCCGACCGACGCGAGCTTTTGACGCTGCTGCATTGACGACCCGTTGCTGATCACTCCAAGGCGAAACCCAGCCAACGCGTCCAGGGTTTCGATTGCATCCGGAAGGAGCCGCCGGGCCCCTTCTTTGCACTCCTCGTAGGCGGTGTGAACCGCGTCAACTTCGGCGTCGGGCATTTGGCCTGGTGCGAGACCGAAGAGATCCCGAATCCGTGCGCGGCGTTGGCCGATGAACGAGGTTTCGCCGCGCAGGAAGCGATTGAAGTGGTGGTCCAGCAGCGTGTTCCAGCGCTGCATCAGATGTTCGTCGGCGCCATCCAGCCGATCTCGGTACTTGTCGAAGACGCCCAGCGCGCCGGCTCGCGTTGCCGCGGCGTCATCGATCAGCGTGTCGTCGATGTCAAAGAACACGGCCTGGATGGGCGATGCTGCCATTTCACCTTGTCGTGAAGAACGAATTGCTGAACGCCAGCTTGCCCGGCACCGCGATACCACGCGCAGTAGCGATGTAGGGGCTGTCAACGAAGCTGGCGGACCGGCCCGTCGATCAAGGGGCATGAGCGGGGGCGCTACGCTCGTTCCCGTGACCGGTTTCTTACCTGGTGCGCCGCATGCGGATCTGCCTGATCGGCGACACCCACGGTTTCGTGCCGGGCCTCGAAGCGGCGCTTGAGGCTGGCAGGCGGTACGCGCCCGATCTCATCGTTCACTGCGGGGACTTCCTGACGTCGCCGTTTTCGCCCGATCCGCCGGGCGAGACGATTGAACTACTGCGCGCGGAGGGCGTCAGGGTCATTTACGGCAACAACGAGGTGTATTTCCGCGACTGGGGGACGCCGCGCTGGGAAGCGACGGTGGCCGAACGGCGACGGCGTCCCGACTCGCCCGATTACTTCCTGTCGCTGATCGAACAGGGGCAGGCCGAGCTCAGTCCCGCAGACCTTGCGTGGCTTCGAGCGTTGCCTGGTGAGCTTTCGCTGGATGGGGCGCGGCAGGGCGACGTTTACGTCTGCCACGGCATGCCCGGCAACCCGTTCTCGACGACCTGGGACACCGACCCGGCGTTCACACCCGACTTCACCGCCGAGGAAATTGACGCGGCGCTCTCCCACCCCGCCGTCGCCTCGGCCGACCTCATCCTGTGCGGCCACACCCCGGGTCCCACTTTGCTCCGCACGGCGCTGCCCAACGGCCGAGCGGCGCTGGTCGTTCGAAGCTCAGGCCACCTGCCGGGCGAGGGACCCGGCCCGTGGTACCAGAGCATCTGCGTGCTGACCGACCGCGGAGGTCCGCTCACCGGGTTCGCGCGCTGGAGTATCGAGTACAAGTGGGCGCCGTTTGAGCCCCGCGACCCGAATTGGCCGGGCTTGGCAAGGAACCCAACGGTCTGATGTCCGCCTATGACCCGATTGCGGACTGGTACGCGGCACAGGCACGGTCAGGTTCGCTGCGACGGTTCCTTGATCACCTGGCTCGCGGTCTCCTGGAGATGGCAGGCGACGTGTCCGGCACGAGTGTCCTGGACGCGGGCTGCGGTGAAGGTCATGTGGCGCGGCTGTTCGCAAGCCATGGGGCCAGCGTCGTGGGCGTGGACATCTCGCCGCGGCTCCTGGAGCACGCACGGGAACTCGAGGCGCGGGATCCGCACGGGATCGAGTTCGTGGAGAGCGACCTGGGCAGGGG
>DAOUJT010000066.1:0-42297 GCA_034422315.1 Chloroflexota bacterium | reverse complement strand
ACCGCTCCTCCGGCATCAGCAGCACCCAATCCGGCTGCAAGCCCGCCACGAACTCCACGTCATGCGACACCACCACCAGCGACGCCCCATAGCTTTGTAAGGCCTCCACCAGCCACGCCTGCGTCGTCCGGTCCAGGTTGCTATTCGGCTCATCCAGCAGCAGCAGGTTCCGCCGTTCCAGCATCAGCCCCGCGATCGCCAGCCGCGCCCGTTCGCCCGCTGAGAGCGTCCGCAGCGGCCGATAAATGTGGTCCTCGTGAAACATCAACGTGGCCAGGAAACTGCGGATCGTCGGTTCTACCGGACCCAGCAGCGACCGCACATAGTCATACGCCGACTGCCCCGCCGTCTCCGGATCCAGCGCATGCGCAAAGTGCGCCATCGTCACGTTATGCCCCAACTCCGCCGACCCGCGCTCCGCCTCCAACACCCCCGCCGCGATATTCAGCAACGTCGACTTCCCTGCCCCATTCCGACCGATCACCGCCAGCCGCTGCCCCCGCTCCAATTCCAGCGAGACATTCCGCAGCACCCGGTTCGCTCCATACGCATGCGCCACCCCCTCCACCCGCAGCGCCACCCGGCCCGACCGCGGCGCCTGCCCCACCCGCATCCCGATCTCGCCCGGCTCCAGCGGCAGCTCAACTTGCTCCTCCCGCATCCGTTCCAGCCGCCGGTCCATCACCTTCACCCGCCGCGCCACCTTCTCGCTTTTCATCGAGTGCGCCCGCAGCCGGTCCGTGGATGCTTGCAGGCGATCGATCCGCCGCTGCTGCTGCTCCCGCGTCACCTCCAGCGCCGCCCGCTGCTCCTCGCTCCACACCAGGTACTCGCTATACGTCCCCTTGAACGCCGTCGCCTTCCGCGTAATCCCGTCCAGTTCGTACACCCGTGTAATCGCGTGATCCAGCAGTCGCAGATCGTGCGACACGATCAGCACCGCCGCCGGCGAATCCGCCAAAAACCCCATCAGCCATCGCGTCCCGTCCACGTCCAGGTGATTCGTCGGCTCATCCAGCAGCAACAGGTCCGCCCGGCTCGCCAGCACCCGCGCCATCTCCACCCGCGTCCGCTGACCCGACGACAGGCTTTCCACCGCCCGATCCGCCAGCTCCGCCTCCAGTCCCAACCCGCTCAGAATCGCCCCCGCGTCCGACTGCGCCCGGTACCCGTCCGCGTTTCTGAACTCCTCCTCGATATCGCTATACGCCTCCACCGCCTCCGTTAGTTCGTCATCGCTCGTCGTCGCCATCCGACGCTCCGCCGCCGTCAGCCGCGCCGCAATCTCCGCCGTCGGCCCGCTAGACATCACCACGTCCATCACCGTCGTCTCCGGCCCGAACGACGACGAGACCTGCGGCTCCTGCGGCAACATCCCCGTCCGGTTCGGCCGGCTCACCCCGCCGCTGTCCGGTTCCACGCTGCCCGCCGCCAGGTGCAGAAGCGTCGACTTTCCGGCCCCATTCACCCCCGCCAGACCCACCTTCTCGCCCCGCCCCACGAACAGCGAAACCTCCCGCAGCACCTCCTGCGGCCCCCACGCGTACGAAACCTTGCTGAGACTCAACATGCGTCAGCCCGAATCCTTCTGATCTGCGAAAAAGAAAAAACCGCGGACATTCCCGGCTCGGAGGCCCATCCGCGGCAAGCGTTTCGCAACCGGTGGTTCGCTACCTCAGAGGGCACACTCCTCGCGCAATCACCCCGCGCCCGGAACCCCGGCGCCCCACAACAAATCGATCCATCTAACTCATCACCCCGTTCATCCCCCCAGTCTAAACCCGTCCCGCACCCCGTCAATCCACCCCGGCACGCCCAGCGACTCTCTGGTATGGGGCCCCTTGTGGGTACCCGCCTCCACGCCCCATCTGATCGCCCGCCGCGTTGCCCACCGCGTCCCCCTGTCGCATGATCTGATCGTCGTTGGCATTCCGAGGCACCCCCCAAATGCCCACCACCTGGCCCGGCGCCGCGCCCCCCTTCCACGTAGCCCCCGGCTACCACCCCTTCGTCGACCACCGCTACGTCCACGCTGGCCGCGCCCGCTGGCTCGACGCCGCGGGCCGCGAACCCAACTTCTGGGACCGCGTCGCCGGCCCCGACTGGCTCACCGGCGCCCACCAGGCCGTCCCCCGCGGCATCCGCCTCCAACTCCAGCCGGCCCAGAGGACCGACCCCTTCATCCGCGGCGACCAACCCTGGGAAAACTGGATCGTCGACAGCGTCTACACCCTCATCCACGACGAAGGCCGCTACCGCCTCTGGTACGAAACCGCTCCCGAAGACCTATACGATCCCCAGCGCCGCCAACACCTCCCCGCCCGCGACATCTGGGGCGTCGTCCTTTGTTACGCCGAATCCGACGACGGCCTCACCTGGCGCAAACCCGAGCTCGGCCTCCAGGAATGGAACGGCTCCAGCGCCAACAACATCGTCATCGGCCGCCAGCTCGCCGGACCCCGCGGCCTCATGGGCGCCGCCGTATTCATCGACGACACCGCCCCCGCCCAGCAGCGCTACAAATGCATGTTCATGGGCAAGACCGACCAGATCCCCGGCCTCGAAGGGCTGCCCCACCCCGGCACCCCCGTCGATCCCATGACCAGCCACCACGGCCAAACCGGCATCTTCGCCGCCACCTCGCCCGACGGCCTCGGCTGGACCGTTCACGACCAGCCCATCGCCTGGCACTTCGCCGACACCGGCAGCGTCGCCCAGTGGGATCCCGCCCTGCAGACCTACGTCTGGTACACCCGCGGCTGGAGCTGGGGCCGCCGCACCATCGCCCGCGCCGAAACCGCCGACTTCCACGACTGGCCCCTCGCCACCCCACTCGTCGTCGTCTCCCCCATCGACACTCCGTGGACCGACGTCTACACCAACGCCAAAACCACCTACCCCGGCGATCCCTCAACCCACCTCATGTTCCCCACCGTCTACGACCGTTCCGGCGACACCACGTCGGTTGTCGCCCTCGCCAGCGCCGACAACATCGGCTGGAGCGACATCCCCGGCGGCCCCTGTCTGGAACCTGGGCCTGAAGGATCAGTCGATGGCGGTTGCGTCTTCGCCGGCACCGGGCTGGTGGAACTCCCCGGCGACCGCATCGGCATCCCCTACGGAGCCTTCCCCGCCCCCCACAAGCACCCCCCGCCCGGCCATGGCGAAGGCATCGCCTGGGCCACCTGGCCCCGCGGCCGCCTCGCCGGCCTCATCGCTGATGAATACGCTGAATTCTGCACCCCACCCCTCCACCTCCACGGCCAATCCCTGAGCCTCAACGCCAAAACCGAAGATGGCGGCTCCATCCGCGTCGAACTCCAGGACGAAGACTGGACGCCGCTCAACGGCTTCGGCCTGGAGGAATCAACGCCGATCAGCGGCGACTACCTGGGCGCCCCCGTCACCTGGGGCCAAACAGCCCATATCCCCACCACCCGCCCCCTCGTGCTCAGATTCCAGATGAACCGCACCACCCTCTTCGGCTTCGAGGTGGTGGCCTAAGCCACGCGCCGCTCCTTCCCCTTCCGCCATCCCGGCGTCCCCGGCCGGGACCCAGCAGCAACCCACACGCCAGTAGCTCAATGCCACCCCTGGCAACCCACAACCGCACCGCCCCTTCCGTTGTCATTCGCGAATATGGTGGTGCATGTTCTGGGCGCGGAGCCGCCGGCAAGTGAGCAGATTGAGCAGCCGGCAACTTGACGAAGTCACGCCGCACAGATGCTGAAAGCGCTCAAAGAGACTGCGATGGGCAGTATGAGCACCACGGAATTGAATCGGAACGTCTAACGCGATATGTGATTGACGACCACAGCACTCATATTGCAGATTCAGGAATTGGCAGTCTGCCGAAGCCAAGAGACGGTGTCTCCATTGCACGATCCTAGGTTTCATCGCAATGCTACGAGCACAAGTGTTAGGCTTGTGAAGCAGATTCACAGGCATCTTGTAGGCTTCACAGCGAGCGTCGTATCGTGATCGATCTTGCTGTGATCCCAGTATGAGACACTTGCTCCGATTAAGTTGAGAACACAATGAGGGTTGTAGAAAGACACGGGTCCTCTGTGCTCGATTATCGTGGCGTGTGCAACATATCTGTTAGCGATAGTAATACGAGAGTCCATGCGAATGGCTACTTTGAAGTTGCTCAGTTCGAGTCAGGTCGACTAGTCGTGGGCGTGGTCCCTACTAAGATACCTAAGCCCACCAGAATTGAAATCCGAAATAGAAGAGACACTGAACTGTCCTTTACTGGTGAGACTTTGGACAACTGGATCCTGAGAACTACAGGTGATACGTTTTTCTCTAGAGTCCCGTGGCTCCTCTTGCCTCTGGCAGCGGCCAGACCATCAGAATTGAGTTTCGGGGCGCAGTATCTTGAGGCATGTCGTTCAGGAGCATCGCAAGAGAGATACAGCATGACAAAATTCCTAATTGGTAACATGTTGTGGCACCATAAGGCTACCGAGAAACCAGAGCCCATTAGACTGAAGGCAAGGGACTACGAGATCACCGTGACTTGCGTAGACGGTTACCAAGATGTTGCTCAGAGACTTGCACATGGACACGGTATAGAGCCCACAGCATGGGTTTGTATCGAGAGTCCAGACGGAAAGTCTGAGAGGTTTAGCTGCTTTAGGGATCTGATGGATGACCTTACGCATCTCTTCCGACTCGTCACCGGCAACCTAGTCGACTGGTACTACGGAGAAGCTTATGACCCTTGCAGTGAGAGGCCTGTAGAGCGGGTTCACAAACACACGACACCAACTTCCTTTTCTAATACTGTCAGGTTCGAGAACCGTAGGACTGATATTCAGTATTTGTTCCCGAAACTCGACCTCTGTGAACTTGCGATGGCCTTCTTTGATCAGTCAGGACACGTGCTTGATACTAGGGACTTGAAGACATTGATAAATCACTTCACTACCGCTTGCGGTGACTCAATCTTCTTTGAGTCTTCGGGCCTCCTGGCGTCCACCCTCATTGAACTAATAGTGGCCAAGAAGGCGGAGACGAATGACAGCGCCAATCTTCTTACCAAAAGCAAGTATAGAGCGCATGTGTTACCTGCACTGAAGCAAGCTGTGATGCGGCTGAATGTCCCGTGCGAAGTACAGCATGGTATTGTTGCATATCTCACGGGCGGACATCGGAAATCGTTCCGCCAAAAGCTGGAATCTTTGATGCATGAGTGTGATTTACCTTTGATCGATCGCGATGTCAATCTTATTGTGCATAGCAGGAATGCTCTCGTGCACGCAGGCACTTTTCAGTCTCGAGCTGAAGATGGTGGCTGGCGTAACGATTACGGAGTTATGGTCTGGACGGCCCTTGTCGCGTTGTGCCGGCTACTGGGTTACCAAGGAGAGCTACCTGAAAGACGCGATGGGCAAACCATTGTCGTTTGAAATGCATCCTAACGACTTACCTCAGGTGTGTGAATGTACCGACGACGAGTTAGCGGATGAAGAATAGCATTGGTGATTGGAGTGGGCCACACTAACGATAAGTGCGGTGGTCTGGGTAGTCGTCGGATCAATCAGTCCAGCAATTGCTAGAAGTTTCAGGATCATACGAACCCCCTTTCTCGCTCGCCCCAAGCGAGCAATAGAAAGTGACCCACTAAGCCGTAGAATGGCCCCTCCAATCACCAATGTCCACGAACCACGATAGCACGTATCCGACTGTCAGGCACTAGGTAGGCACCGAGCCAGACGACACCGCCGTTGTGACTGGCAACAAGGTCGCGCTGGCGAAACCATGAGTCTGTACCAAAAGAAGAGCAACTCTTAAGCAGGGCGGTCACTTCGGCACACTTGTAGGAAGTCAGGCAGTCAGTCAGCGGAGTAGCTTCGGGTTCGTTCACCAGGCCAGTCTTCGGGAAGGTCCAGCAGGTCGCCGAGCGACGATCCTGCGTCCCATCGAATTTCTCCGTTCTGGACGCGGGCGCTTCCCAGCCGCAGCAGTTCAGGGGGAATGTCAGGCTGGATGTATGGGTTGATGTACAGATGGGAAGTGACGCTGTGTGCGGTCCACGGCCAGGCGCCGCGGAAGAACAGCACACCGTGCAACCGGCGGTATCGACTCCCGGCGCGATTGCGCCACACTGCGTCCGGCTCACGCGACATGTGTGGGAGCGTGACGAAGTTGCCGTGTTCGTCCACTTGCCAGGACAATTGTTCCTTCCCGAACAGCGCGGATAGCTCGTCATCCCGATCGTCCCAGGTGCCCGGTCGGTTCATTGCGATGACCAGCGGCCGTTCGAGGCCTCGGTGCTGCTTTGCTTTCGCAAGCACGTTCTTTCGAAGGGCGAATCCATCACTCGATACGCCACCCTTCGCGGGGCCACTATGGATCATCCGGCTAGAGAGACGATCCATGCGATGAACTGCCGTTAGCACAAGGCTCCATTCCGCATGACAGATTTTGAGGCTTGGCTCCGCCTCAATCCTTCCCGGGCTTCTGAATTCCCCGTCGATTTGATCAATCCACTGCCGGACCTTTGCCTTGATTCGACGAGTGGGCGGAGATTGGGCCAGATTCCCGCGAGTTTGAGCGTGCAGCGCGATTCCCGTCGGTCGCTCGACAGCCAACGAATCGATGGCATCAAGTACCTCATCTTCAAGAGGATCTTCCGCCATGAATCCTCTGAGGCTGACAACATTAGCTTCGACGTAGGAGATCCCGCCGCAGCTACTCGTGATTGCGAAATCAGGTCGACCGTGACCACGTTGCGGTTCGGGATGCACTTCAGGAGAGAGCCCTAGTCGCCTGAAGACTTCGTGCAGAAAGAGTTCGAAGAAGGCGGACCCGTGGTTATGACCGCGTTTCCGGAACCGAGCACGAAGGTCGTTTTTCGAGCTGTCCGGGTAACGATCAAACCACTGCTCGAGCCTGACGCGCATGTTACGACAGGCAGGCCAAGCCGACGTGTTCAGGAAATCGAAAGAGGATCTCGCTCGCGTCGAGTGCAGGTGATCCGTACGCTCAATGTCGTCGAAGAGCGTCAACTCAGGCGGCATGGTTCTCTCCTAGCCCAGCGGCTCACGCTACTCCACGAAACAGATTCGGAAGGGTCGGCTCACGATAGTGTAGAGGGCGCAACGACACTCTCAGCCCATTTGAAGGCTGGCCTGAGGTCGCTAGAAGCGCCTAATCTAAGTCCTACGAACAACCGACTCGACATCCGTGTCGAGTTGCTCAATGAACCTCTATTCACCGCTCGGCACAGAAGTATATCTAGGCTTGATCGTGGAGCGGCTTGCCACGCCACTCTAGTGGCTTACCGGTCTCGGCGTCGACTACCCCTTTCAAACGCGGAGGATTCTTGAGGTCGGCCTCGGCTTCATTGAGTTGAGTCTGGGTGAGGCCACTAGCTGGATAGTTTCCACTGGCAGATAGTTCTGCTCCAGAGAGATTCACACCGTGCAAGACTGCCCCCGCAAGTTTCGATCCGATGAATTTTGCATTAGATAAGTCCGTTCCTGCGAGCCAAGATGAGGATAAGTCTGTGTTTATGAACTCGGCACCTGGCGAATATGTAAAACTCAAGCGAGCATTGGATAGATTTGCAGCGAGAAACCTGGCACCCGAAAGATCGGCGTTAGAGAGATCTGCATCGGTTAGGCATGTTTGCAGGAATTGTGACCCGGACAGCGTTGCGAATTGCAGGTCGGCAGATGCAAGATTAGAATTGTCAAAGAAGGTGCCATCCAAGACTGTGTGGCCGAGTTTGGTTCCCGCTAATTCTGAGTTGGTGAGATCCAGTCTATGTTTCAGATGACCCGATTCAGAATGTTGTAGCTCGTGGCATCCACTGAGAGATCGAACAGCCGCCTCCACGTCTTCGCGAGGAGTAGGTTTGCCCGTTCCGACTTGGCGAGCTTCAGATTGTTCGTCTTGGGTCGGATTACGTACAAATGCACAGAGCAATCGAGTAATCTGTAGATAGTAAACTGCTGGGTTTTCCGTAGCGAGACGTTCAAGAGCGTAGATACCGCCAAGGCGTACGGAGAGCACGTCGTTGCCGAGCATTTCGGCACCCTGCTGATAGCGCTCATTCAATAGACTCTGCTCTGCTGTTTCCACTTGGCGATGTGCTGCTTCAGCCTGACGTTGTGCTGTGCTTAACTGTTGCTGGGTTGCTTTGACCTGTTGTTGTGCCGCGTCTGCTTGTCGCTCAGCCACCCTGCTACGCCAGAATCCTAGAGGGAATGCAATTATTGCGGCGATCAGTAAGCCGTAGTCACGTATCGCTGTTAAGTCAGACGATGACACAATCCAAATTACGACAATCACAATCAGAAGGATCAAAGCAAGCAGCGTGATCCATATTTCGGCGTACTTGTCGAGGGTGCTTCCCGTCTCGCGGAGTCGTTTCATCAGGCTTTTGCGTCTGTAATCAGCAAAATTGCCCCAATCCTTCGCCCCACCTCACTGAAGTACCCCACCTCGTCCACCCGCAACTCCCGACCCAGAACCTTCCGCTCCCGATACGACAACCACTTCTTCAGCACCTGGTACCCGCCCAGCCGGTAGTTCCACACGTTCGCCGGCACATTCCGCCAGTAGGCGTTGTCGTTCAGGTGAATGTCATAGGTCGTCTCGCCCAGGGTGTCCAGCGCGGTGCCCAGTGCCGCGCGCTCCGAACCCGTGTAGGCCCGCTCCACCGCGCGACCCTGACCCGGCATCACCGCCTGACCCGACCCGAAGTGCCCCCAACCTGCCGTCAGGCCGAAATCGTCGCCGAACATGTTGTGCCCGTGCGTCGTGGACGGCACGGCAATGGAGGCAATCTCAGGACGAAGCTGGCCCGTGGTCACGCCGGGCATCGGCGTCTCGGGATCCAGCAGCGCGGCCAACTCTCGCCCGCGAGCGACCGAGCCGGCCAGGGTCTCGGAAGCCTCGTCGATCTTGGCCGCCGCGTCGGTTTCGCCTGTGCCGCTGCGAGCTGACAGTTCCGACCAGTGCGGCAACGGAATCCGCGGCCATTCCATCCGCAGCGCGCCCTCATTCGCTTCCCGGTATTGAGGGTCGTGCAGCACCGCGACGACGTGGTGAAAGAGGTCCTCGACGGTTCTGCCCAAAAGGTCCAGGTAGCGGCGAGCGGCGGGTGACAGGTTGGGGCGCACGGCGGAGGTGTCGGTGCCCAAGGTGTCTTCGCTGAGCCAGGCCGGAACGCATGTAGCGCTCCGATCCATCAGGTCGATGCAGCCGATGTGTGAGATGACCTGTGGCGCTGACCACTCCCGGCGCGGTTTCTGCTGGCTGACCAGGCAGAGATTCCCGTCAAACACGTGCGGCCGATACTCAGCGCGCTTCTCATCCAGCAGCTTGGTGTCACGTTCCCAGTACAGCCAGCGGGTGTCGAATGGACGGTATGCGTAGCGAACGAAGCCACTCTCGGTCGGACCACCGCGCTTGAGAAGCTCATCGCGAGTTGCACGCGCGTCGAAGCGCTGTCGGTTACGCATGACGCCGGGATTTCGCCGTGCAATTTCGTCATGGCTCACGTCCGGGTCGAAATACTCGGCAACGCGCGTCCGCAGCCGATCCAGATCACTGTCGACTAGGAACGAATCGCGGCTGGTCTTCACTCCGGGAAACGATGTCGGGAACAGCTCCGGCAGCGCCGGCCAGTCAAACCACCCCGCGCTGACCGCCAACGGCGCAAATGGCAGCCCCAGCGGCCGCACCGGCTCTAGCGCCTCGTACAGCCCGTCCGGCTCCGCCTCCGCCGTTTCCGTCAGCGCCGCCAGCTTGGTCTGACCCCACAGATTCCGAAACTCCACATCCGCGGCGGGCGCATGCTCGGCCTTCCGCACCAGCGTGGCGACGGCGGTCCCCACCTGGATACCCAACGGATCGTCCGGCGTGGAAAAAATGCTGGGATCCGGCGACCCGTCCGGCGCCACCTTGCCGGTCCGGTACTTGTCGCCGTTCAGATTGTCGATCCGGATCGCGTCAAACGCCTCCAGGTACCGCTCCCGCATCCCCGGACACGACAGGCTGTCCAGCCACGAGTAGTTCGAGATGAAACACACCACCCCCTGCCCGGTCTTCTCGGCAATCCGCCGTTCGGCCATGCGGAAGAAGCGCACGTACAGGTCGTTCAGGCCTTGTCCCTCCGGACGCCGCACTCGCCGGGTCGTGCGGTAGGCATCCGAGAGGTCCCGTTCCTCGTCCACCGCCATGCCGGCAAACCCGTTGTACGGCGGATTCCCCAGGATCACCAGGATCGGCCTTTCCTGCTTCACCTCCTCCGCCCGGTCTCTCTCTTCCTCTAGTTCGGGAAACGGCAGCGGCTTCTGCGCTTGCGGCTCCCAGCCGGTCAGCGCGTTGGTCAGGAAGATGCCCGCACGTTCCGCCCCATCCTCCGCCAGCGGCGCGTCCAGGGCCTGCATCGTCAGCCCGACTTGCAGGTGCGCCACCACGAAGGGCGCCGGCATGATCTCGAACCCAAACACTCGCTCCGTCGCCGCCTGCTTCACCCGCGCCCCGGTCAGCGCGCCCAGTCCCTGGCCTTCCAGGTTGGCGGCAATCCGCCGCAGCGTTTCCGCCAGGTACGCGCCCGTCCCGCAGCACGGGTCCAGCACGTACACGTTGTCGGCCGCCAGCCCGCCCGCGATCCCCAGGTCGTCCTTCAGCGCCTTGTCCACCCGCGCCACCATGTAACGCACTACCTCCGGCGGCGTGTACCAGACCCCCAGTTGCTTGCGCAGCGCCGGGTCGAACGCTTGCAGGAACGGCTCGTAGAAGTAGGTCACCGCCTGTCCCTCATTGAAGTGCGCGAAGAATGCCTCGCGCTCCACCCAGTTCAGTGCTGCCGCCGTCCAGTCCAACACCTCCACCAGCCCCAGAGGCTGCAACCGCCCCGGATCCGACAGTTGCTGGAACAGCGCCCGCAGCACCGGCGCCCGCAGGTGCCACACCGCCTCACGCCAGTTGAACGCCGCGGTCGGCGCAGGCGTCTGCCGCGCCCACAGCACCCAGGCCGAGAAGACCCCGTAGAACAGCGTCTGCACCAGCGTCGACCTGAAGAACCGCGCCCCGCGCTCCCCCTTGAACTGCACCCCCAATGCCTCTTCCAGCGCGCCGCGCACTGCCGCCAGCGGTGAGGCCCCGTCTCCTGAATCGCCTTCCGCGGCCTCTACTCGAGCCAAGGCGTCCCGAGCATGTGAAGCCAGCAGTTCGGCCAGGTCCCGCGGTTCGGCCAACCGCGCCCGGTGCGACAACACCCGCCGCAGATACTCGCCCAGCCCGACACCCACCCGATTGGCGAAGGCGCGCGGCTTCTCCAACTGCCGCTCGAAAGCCTCCGCGTCCGCCGCCAGTCGGAAACTCTCCAGCCGCGCCGGTGCCCCGTTCGCGTCTTCGCCCACCAGAAGGAAGTCGCGGTAATTCGTCACCAGCACCAGCCGGTAGCGTCGCCAGTACTTGCTCACCTGTTCGCTCTCGGCGGTCAGCCACGCGTCGTCCTCAGCCGACTTCACCTCCACCACGCCATGCTCCGGCAATTGGTCGTCTTTCGGTTGGCCGCCGCGCTGCACCTGTTTGGCCGCGTACAGCCCAAAGTCCGGATGCCCCGCCCCCTGGTCGGCCAGTTCGCCGACGCAGAACACCTTCGGCCTCAGCCCGCCGCCGATCTCGTTCAGCAGATTCGCCAGCGGCCCATACCCCGACCGCTCCCCCGTCGCCCCACCCGAGACCCAAACCCGCCGCAGGTCCCCCAGGTAATCCTCAACCACCCGCGCTAACGTCCTCATCCCACCCCGCCACCCTCCCCACCCACACCCCGCCACGCTACCCCGCCACCCCACCCAGGGCCAGACAAGTGCCGGTTCTTCCCGTCAGCCATTGACCCTCAACCCTCCACTCCTCGGTCCGTGCTACCGTTGAACTCCCATGGGCGGTGGATAAGCAAACCCACACTCAGGAGCCGCCCATGACCCCCGAACTCATCGGAATCCTCGCCGTCGGTGCCACCGTCATCGGCCTGCTGATCACGTTTCGACGCGACGCGCGCGCTGATACGCAGGCCCTGCGAGCCGAATTCAATGCTGGCTTGGCTGAAGTCCGCAACGGCCTGGCCGATGTGCGCAAGGACGTGCAGGCCCTGACCAAGCGCGTGTCTCGCCTCGAAGAACGCGTGTCTCGCCTCGAAGGCGTCATCGAAGGCCTCTTCGCCGGACGCCGTGACCGCGACCGCCACGACGACGCCGCCTGACCAACCCCAGCACTAAGCGTCCTCGACGTTGCGGCGGCTCTTGCCCCCCGTTACCTGTGGGGGAGCGTTGGGGTGAGGATCTTCTCTTCGACCCTCTCACTTCTCTCCCCTCTCCCCTCTCCCCTTCCCAATGAGCGCGTGTCCCGCCTCGAAGGCGTCATTGAAGGCCTCTTCGCCCGTCGCGGTGACCGCGACCGCCACGACAACGACGCCTGACCGCCCCGAGCGCTGAGCGTCCTCGAATGTGCGTCCGCTCTTAATCCCTCTCCTTGGGGAGAGGGCAGGGTGAGGGGTCTTCCGGGCAACCAACGACGGGTCACTCAAGGTCTCAAACCAAGGCGAGCCAACTGCCGGTTCTTGCCCTCAACCACTGGCTCCCAAGAATGCCCTTCACACCCCAGCCCGTGCTACTGTTGAACCCCCATGGGCGGTGGATAAGCAAACCCACACCTAGGAGCCGCCCATGACCCCCGAACTCATCGGAATCCTCGCCGTCGGCGCCACCTTGATTGGCGTCGGTGCCACGATGATCGGCCTGCTGCTCACGTTCCGTCGCGACGCACGCGCCGATACGCAGGCCTTGCGAGCTGAATTCCGCGCCGACAACCAGGCCTTGCGAGCCGAGTTCCGCGCCGATAACCAGCGTCTGCGCGACGAAGTCAATGCCGGCTTGGCCGAAGTCCGCAACGGCCTGACCGACGTGCGGAAGGACGTACAGGCCCTGACCGAGCGTGTGTCCCGCCTCGAAGGCGTGGTCGAGGGCCTCTTCGTCCGACGCGGTGACCGCGACCGCCACGACAACGCCGCTTGACCCCTAATCCCCTCAGCGTCGCCAACGGCTGCCCGACCCACCGGTCAATCACTTGGTAGAGCCTGGGCCCAGCGATCGCCGGAAGCACCACCAGGCCCTCCAACCGCCAGCACCATCGGCCACTCGCCCAGAACCTGCCCCTGCCCACCGCACCGCCATCCTTGCCAGCGATGCCCGCACTGCCAGCAACGCATGCACTGATTGCGTTGATTGCACTGCCATCATTGCCAGCACCCGCAATCCCCGGCCGCGGCTCGCCCGCAACCCCGGCAGCCCAACACAGTTGCTCACTTCTCACCACGCTCCCCTCACCCCTTCCGCTTGGTAAGGGGACTTCCGGGCTACGCCACCCAGGTTGCGCGAAAGTCTCCACGCCAATGCACGGCTGACCCTCACCCACCACCTCCAGCCCCTCGCCGGCTGTCGGATCTGGGCAATTGCCTTTCGTCTACATCCAGTGTACAATAGACCCGATGTCCCTGCAACTCCACTTCCCGATGGCCCTCCTCCGCCTGCTCTACCGCCTCCTCCGCGCCGCCATCCCCTCGCCCCGCGCCGCGAACCGCCCCACCGCACACCAGCCCACCCATCCCCTGCCCCAACCCGCCGCCACCCCGCCGCTGCATCCTCGCCCAGCGCCCCCAGG
The DNA here is from genome assembly GCA_034422315.1 of Chloroflexota bacterium. GTDB lineage: Bacteria > Chloroflexota > UBA11872 > UBA11872 > UBA11872 > UBA11872. Next base: position 28,608 of record DAOUJT010000066.1, on the reverse strand, counting down.
CCGCGTTCCGGACGCCCCCGGGCATCCTCACTCCCACCACCTCCCACCCTCGCCCCACCCCGCTGCTCCCTCGCCCCGCGCCGCCGAGCCGCGACCCGCTGGACATCGCCCCTCGCCGCTCCCGCCACCCAATCCGCTGGTCCTCCCGCGCCGTCCAATCGCCGCCCAAAAGCGCCCCGAATCACCTCAAGAGTTTTTTGGAAAAAACTCTTATTGCGCGCGAGACCCCCACGTCCACCCCTCCACCCACCCACCCATCGACCGTGCGAAATCCTTCACCCCCAACCCCCAACACCGCCGATAATCAAATGACCACCCTGCCGCCCCGGAGGACCCCGGTGACTCGTTCCACCCCCCTCACCGCCGTCCGCCGCGTGATCCTGGCCGCCTCCCTCCTGGCGCTCCTCCTGCTCTCCGCCGCCCAGGCCCAATCCTCCGCCGTCATGACCATCGAACTCGACGGCTTCATCGACCCCAACGCCGCCCGCTACGTCGACCGCGCCATCAACGAAGCCGCCGACGCCGACGCCGCTCTCCTCGTCATCCAGCTCAACACCCCCGGCGGCCTCAGCGCCTCAGCCCGCGAGATCGTCAGCTCCATCCTGGAATCGCCTCTACCCGTCGCCGTCTTCGTCACCCCCCGCGGCGCCCAGGCCGCCTCCGCCGGCATGTTCGTGCTGGCCGCCGCCGGCGTCGCCGCCATGAGCCCGGGCACCAACGTCGGCGCCGCCTCACCCATCGACGCCACCGGCCAGGACGTCCCCGAGACCCTCGCCGCCAAGGTCCTCCAGGACACCCAGGCCTTCGCCCGCAGCATCGCCGACGCCCGCGGCCGCGACCCCGCGGCCCTCGAAGCCGCCATCACCGAAGCCCGCTCCTACTCCGCCACCGAGGCCCTCAACCTCGGACTCGCCGACATCCTCGCCGACGACCTGCCCGACCTCCTCCGCCAGATCAACGGAGCATTCGTACCCACCGCAGCCGGCGAAATCCCGCTCCAGATCACCGACGCCTCCATTCAGCCCGTTGACCGCACCCTCCTGGAGCACTTCCTCTCCGTCGTCGCCACCCCCAACCTCGCCTTCATCCTCCTCACCGTCGGCGGCATCGCCCTCCTCATCGAGCTGTCCAACCCCGGCCTCGTAATCCCCGGCGTCACCGGCGCCATCGCCCTCGGCCTAGGATTCGTCGGTCTGGGCCAACTCCCCGTCAACTGGCTCGGCGTCGCCCTGCTGCTGATCGCCCTCGGCCTGCTCTTCCTCGAATTCCAGGAACCCGGAGCCGGCGTCTACGGCGCGGGGGCCGGGGTCACCTTCATCGTCGCCGCCATCCTGCTCGCCGGCGGCGCCCTGCGACCCGTCGAACTGGACTTCCCCGGCGCCGAGACCCTCACCGTCAGCGTCTGGGTCCTGGTGGCCATGGGCGCAATCCTCGCCGCCCTCACCGCCACCCTCATCGTCATGGCCAAAACCGGCAAACCCGCTCCCTACCGCAGCCCATTCGACCGCCGGTCCATGGTCGGCAATCGCGCCTACGTCACCAGCCGCCTGGCCCCCGAAGGCGAAGTCCAGATGCTCGGCGAGTACTGGCACGCCCGCCTGCAAACCGAGGACGACGCTGACCCCGTCGAGGAGGGTTACGCTGTAGAGGTAACCGCCGTGGACGGCACGACGCTGACGGTCAGGCCTGCGGACGACGAGCCCGATCCGGACCGACCGGGGGCAACCCAGCCCCCACCCAGCGCGTAGCCAGGGAGGCACAAATGGCCATCATCAACTTCATCCGCGACTACGAGCGCCTCGCCCGGTTCCGCTTCGGACGCTTCGAAGGAATGCTCGGCCCCGGCATCGTCTTCGCCATCCCGGTCATTCACCAGATCACGCGCCTCGACACCCGAACCGAAGTCCTGGACATCCCGCGCCAGACCAACATCACCCGCGATAACGCGCCGATCGAGATTGACTTCCTCGTCTACATGCGCGTGGACTTGAATCAGGCCGAACGCGCCGTGCTGGAAGTCGAGAACTATCACCAGGCCGTCGTCGGCCTCGCCACCACCACGCTGCGGGCGGTAATCGGCGACATCGCGCTGGACGAGGTGCTCTCGCAGCGCGAGCGCATCAACGAGTCCATCCGCGTCAAACTGGATTCTGAGACCGAGCGCTGGGGCATCAAGGTCACGAACGTCGAAATCCGCGAGATTGATCCACCGCGCGAGATCCAGGATGCGATGAACCGCCAGATGTCGGCCGAGCGCGTGCGCCGCTCCGTCATTCTGGAAGCTCAAGGCACGCGCGAGTCCGACATCACCGTGGCCGAGGGCCAGAAACAGGCCGCCATCCTCCAGGCCGAGGGCAGCCGCCAGGCCGAGATCCTTCAGGCCGAAGGCGACAAGCAGGCCGCCGTGCTGCGCGCCGAAGGTTTCGCCGACGCCCTCCAGCGCATCTTCGATACCGCCCGCGGCATCGACGACAACACCATGCGCCTGCAATACCTCGACACCCTCAAGTCGCTCGGCGCCAGCCCCGCCTCCAAGTTCATCTTCCCGCTCGAGTTCACCCAGATGCTCGGCAACCTCGCCGGCCGCCGCGACTCCGATGACTGACCCTCCCGGCCCCGTCAGTCGGTGGGGGACTCCAGCCACCGCGTCATGATGATCTCCCCAAAGTGCCGCCGCACCAGGTTGAACACCCACTGCAACTGCCGCGGATCCTCCACAAACCCATGCCGCCGAAACAGCGCCTGCGCCGCGTCGTTATCCGCCTCAACCCGAAGCGTCACCTGGTGGTAACCCCGCTCGCGGGCCAGGTCAATCACATGATCCAGCAGCGCCGACCCATGCCCGCGCCGACGCGCCGGCGGCGATATCGCCAGCGCACTGATATAAGCCTCACGCTCATGTAACCAGTGCGGCGGCAGCGGCGGAATATGAAACGCCACCCACAACGCCCGCCACGGCCCCAGAACCCGAGCCATCGCCACGAATGCCTTTAGTCCTGTTATCGGCGTCGACCCGTTGTCCCACCGGACCAGCACCAACCCCTCGCACACGCCTTCGCGCTCTGCCAGCCAGGCGTTCGGCATCGACCCAAACGCCCGCAGCCCGTGCCCCACGGCTCGCGCCGCCTGCCGGTCCCGCTCCCCAAAGACGTAAGTGAATGTCTCGGGGAAGGCGTCCAGCATCAGCCGACCCACAGTCTCGGCGTCGGCTTCCGATGTGCTCGCCCGGCGCAACGTCCGCATGTGTCAACCGCTCATTCGTGCTGAGGCGGCGACGCCATTCTAGGCGCCTCAGTGTCTACCTAACTCGTTCCCACGACTTCGAACCCAAACACCGAAGCCGTCCGCAGACTGAAGCGCAACGACACGGCTCGGTCCACCGGCGGCTGACCGCCGCCGCTCCACGTCACCGTGGCGTCTAACTGGTCGCCTGTAACCGGCTGGCAATCCGAAACGCCCAGCCCCGGAATCTCCGACCACTCCTCGTCCGCCGCCCCAACACGCAAGCTCCCACCCGGCTGCACCCGGCAGTTCACGCGCAGCCCACCAGCGGCCAGCCGCACCGGCGGCGTCCAGAACTCCCCTTCCGTCGCCGCATGAACCCCCGCCAGCCGACCCCGCGTCCAGGTGCACCAGCAGATCCCGCTGTCGGCCAGGTTGGCCGGAAACTTGTGCGGATAGCTGTACCCGGCGTACGGCAAACCAATTCGGTCCCCCGGCAACGGAACCAGCCCAATCCCCACAAACATGCTGCCGCCGTCCACACCGTCCGGCGGGCCCACCGGCAACACCGGGTTGCCCGGCGCCCAACTCCACGCAACCCCGTCCACACTCGTCGCCATCCCGATGGTCGTCTGGTCCGTCGCTCTGTCGTAAAGCGTCGGGAACATCAGGTGCGTGGTGGAGTCACCCGGATAGCGCGTCTTGCCATTGGTGTAGATGTCGGTCTGCTCAGGCGCCGTCGGCGAAGCCGTCAGCACGTCCTGCGGCAGCGGCCAGCGGCTGAAGTCGGTGGTTTCCGCTCGCGTGATCGTGCGTCGGCCCCACGACCAGCCGCGCCCGTACCAGACGTACTGTTTCCGCAGCGCGTCCCACTCCACAACCTGCAGCGTGTCGCTGCAGAACACCACCGCCGGCTCGTTCTGCACGGACCAGTGCAATCCATCTGGCGACGTGCCCACGTACATCGCCCGCACGTGGCTATCACGGGTGGTCCGCGGGTCCACCGCATCGGGACGTTCCCGCCAAGCGGCCTCGACGACTTCAGGGGTCGCGTCGCCGTACCAGAACATCTTGTAGCGAGCCTCGGGAGCCGCGTCCGGATCGACGAATGGGCTTGCCCCGTGCAACCCCATCGGCCCCACGGTTTCGCGGCCAAGCGAGATGTTCGTATCCGTCGACCCATCCCATGACCCAATCCCCAGCTTCGGCTTCGTCCAGTTGAAGCCGTCGTCCGACTCGGCGTAGCAAAGCAACCCGCCAAACACCGGGTTCGGCCAGGCCAGCTTTGGGCCGATTGCCGGATCCCAGTGATCCGGCGGAACCGCCTCATACCAGAGCCGATACCGACCGCCGTCGAAAACCACCTTCGGCCACCACACCAGCTTCTCCCACGGCTCAGTGGCCTTGAGTACCAGTTCGGTTCGCACCCCCGGCTCCGCCTGCAGTTCAACGCCGCGAGGCACGGCCGGAAAGTCGGCGTGGAGCGACGTCGGATTCGTCAGCCCCCAGGCGCCGTGGGGCCGGCAGTCGTCGTCCACCCAGCGCGCACGACCCGGATGAATGAAGCGGTAGTCCACAAACGGGTGATAGCCCACCGCCACCGGCAGTGGCGTCACCAGACCGGGATACAGGTTCTCAATGCTCATGCCGGCGACTTTCGGTGGGAAACCTTAGATGGTGAACTATATACCGGTCCCAACCCGAGACGTGCTATACACCAGCGGCCGTTCTCGTGGGACGTTCTGATGGCCCCATCCCTCCCCTCCAACCGCATTTACGACGAACTTGGCGTGCCGCGCGTCATTCACGCCGGCGGTCCCACAACCGCCCACGGTGGCTCGCTGATGCTGCCGGAGACGTTCGAAGCCATGGCCGAGGCCGGACGCGCCTTTGTAACCCTCGAAACGCTCAATCGCCGCATCGGCGCATACATTGCCGAGGTAACCGGCGCCGAGGCCGGCATGGTGGTTGCCGGCGCGGCTGCCGGCATGGTCATCTCGATGGCGGCTTGCATGACTGGGACCGATGTTGCTGCCGTACGGCGTATTCCCGACACGACCGGCCTCAAGGATGAGCTCGTCATCCAAAAGCTCCATCGCGGCCCCTACAGCCATATGTATGGCTTCACCGGCGCGCGTTTCATTGAGGTCGGCAACGTCGTCTCCTGCCTGCCCGAGGAGATGGAAGCGGCGATCACCGACCAAACGGCCGCCGTGGCGTATCTCTTTGCACCGGGTAACCCGCGTGGCGGTCTGACCCTGCCCCAGGTGGCCGAAATCGCCCACGCGCAAGGCGTCCCTGTCATCGTGGACGCGTCCATGACAGTCCCACCCCGCGACAACCTCAAGCGGTTCATTCGCGAAGGCGCCGACCTGGTCGCTATGAGCGGCGGTAAGGTCATCCGCGGCCCCCAGGCCACCGGCCTTCTCTACGGCCGTGCCGACCTCATCGAAGCGGCGCATCTCAACAACAGCCCCAACCACGCCATCGGCCGCCCGTCCAAGATCGCCAAGGAAGAGATGGTTGGCCTCTACGCCGCCCTCCGCAGCTACATGGACTCCGACGAGGAGGAAATGCTCCGCGAGTTCCACGAGCTTGTAGAGATCATCGTCGACGACGTCGGCGAACTGGACGGCGTGCGCGCCACCGTCGAGTTCGACGACGACCGGTACTTCGTGCCCACCGCCGTCATCGGCTTCGAACCCGACTGGCAGGGCCCGGACGTTCAGTCGGTGGTCGACGCCCTCCTCGCCGGCGATCCACCCGTCGTCGTCCGCTTCGACCCATCACGAGGCCTCATCGAAGCCGCGTCCGCCAACCTGCAACCCGGCGAACCCGAAATCATCGGCCGGCGCCTGCACGAAATTCTGACGGACGACTAGACCCAACGAACTCGTCGCTCGACCAGCACGTTCCCCTGAGACTCTACCTGTAGTTTCGGCGGCTTGAAGTCGCGCATAGCGCCGGGCGCTAGTCCCCACACACGAGTGACCGAACGAACGCCGACGCCTCGGCATGAGCCGTCGGAGTAGCCGTACTGGGGTCGCGCAGGTGAGCACTGGTTGGTTCACTGAGCCAGAGTCCACCGGCGGGCGCCGTCGCCTCCTGGCACAACTGCTCGTACAGCGCGAATCTGGCATCACGGTCCCGCTCGGCCAAGCATCGCCTGAACACCACGAGGAAGGTGGGATCGTGCTCGCGCAGATACCGCACGGCGGCTTTCTCGCCTTCCCACCGCAAATTTCGGAGAGCGAAGTATCCGGTGAAGACATCGTCGAGCCCGTAGAGCAACCGAACGTCTAGAGCCGTGGCGTAGTCCGAATCGTCCGATGCCAGCATCCGCCGATTGTGCTGCCGGTCGTAGTTGATCTTGTGCCAGGCGCGGTAGGCGTCGTTTCGCGTCGGTGCGAAGGCTGCGTCTGGCCACCGACGAGCCGCTTTCTGTGCCCGCATCAGCTTTCCGCCTTGGTCAACAAGGATTCGCGCGTTGGCCAGAAACGCTGCCAACCGCCGTATCCATACATTGGCGCCCAGCGCCTGCTCGGCGTGGGCGATAGATTCGACCTCGTTGGGCGTCGCGAACAGCAGATCGCCCATTCGGCTCTCGATCCACGTCACGCCAACCCGCAGATTCGACCACTTCTCTACAACCACGATTAGCAGGTCGAGGTCGCTCGCAGATGTCAGTTGCGAGTGCTGAGCGGATCCCCCCAAGGCCGCGCCTTCGACATCGGGATGCGACCCAAGTCGTCGCACCACGTCAGCAAGCGTTGCGTTGCTGGCCGGCGACGGCGCGGCGCAATAGCTCCTTTGGCGAGCTTCTTCGTGAATAATGGCTGGAGGCTTCTTGATCTTCATGGCTGAGATGGCTCAAGACGCGGTTCGCGAGTGCCCTGACTGGCGGAGCGACCTCTCCCTCTGCACATCCTAGAATGAATCGACTATGGCCACCCTTCCCAAGAGCGGCACCCGCGCGGGCTTTGAGATCGCCGCCGATTTCCAACCGGCCGGCGGCCAGCCCCAGGCCATCGACCAGCTTTTTGACGGCATCCAGGACGGCCACCGCGCCCAGACCCTGCTGGGCGTTACCGGTTCCGGCAAGACCTTCACCATCGCCAACGTCATCCAGCGCATCCAGCGTCCGGCGCTGGTGCTGGCCCACAACAAGACCCTGGCCGCCCAATTGGCTACCGAGCTCAAGGAGTTCTTTCCCCGCAACGCCGTCGAGTACTTCGTCAGCTACTACGACTACTACCAGCCCGAGGCCTACATCCCGCGCAGCGACACGTACATCGAGAAAGAGACCGACATCAACGCCGAGATCGAGAAGCTGCGCTACTCCACCACCCGATCACTGTTCGAGCGCCGTGACGTGATCGTGGTGGCCACCGTCTCCTGCATCTACGGCATCACCCCGCCCGAGGACTACGGCGACATGAGCCTGTCGCTGGAAGTCAGCGGCGAATACGACCGCACCCGCCTGCTGCGCGTCCTGGTCGGCCTTCAGTACACCCGCACCTCGGCCAGCCTGGAGCACGGGCGTTTCCGTGTGCGCGGCGAGGTGCTCGAGGTCTACCCGCCCTACGACGACTTCGTACTACGCCTTGAGTTCTTCGGCGATGAACTCGAACGCGTTGTTCGCCTGGAGCCGCTGACCGGCGAGATCCTTGAAGAACTTTCCAGCCTCACCATCTACCCGGCGCGCTTCTACGTGACCCCCATCGAGCGCTTGCAACGCGCCATCGATGCCATCGGACAGGAACTGGACGAGCAGCTCGCGCGGCTAGAAGCCCGCCGCAAGGTGCTGGAAGCCGCCCGCCTGCGCCAGCGCACGAACTTCGACATGGAGATGCTGCGCGAGACCGGCAGTTGCACCGGCATCGAGAACTACAGCCGCCACCTCAACGCCCGCGAAGCAGGCGACCCGCCGTGGGTACTCCTGGATTACCTGCCCGAGGACTATCTCCTGGTCGTAGACGAGTCCCATGTCACGCTGCCTCAGGTGCGCGGAATGCTGGCCGGTGACCGCGCCCGCAAGGAAGCGCTCGTCGAGTACGGCTTTCGGCTGCCTTCCGCCTTCGACAATCGCCCCCTCTCCTTCGAGGAATTCGAGCAGCACATCAAGACCGCCGTGTTCATGTCCGCCACGCCGGGACCATACGAATATGAGCACAGCGAGCAGATCGTCGAACAGATCGTCCGTCCCACCGGCCTCGTCGACCCGGCTATCGAGGTGCGCGCCACCGAGGGGCAAATCGACGACCTCATCGCGGAGATCAACAAGCGCGTCGACGTGCACGAACGAGTCCTGGTCACCACGCTTACCAAGCGCATGGCCGAGGACCTCGCCGAATACTTGGCCGAGATCGGCGTCAAGGTCCACTATCTGCACTCCGAGATCGACACGCTGGAACGCGTCGAAATCCTCAGCGACCTGCGCCGCGGGGTCTACGACGTGGTGGTTGGGATCAACCTGCTACGAGAAGGCCTAGACCTGCCCGAGGTAAGCCTCGTGGCCATCCTGGACGCCGACAAAGAGGGCTTCCTGCGCTCCGAAACATCACTCATTCAGACCATCGGCCGCGCCGCCCGTCACCTGCATGGCCGCGTCATCATGTACGCCGACCTGGTCACGCACAGCATGAAGCGCGCCATTGACGAGACCTATAGGCGACGCAGTCTGCAAGTGGTCTACAACGAGCAACACGGCATCACGCCCGCTTCCATTGTCAAGAGCCTGCGCGACCTCACCGAGCGCGTAGCCCAGGAATCCGGCCACGACGGCCTGGCCCAGGCTGCCGAGGAATCGCCCGCCTACGACATCGGCTTCCGCCGCACCAACGACCTTTCCCGCGTCGAACTGGCCCAAACCATCAAGGACCTCGAACGCCAGATGCGCCTTGCCGCCGACAGCCTCGCCTTCGAAAAAGCCGCCGCCCTCCGCGACCAGATCAGCGACCTACGCCAGGACCTGGAGAAAACCAAGGTCTAACGTCGCATTCTGACGTGACGGGCTCATTTTGCATGCGCGCCAGTGCGCTTGGTGCTGCGTGGCCAAGGCTATTCTTCATCCGCGGCGCCGCACATCTGGTCACGCAGAGCTACTTCTGAATGCGTGGAATTCGTCGGCGACGAACGGAGACGCAACTTGCGCATCTAACGTCGACCGAGGCCCGGCGGATCTGAAGCGATCGTGAGCGCCTCGATCTACGCTCCACCCGACTACGACTGCCCGTTCTGCCGCATCGCCCGCAGCGACTTCAGCGGGCGGGTGATCGGCGGTGCCGAAGCCGACGTGCTGCGCATGCCCGACGTGACGGCCTTTGTCAGCTCGCACTGGTGGCCCAGGAATGAGGGATCGGTCATCGTCATCCCCAACGCCCACTTCGAGTCCATCTTCGATCTGCCGGCTGAGGCGGCGGCGCAGATTCACAGCGTGGCGCATCGCGTGGCCATCGCCATGACCAGCGTCTATCGCTGTGAAGGCATCTCGACACGCCAGCACAACGGTCCCGCGGGAGGTCAGGACGTCTGGCATTATCACCTGCACGTCCAGCCTCGCTGGCGCAACGACCGCTTGTACGAGCGGACTGCTGAACGCTACCGCGCCCCACCCAACGAGCGCGCCTCCCGCGCGGCCCTGCTGCGCGCGCTTCTGGAAACAAACGGGGTCTGAGTTCTCTCTCGGCTCCCACCGTCGCAACTGAGACTTCTTCGAGCGCTTCCATGCCGACCAACGCGGGCTTGCGTCTCGTCTTCTGAGGTCAGGCCGCCCGCGTCGCTTGCCCGTAGGTATTCGAACCCCAGCAGGTGATAGCACGATTACGCAATCCACAGACATGCGCAGCACCGCTGCTAACGGCCTGGAAGATGCCAGGCGGTGGTGTCGACTTACCGGCCGCGTTCAATCCCCAGCAGGTGACGGTCCCGTCGGTCAGAACGCCGCAGCTGTGGTTGTAGCCGGCGTCGACCGCGCCGTATTGAGCGCCGCCGAACGCCCACGCAAACACCCCGCGCACATCGTCCCGATGGTCGTTCTGACACTCCTGCTCCGCTTGGTCGCCGAACTCCCGCTGATAAATCCCAACGTTCCCATCGTTTCCCAGATGCGCCTCGACGATGTCGTTCAGATCAACGCACGTCGTCGGCCACTGCGCCATCGCCGGCGTCGCCAGAGCAAGAGCAGCCACAAACGCAGCCGATGCAACGAGAACTGCCCGTCTAAAGCGGGTCTCGCCTCAGCCTCAGTCGGATCCCTGCCGGCTCGCGCACGGCAGGGGGCTGGCAGCGCCGCTATACCCTCAAGCGTGCTCCGGATCATCGAACAATCGGGCACGTTCAGCCACTGGGTCGATGCTTGAAGCACGTCGCCAACAAGCCTGCGTGTCAGGCGATCTGTCGCCATCGCCACAACCGCGAGACACATGGTCCACCGGGCAATTGACGCTAAGCCGGTGGCGAAGTCTGGCCATACCCATTCCATCCCCAGCAGGCCAGAGTTCCATCGGATTTGAGTGCGCAGGTATGGCTGTGCCCGGTGCCGACGGCTGCAAATGAACCTGCGGGCGTAATGGACTGTCCAACGAAGTCTAGTCCTCGTTCGTTGTTCGAGCCCCAGCACGCGACCGTGTGGTCCGTCCGCACACCGCACGTGTGGTGGAGGCCGGCACTGACCGAGAGGAATGTGCCCGCAGGCGGCGTGGCCTGTCCAACGACTCGATTCCAGTTGTCGACGTTCGAGCCCCAACACGCCACGGTTCCATCGGTTCGCACTCCGCAGGTGTGGTCAAGGCCGGCGCTCACTGACTGAAATCCTCCGGCCGGCGGAGTCGTCTGCCCGTCCCTGTTCCGTCCCCAGCAGGTGACCGTACCGTCGGTCCGGACGCCGCAGGTGTGATCGGCACCGGCACTAACTGATCGGAACGTTCCCGGTGGCGGTCCGGCTTGGCTGTCGGTGTTGTCGCCCCAACAGGCCACGGTTCCATCGATCCTTACCCCACATGTGTGAAAAATTCCTGCGCTGACTGACTGAAACCTGCCCGGTGGCGGGGTCGCTTGGCCGACGTGGCTGTCTCTATATGCAATGTTCGATCCCCAACACACCAGGGTTCCATTGGTCTGAACCCCACACGTATGGCGCAGACCGGCGCTAACGGACTGAAACAGGCCGGCTGGAGGGTTGGATTGGCCGAAGTAGAACCCGCTCCCACTCGTTGTCAGCCCCCAACAGGCGACGGTTCCATCCGTGCGAATGGCGCAGTTGTGAAACCCGCCAACCGTGATGGAGGTCCATCCCGGCGCCGGTGGCGACGCGGCATCCTCTGACCCGGCGCCACTGACCGAAGTGTCGTCGAACGCCCAGGCAAACACGCCGCGGACGTCCTCACGATGGTCGTTCCGGCAGGCCGCCTCGGCCTGATCGCCGAAGACGCGCTGATAGATCGCAACGTTGTTGTCATTGCCCAGGTGCGCCTCAACAATGTCATTCAGTTCCACGCAGTCGGTCGGCCAGGCCAGGAGCGGCAGATTGGGGTCGGTGCTTGGAGCCTCAAGGTCGAATGCCCAACCAAACACGCCGCGCACGTCCTCACGGTGATCGGTCTGGCAGCCCTGTTCCGCCTCCTCGCCGAACACCCGCTGATAAATCCCAACATTCCCATCGTTTCCAAGGTGCGCCTCCACGATGTCATTCAGATCGACGCACGTAGTCGGCCACTGCGCCAGCGCCGGGGGCGCCATCACCCAGGCGGCAGCCACCGCCAACGAGGCAAGCAGAACCGCTCGGAGGTATCGCATGTGGCACCAGCCTTGCCAGAGAAACTTGTGGGTTGGCGCTGGCCGGGAGCTTAGCAACAAGCCCCGCACCGACTACGGGGTATCCGGACGATTTCGGATCGCTTCACCGAAAGTCTCAGGCCGCTGCCGGTTGCCCAATTCCCCACCCATCCCCCACACTCCGCTGGTAACTCGAAACTCTCGGGTCCCAACCTCTGATCGGATCGCCGGCTATCGAATCGTTCCTGCGGCCGGTGATTCGCCTGCGCGACCGTGTGGCGCCCGCCCTGGCCTACAAGCAGTACTCCCGCCTCTGGCAGGCCAACGTCGGCAGCCAGGTCGCCTTCTGGATGCAGCAGGTCGCGCAGGCCTGGCTGGTGCTGGAACTAACCGGCTCAGAGTTCACGCTGGCCCTCTTGGCGTTCTTCCGTTCCGTCCCCATGCTGCTGCTTTCGCCGCTGGGCGGCGTGCTGGCCGACCGTCTGGATCGCCGCCGCATGGTTTTGGTGGCCCAACTGATCCTGGCTGGTCTGATGCTGACGATCGGCATTCTGGTGGCAACCAATCGGGTGCATGTCGCACATCTGGCGGTGTCGTCGCTGATCGTGGGCACCATGTTCGCCGTCAACGTGCCTGCCCGTACCGCCCTCGTGGCCGGGCTGGTGCCGCGCCAGCACCTCGCCAACGCCATCGGCCTGCACAGTGCCACCCTCAACTCGGCCCGCATCTTCGGTCCCGCCGTAGCCGGGCTGGTGCTCGGGGCCGTCGGCATTGCTGCGTCCTACTTCGCCCAGGTGGGTGGTTATCTGTGGAGCAGCCTCAACATGCTGCGGGTCGTCCCGCCCCCGCGTACGTCGCGGCCGCGCTCCTCAACCTGGGCCGACATGCGCGGAGGCTTCGCCTACGTGGCCCGCACCCGCATCATGTTTGCGCTCATGCTGTTGGCGTTGGGCCCTTCACTCTTCGGGATGCCGTTGATGATTCTGCTACCGGCGTTCGTGCGTAAGGACTTGGCCGGAGGCCCTGAAGCCGTGGGTTTCCTCATGGGCGCCTTGGGCATCGGCGCATTGGTGGGGTCGGCGTTGGTTGTGACGTTCTCACGGTTTCGCGACAAGGGCCGCGCCCTGGTTGCGGCAATTCTCACCTATGGTGCGTTGCTGATTCTCCTGTCATTCACTCGCTCCTTTGCGGCGGCGGCCGCCGTCGTGGTCTGCATGGGTTTCAGCCAGTCGGTCTACATGTCGGTCAACCAGATGGCCCTGCAATTGCTCGTGCCGGACGCCCTCCGCGGGCGTGTCATGGCGCTGCGCATGATGACCTTCGGCCTCTCGCCCATTGGCTTGCTGCCACTGTCCGTGGTCGCCGAGAATCAGGGCAACCCAACCGCCATCCTGCTCGGCGGTCTGGCCACGCTGGCGGTTGGAATCGGTGTCCCGCTCTGGGTCCGTGATATCTGGCGTCTGCGCCCCGACGAAATCGATCCCGACGGCTTGGCGGCGCCTCGCTCTGCCACCTGACCTCGCCGGCCCCACATCCCGCGGGCGTTCGGATACCCGTACGATGGCCTGAGTCAGGCGACAGAGAAGCAGATATCCAATACGTGTTGCGCATCCGCCTGATCCACTGGAACGCAGCAGAGGCCGAAGTACGCGCCGCGCGCCTCACGGATCCCGACTTCCAGGTCGACCACGCTCCACTGGACCCTGCCGGCCTGCGTGCCCTTCGCGCCAATCCGCCCGACGCCCTCGTAATCGACCTCGGACGCCTGCCCTCCCACGGTCGCGATGTCGGCGTAGCCATGCGCCAGACCATAGCCACCCGCGAAATCCCTCTCGTTTTCGTCGACGGCGACCCCGCCAAGGTCCAACGCGTGCGCCAGCTCCTCCCGGACGCCGTCTTCACCGAATGGCCCAACATCCAACCCGCGCTGCGCGCCGCCATCGCCAACCCGTCGTCCCAACCCGTCGTCCCCGAGTCTGCCCTGGCCGGCTACGCCGGCACGCCCCTGCCCCGCAAACTGGGCATCAAGCCCGGCTACGCCGTCGCCACTCCCGGAGCCCCTGACGACTTCCAAACCACCCTGGGCGCATTGCCCGATGACGTGGTCTTCCGCAGCCGCGTCCAGGGCCGCTGCGACCTCATCGTCTGGTTCGTCGGCTCCCGACGCCAGCTACGCGAGCGCGTCCAGCGCTACGGCCGGAAAGCTGGCCCCGGTGGCCTCTGGATCTGCTGGCCGAAGAAGGCCTCAGGCGTAAAGTCCGACCTCTCCGAACGCGTCGTCCGCGAAACCGGCCTCGCCAACGGTCTCGTCGACTACAAGATAGCTTCCATCGACCAGACCTGGTCCGGCCTCCGCTTCACCCGCCGCAAGTCCCGCTAACCTCGCAGCGCCGGCACCATCGTCGAGTCAGTTCTAGCTGCCAGCGCCAAGCAGCTCCCGGACTTCGCTCAGCGTGTCAATGGCCTCGCCACGCCAGGAACTCCGCTCCGAGTCATAAGCAGCCGCCCGCGTATCCGGCGTCCTGATCAGCACCACCCGCATCCCGGCCCGCGCCGCACCTGTCAGTTCGTGATTGCCCCCGTCGCCGACGTACATACAGGCGGCTGGTCCCACGCCCAGGCGCTCACACGCTCGCTGATAGAAGTCGGAGTCCGGCTTGACCAACCCCTCCACACAGGAGAACAGCGGCTCGTCGATCAGCTCGGCATATGGCGACGACGGCCACAGATCCGGTACGTCCGCCGAGCAGTTGCTGAGCAACGCCGTCCGCAGGCCCATCCGTCGCAAGCGTCGCAACGTGGCGACCGCGTCACCTCGAGGCCGCAGCGTTCGCCGCGAGAACTCCACGCGAATCTCAACCGCTCGTCGGATTCCCGCCTCGTCCGCCTCGCCCCCCATCGCCTCACAGACGCCCCGCAGGTCGGCCTCGATTGATCCGGACGTCCCGTCAAACCGCTCCCGCCACAGATCGAACCACCTCCGGGTGAAGGCCTCCGGGTCCATCCCGGCCGCCGCCGCTATGGCCCGCACCGACGCCCTGAATTCCCCGTTATCCACCGGCGCGGTCAGCGTATTGAACAGATCAAAAACCACCG
Source organism: Chloroflexota bacterium (assembly GCA_034422315.1). Lineage (GTDB taxonomy): Bacteria > Chloroflexota > UBA11872 > UBA11872 > UBA11872 > UBA11872. Next base: position 13,515 of record DAOUJT010000066.1, on the reverse strand, counting down.
CCTGCACCCTCACGCCCAGACCTCCATGGCGATTAGCCCGGGCTGCCGCGCCGTCGCCTGCTTTGAGGCGCTACTCCCAGCGCACCGTGCTGTCCGCCGGCACATGCGCACGGCGAACTTCGTTGAACTCCTGCCACGTCCGCACCACGGCCTCCGGCCGCGACCGGCTGCGCACCAGGAAGTCCGACTCCGGTGGATAGCAGGTGAGTGCCGCCTCGGGCATCGACCCGTCCGCGCTGTCTGCACCGTTACCCGAGGCCGAGCCGTTCCGATCCATGGCCAGCGGCGGGAAGTTCGTCGGCAGGTCGGCGCTCTGGTAGCGGATGTCGATGCTCCAACGAATCACGTCGCTGCGATTGGGCGTCGAGCGGTGCGGTGTCCGGTTCGTCAGCATTACCACCCCGCCGCGGTCCACCGGCGTGGCCACCACGCGCTCGCCGGGCAGATCCTCCTCCAGGATCTCCAGGTATGCGCGGCGACCTTCTTCGCCTGGCTCCAGTTGCATGTGTCGGACGACTCCGCCCCTATGCACCCCCGGCATCACCTCCAGGCACCCCCGCTCGACCGTAGCGTCCACAAACGGCACCCACACCGTCAGGATCAGCTCGTTGTCGCAGACCGGCTCAAAGTAGCCCGAGTCCTGGTGCCACGGCACTTCCCCGTGCCAGTGACCCGGCAGCTTCGGGCGCAGCCGGTACACCGCCGACCCAATGATCTCGGGGCCGACGACCGACTCGGCGACATCCAACAACTCCTCGTTCGACACCAACGCGAAGATCCCGTGCCCCTGCAGTTGTCCGTAGATCACCGACCAGTACAGGTCCTCGTACTCCTGGTGAATCTTCCACAGCCGAGTCTCGAAAGGCTCGTCCGCGTAGGTGTGACTGAGCTTTCCGTCCGCCACCGCCGCTTCGGCGTGCGTGTCAATGGCCGCGGTGATCTCGTCGATCGCCGGCTGTAGGCCCACCGGGTCCAACGCGTCTGGCACCACCAGGTACCCCTCGCGCTTGAAGAACGCCAATTGCTCGCTATTCAGCGACATAACGGGCCCGGTTCCACGTGAATAATGTCGTCCATAGTCTCGCCCCTTGGCGGTTTCCTGTCACGCTCGCGGGTCGCTACAGTGGACCGCTCACCGGCCTTCTGAACATCGCCGCCGCCACCCGCGGCGGCCACCACGAGACGTCAATCAGCCAGCGCACCAGCGATGGCGTCGCGGGATGGCCCTCTCGGCCCCGGCGTGCCAACTCACCCGGCCAGACCTCGGTGTATAAGGCGTACGTCGCCGCCACCAGCGGCGGCCGGATCAGCTTGATCGCAATCCACACTTGCGCCGCCAACGTCGCCGTAAACACCTCCAGCGCCGGCCCCGTCAACGTCAGATAGAAGCCCATGAACACCGCTGCCAGCGGCACCGCGATCGGCCCCGCGGCAATAACGAAGGTGGCAAGCACTCGGCCAAGCTCCCGCCCGCTCACCCGCCACGATTCCAACGCCGCCAGTGAGCCCGGCACGTTCCCGTGCACCGCGATAAACGGCGCCAGCAACGTCCGCGAATGCACGTAGATCCCGACGCCCCCGATGACCACGATCCACAGGACCGAGATCACAACACCCAGGAACGACTCGGCAAACGCCGTCCGCTGGTAGCTGATCAGCCCCAGCGTCAGGATCCCCACCGGCACCCAGAAAACCACCGTCGTGTGCAGGTTGGTCCAGATGTACCGGGGCAACCAGCGCGTGCCGTCGTCCAGGTGGTGCCACAACCCGGGCCGCTGCCCTTCGTGCGCGGCCGCCACGGCTTTCATGAACATCACCGGCGCAACCGTGCCCGACAACAGGTTCAACACCGTCGTCCCGGCCGTCCGCCCCAGCCCCTCCGGCACGTCGGCCGCGGTTATCCAGATCACCCCGGCCGCGGGCAGCGAAAACAGCAGCATGATCGCAACGAAGACGAACGGCGTGACCCGCAGCGTCGCCAATCCCCGAATTGCGTAGCGCCACCCCGCGCGCCGGGAGTTCCTCACAACAGTGCGGGCTGCGCGGGAATCGTCGAGTCCATACGCGTCGATCCTGCGTCTGATTTACACCGTATCGAAACCAACTCTACGCGCTCCTTCCGCATGCCAGAATGAACGCCCCCTCCTCCCGGCGACTGCCAATGCAGGAACTCGCACGCATCCAGATTGATGCCTCGCCTGAGGCTGTCTTCGACCTCCTCGCCGACAACACTCGTCGCGGCGAATGGGCGGAAGGTATGGAGACGTTCGACTACACATCTGACTTCGACCCCGACGACCCCGTCGGCACCACCTTCACCCAGCGCATTCGCGAAGGCCGCCGGGTCACCGAGTACCACGGTGAAATCACCACCTACGACCCGCCCAAGGCCTGGGGCTCGCAGGTGTCCGGCGGCTCCTACTCGATGGTCGTTGAGTACCACCTCTCCCCGATCAACGGCGGTACTGAGGTCGTCAACGTGTGCGATGTGAACTCGTCCTCCTGGTTCTTCCGCGTCATGGGCGTCCTGTTTGGCTGGTTCACCAGGTACCTCGGACGCAAGCAGCTCCGCAAGCTCAAGGAACTCGTCGAAGCGGCCTGATCCGCCGCCCACCGCGGCCGCTGGCTAGGCCAGCGGCGCGGTGGCGAACACGACGTGGAACGGTACGCAGTAGATCACCACGGTCTTGTACTCGCTCACGTCGGTCCCGGCCGGAACCTCGTAGTTCTGGTTGCCGACGTTGCCCTTCAACGGTCCCAGGTCCAGGTACTCGCCCAGGTTCTCGCTGCTGGTGATCCCCTCGGCCTTTGAGATCAGCACGCTCAGCGCCGGACCGTTGGTCACCAAGAAGTCCTCGAACCGCAGGATGTGACTGCCGTCCGGTCCACGGAACATCGTGGCCGAGCCGGAACCCCGGTGGAAGTCGTCGGCGTCCATGAACATCCCCATGGCCACCGCCGCTGGTCCCGTTTCAGGCATGGCCGTTGGAGCCGGTGTAGCGGTTGCGGTTGCCGCTGCAGTCGCCGTGGCGGCCGGTGTCACAGCCGGCATCGCGGCCACTGCCACCCCGGCCAGTCCGGCCGGCATCGGCTCGTCCATCATCGTGTCCGGCATCTGCGCCGCAACTTCCATCACCCGTTCCTGGACCTTGTCGCGGTCATCCGGGCTCAGGGACTCAATGGTCTCGGCGCTCGGCATCGCCGCGTCAAACTCGGCCTTCAGCTCCTGCTTCTCCTCGGCCGGCATGCTCGCCATGGCCGCCGACTCCGGCATCTCGAACGGAAACGCCTCGTCTACGACATTGGTCACGAACAGTGGCGACACCAGCCACCAGCCCACCGCAATCGCCACGATGGCTCCCACGCCGCCACCCGCCAAGATGATTCGTCGTCGCATCGACATGTCAGCGCCCTCCTGCCCTCCGGCCTGTGGTTGAACTCGTTGTTGCAGCGCCACAGCCGGCAACGCTCACTCCATTAATCTACTCTGCGCGGCCTTCTGTCGTGATCTGTCCTACAAGTCGCAGGCGATGCCTCGGGTTGTAGGCCCGCGGATCGCAGCGTCGACAACTCACCCGCCGCCGACCATAGCGTCGCAGGCGCGTCACCTCGTGACCGGCCGGACAGCGGTACAACCATCGGCCCTTCACCTCGAGCTGCACCGTCGGACAAGCCCGCGGACGCGCCCCGATCGCCCGCATCCGCTCACGAAACCACGGCCCATGCGGCCGCTCGTCCGGCGCGCTGATGAACTGCTCCACGTGAACCAGCTCATGCACCAGCACCTCGTCACGCAGGTTGAATCGTGATCCCTCCACCGGTCTCTCGCCATCCGGCCCATCCAGCAGACGGGCGACTCGCATGACAAAGGCCGATCGGTCCGCATTCGTACGGACCGACCCAAGCTGCCGCACGGCGGCGGATGGCAGGAACCTGACCTTCGCGAGCGGCAACCTGTTGCCAAAGAGTTCGCGGTTGAATGCCTCGGCCCGCGCCTGCAGCGAGGCGACGAAGGCGGCGTCCGGACTGCTCATGTCGGTGCGGCGTCGAACGCGAATTCGCTGCCGAATCAGCCAGCCTCCAGCCGTCGCGCCAGGTCCAGGTGACCGCTTTCCCGCGCATAGTCCGCCGCCGACTTCCCGTCGTCCGCCCGCAGACCAACGTCCGCGCCGTGTGCCAGCAGCGCATCAGCAGTTGCGGTGTCACCCAGATGCGCCGAGGTGTGTAGAGGAGTGTTCCCACCCTCCTGGCGGTTATTCGCGTCCGCCCCGGCCTCCAGCAGCAACCGCACGCAATCCGTCCGCGTCTCGGCATTCGGCCCCGCCACGGCCGCATTCATTGGCTGGTTGTTCAGCGCGTTCTTGCTAACCGCCGTCAAATCCGCGCCCCGTTCCAACAACATCCGCGTCGTCTTAGGTTGCCCTGCCCAGGGCGCCAGGTGCATCAGCGTCCACCCATCCGGCGAATAAGCCGCCAATAGATCGGGATCCTCATCCAGTCGCGCCGCCAGCTGCCCCACATCGCCCACAATCGCCGCCTCGAAAGCGTCCAGCTCAGGCTCGGCCGCCAACAGCGCGGCAACAACCGCGTGCCGACCCATGAAGAACGCCGTCTGTATCGGGGAGAGTCCCTGTGCACTCCTTGCGCGTGTAACCCCGGGATCGCTGGCAACCCGAGCCGTCACCGCCGCGACGTCGCCCGCGGCAACAAGGCCAAAGATGTCGTCAGCCATTCGGTGCTTGCTCGGCGGCTACTCGCGCGGCCCGTGCGCGACCCACCCGCCATCCACCGTCAGGATGTGCCCCGTCACAAAGCCGGCCTCATCCGACAGCAGGAAAACCGCCGCGCCCGCAATCTCCTCAGGCACGGCCAGTCGCTTGAACGGAACATGCGCAATCAGCCGGTCCATCTCCACGCTGTCCCGCTCCTTGCCGGCGTTGAACAGTGGCGTGTCCGTATACCCGGGCGCCAGCGCATTGACCCGCACGCCGTGCTCGGCGAACTCCAGCGCCATCACCTGCGTCAGCATCACCACCGACGCCTTGGACGTGCAGTACGCCGCCCGCTGCTTGACCGCGCGTTGCCCGTACATCGAGGCCACGTTCACGATCGACCCGCTGCCGTTCGCCACCATGTGCCGCGCCGCCGCCTGCGCGCCAAAGAACACGCCCTCCACGTTCACCTCCATCACCCGCCGCCACTCGTCGCGCGTGTGCTCCAGCGCGAACTGGCCGGAACCGGTCCCCGCGCTGCCCACCCAACCATCCAGCCCGCCTAGCTCACTGACCGCCAACTCCACCAGCGCTTCCTGGTCGTCGTCCGTGGTGACGTCAACCAGCCGGGTTACGGCCCGCCGACCCATTGCTTGAATCTCGGCTGCCGTCGCGGCCAGCCCATCGGCGTTGATGTCCCCCAACGCCAGGTCCGCTCCTTCCGCCGCGGCGGCCAGCGCGCAGGCCCGGCCGATCCCCGAGGCGCCGCCGGTGATCCCAATGACCCGATTCGCCAGCCGCATGCTCCGCTTCCCGTCCCGGTAGTGCCCTCCTAGCGCCGCTCAGCCTAAGTCACACGCGCCCGTGTGGCCTTTCGCACGACACGCCCGCGCCCGCACCCCCTAAGCTGAGGCAAGCGACCACGACGCGGATACACGGAATGAAGGCTCCCCAACTGTCCCGGCGCCGCGCGCTTGCCCTGGCAGGGATAGCCGGTGTGCTCGCCGCCTGCGGACCGGAGTCGGAGGAACAATCGCAAGCGGAAGCCGCTGAGGACGACCTCGCCACCCGCATGTTCACGACGCTGCGATCGACGACAAGCCTCGACGAGCTCGAAGCCGCCATCGAAGAGGCCGGCGCCAGCGGCGACCAGCGCTTCGTCTCGGTCCTCATCGAAGTCCTCCGCGCCCAGGAAATCGGCATCTTCCCCGGCGAGGGAGCCTCGGCCATTCGCGCCCTCAGTCAGCTCACCGGCCTCCCCGAACAACCCTGGCCCGACTGGGTGACCTGGTACGCCACCACCGACCTCGAACCCCCGCCCGGATTCCGCACCTGGAAAGGCCGCATCTACAGCCGCATCGACGAAGAGTTCCCCTCTTTCTTCCGCGAGGATGCGCCCTCCACGATTCGCGTTGAGGAAGTCGTCTGGGGCGGCGTCGCCCTGGACGGTATCCCGGCTCTCGTCAACGCCCGCATGCTCTCCGCCGGTGATGCCGACTACATCACCCCCACCGAGTTGGTCTTCGGCGTCGAGATCAACGGCGACGCCCGCGCCTACCCGCTCCGCATCCTCGACTGGCACGAAATGGCCAACGACGTCGTCGGCGGCGTGCCGGTGGCCCTCGCCTACTGCACCCTCTGCGGCGCCGGCGTGCTCTTCGATACCCGCGTCGGCGACGCCACCTACGAGTTCGGCTCCTCGGGCTTCCTCATGCGCAGCAACAAGCTCATGTACGACCGCACCACCTACACGCTCTGGAACCAGCTCACCGGCGAGCCGGTACTCGGCCGGCTGGCCGACGGCACCATCGAACTTAAGCGCCTTCCGGTCGTGGTAACCCGCTGGCAGGCCTGGCTCGAGCGCCACCCCGACACCCAGGTGCTCAGCCTCGAAACTGGCCACCTGCGCGACTACACCCCGGGCAACCCCTACGGCAGCTACTTCGCCAGCCCCGAAACCATGTTCCCCGCCGGCGATCCCGCCCAGCGCCTGCCCGACAAGGCGCGCATCTACGCGCTCCACATCGATGGTCAGCCCCACGCCCTCGCCACCGCCGACGTGGTCCGGGAGCGCGTCGTCAACGACAGCGTCGGCGACACGCCAATCGTGGTCATTGCCGGCGGACCCGATCTGAAAGGCGTTGGCATTGATCGCAGGGCTGGTCCGGTCGTCTGGGACGCCGGCGCGGAAATCCGCGCCTACGAGCGCACAGACCACACCTTCCAGCCCACCGATGGCACCGAGCAGGTGCTCGATGCGCAGGGACGCCCCTGGCGCATCACCGAGGACGCCCTGGTCGGCCCCGACGACCAAATGCTCATGCGCCTCGGCGGCCATCTCGCCTACTGGTTCGGTTGGGTCAGCTACTTCCCGCGCACCACGCTCTACGGCGAATAAGCCAGAGACGGCTCCGGCTAGAATCCGCCCGCCCAGGGCCCGGGACTCTGTACGTGGCTGCCCAAATCCAGACCGCACGGGGCGTCAAGGTTCGTCGGGTCACGTCGGGCCCCGCCAGCCACTTCTTCGGCTACTACGACATGCCCTCCTGGGACGCCTCGGGCCGATACCTGCTGACACAGCGCGTAAACCTCGACGTCGAAATCCCCTCGCCCGACGACCCGGCCACCATCGGCGCCATCGACCTCCAGGAAAACTGCCACTTCCGCCCCGTAGCAACAACCAGCTCTTGGTCCTGGCAACAGGGCGCCATGCTCCACTGGCTCCCGAAACATGGTCCAACCACCATCGTCTACAACGACAGCGATGATGATCGCTACGTCGCTCGGGTAGCCGACATCGAATCTGGCGCGTCACACGTTCTCGACCGGCCTATCGCCGCCGTCAGCCACGACCAACGCCGCGCCCTCAGCCTCAACTTCGCCCGTCTGCGCGTCCGCCCCGAGGTCGGCTATCCCGGCCTCCCCGACCCCTGGGAAGGCGTCGACCATCCCGATCAGGACGGCATCTACCTGGTCGACCTGCACACCGGTGCCGCCGAGCTAAAGGTCTCCCTCGACCACATCGCATCCGTCCGCCCACACTCCTCCATGCACGGCGCGGTCAACTGGGTCAACCACCTCATCTTCAGCCCCGATGACACGCACGCGATGTTCGTCCACCGCTGGTGGCCGTCCGGCGTCCCTCGCTTCCGCACTCGCTTCATGCTGCTGCGCATTGACGACGGCTCGGTCCGCGAGATTTGGCCAACCCGCGCCTCCCACATGTGCTGGCGCTCGCCCACCGAAATCCTGTTCTCGGCAATTCCGGCGGACGTGCCCGACAACCCGGAATCAAGGTCGGCGCCGATGGGCTTCTGGCTGCTGAACGTGGCCTCTGGAGACGCCCATGAAGTCGGCAGCGCCGTCCTACCGCCCGACGGCCATTGCAGCTACCGCCCCGGCGGCCGCTACGTCCTCATGGACACCCAGCCGGAAACCGGCGGCCTTCGCCGGCTCCTCGTCTACGACGAAGCCACCGAACGCGCCCTGGAGCTTGGCCGCTTCCACTCCCCGCCGCGCTACGCTGGCCCGGTCCGCTGCGACCTGCATCCGCGCTGGAGCCGTGACGGCTGGCAGGTCTGCATCGACTCCGTCCACGAAGGAACCCGCCAGATGTACGTGATCGACGCTGCCGAGGCGCTGGACGCCTGGATTGAGGAGGCCTGACCCATGCCCACGCGACCCGGCCGCGACGTCTTGATGGAAGTCCTCGAAGCCGAGGGCGTCCAGTACATCTTCGGCAACCCCGGCACCACCGAAGGCGCCATCATGCACGCCCTCGAGGACCGTCCGGACCTCGAGTACATCCTCGTCGCCCAGGAAGGCGTGGCCGTGGGCATGGCCGACGGCTATGCGCGCGAGAGCGGCCGGCCCGGCTTCGTCAACCTCCACATCGAAACCGGCCTCTCCAACGGCCTCAGCCTCATGTGCAACGCCTACGCCGGCGGCACCCCCATGGTCGTCACCGCCGCCAACAGCTCCATCGGCAAGGTCGCCGAGGGCCGCACCGACTTGGTCGACCTCGCCAGCCCCTTCAGCAAATGGGGCGCCGAAGTCACCAGCGCCGACCAGATTCCCGCCGTCATGCGCCGCGCCTTCCGCGAAGCCAAGACGCCCCCCACCGGCCCCACCTTCGTCTCCCTCGCCCAGAACGCCCTCGATGAAATGACGGACGCCCGCGTCGCCCCCTCCGGCGACCTCAGCACCGTCCTCACCCCCGACGCACTGGAACTCCAGGCTGCGGCCCGCTTACTGGCGTCGGCCGAGCGCCCCGCCCTTCTCGTCGGCGATCGCGTCGCCCAGTACGGTGCGGTCGAACAGATGGTCCGCGTGGCCGAACTGCTCGGCACGCCCGTCTACGGCGCCTCCTACCCCACCATGATGTTCCCCACCTCGCATCCCCAGTGGATGCACCAACTCCCGCCCTATGTCGGGCTATATCGAGAAGCCTTCGCCGAAACCGACGTCCTGCTGGCCGTCGGCGCCCGCGTCTTCCACGACTTCTTCGCCCCCGCCGCCGGAATCCTGGCCGACGACGCCCGCCTCGTTCACCTTGACATAAATCAAGACGCTATCGGACGGGTCGAACCGACTGACGTGGGCCTCTGGTCGGACCTGGGCATCGGGCTGGACGAGCTATACGCCGCCGTCAGCGAACTCCAAACGCCCGCGCAGGCCGACGCAGCCAATCGTCGTGCCGAAAGCCTGGCCACCGGCTACCCCGGTCGTCGCGCCGACCCCCCTGACGTGGACGGCGCCCGGCCGATGCCATCCACCGCCATGATGGCCGGCCTTGCTGAGGGCCTGCCCGAAAATGCAATTGTCGTCGACGACAGCATCTCCTGCCGCCCCGACCTGCACGCCGCCGTCACCTTCGACCAGCGACGCCGCGTCCAGGCCGAACGCGCCGGCGGCGCCATCGGCTGGGGCATGGGCGGAGCCTTGGGCGTCGCCCTCGCCGCGCCCGACCAGCGCGTCGTCGCCGTAATCGGCGACGGCAGCGCCATGCTCACCGTCCAGGCCCTTTGGACCGCCGCCGCCTACCAGATCCCGGTCGTCTTCTGCATCTGCAACAACGCCGGCTACCGCGTCCTCAAGCTCAACCTGCGCCGCTGGTTCGCCGACGTCCTCCACGAACCCGACCGCCCCAGCCAATACCTCGGCATGGACCTCAACCAACCCTTCGACCTCGCCGCCATCGCCCAATCCATGGGCGTCCCCTCCGAACGCATCGAATCCCCAACCCGCATCCCTCCCGCCCTGACCCAAGCCCTCCACCACCCCGGCCCCACCCTCCTAGACATCATCATCGACGGCACTGTCTAATGCCGCTCGAGGGCAGGTCTCGGTGTCGACGTCGATCGATCAGGCCAACGAGCGCACCGGCTGCCTTATGGTCACGTCGCACTTCCATACGTGGTCCGGTAGTGCGGCTAGTTGTTGCCCTGATCGCAATCGCGGCCCTCGCACTGTTCGCGGCGTGCGGCGAATCATCGGATTCTGCTGAACAGACCCAGACTCCCGCGACGGCAGCCGTGCAGGAGAGTCAGCCTTCGACAGCCGCGCCAGTCACCGAAGCTGCACGCCAACCAACGTCCACGCCCACGGCAGAGCCATCACCCGCTCCGACGGTCGCGAAGCCACAAGAGCCAGCGCCCGCGCCGGAGACCGGCCAGGTGCCCTCCCGGGCCGACTTGGTACGCCAATGCTCCAACGGCATAGCCGTGCCCGATCCCCAGGACAATCCGGGACTGGTTCAGGACTGCGCGGTGCTGTTATCCGTGCGCGACGAACTGGCCGGCTCGATTCCCTTGAATTGGAGTCCGGAGCGCGGAGTCCTGCATTGGTGGGGCATCAGCATCAGGAGTGTCACCCCGCCTCGGGTAACGGACCTCAATCTCGGACAGGCACAGTTATCTGGAGTCGTCCCTGCGGGGCTGAGCGAGCTCTCGGCACTGGAAACCCTGTCGCTGATCGACAACAAACTAACCGGCGAGATTCCCCCCGAACTTGGTTACCTCTCCAGGCTGTGGCTGCTACAGCTTTGGGGTAACCAGCTAACCGGCAGCATTCCTCCTGAACTCGGCCGACTCACCAACCTGACGATGCTTGGCCTGTCCTATAACAAGCTGACTGGCTCGATTCCCCGCGAACTGGGATCCCTCGCGAAGCTCTGGGAGTTGGGCCTCGATGTCAACCAGCTGACCGGGCCGATTCCATCTGAATTGGGATCTCTGACCGAACTGAGGGTTCTGTTTCTCAACGACAACCAGCTTTCCGGTTCTATCCCACCGGAGCTGGGAGAGCTGGTTCACCTGGAAGTTCTCGACCTGAGCAACAACAACCTGACCGGAGACATACCCGACGAATTCAAAAGCCTGGACAACCTGCGGGAGCTGAGCCTGAGCGGCAACCGACTCACTCGCTGATTCGGAGCAGCGCCGAGGCTGCTGATCCTTTGATACCGGGTACTCCGATCTGAATGCGAGTTGGGCACGAAGACCAGCTAGCCCTGGGGAACCCACACGACCTTGCCAGTTAGCTTCCGTGCCTCAATCGCCGCCCGCGCCGCCGCCTCTTCCGCGAGCGGATACCTCCCACCCACCACCGGCCGCAACTGTCCCAATGCCGCCAGCTGTGTCGTCTCGCGCGTTTGCGCGCGCTGCTGCACGTTCAGGCATGTCCCCAAGATTCGCCCGGCATGATCCGCCGCATGAACTCATCAAACATCGGCACGGTAAACGCGGTATCCCCGTGACTTGGGCTCCACACCATGCCTTTGTTGATTAACTGACTTCGTGTCGGTCCGAGAGAAGTCGCGCGCCGTCCAAGCACCTGTGCAACTGCACCGGATCGGTGTGGCCCAGGCCCTAGCTCAGCCATGGCGCGCAGGTACCGTTTCTCGGAGGGCGTCAGCCGGTCAAACCTGACCAGGAAGAAACTCTGATCGAGGCCGGCGACCGCCAGGATTGACGCGGCTTCAACGTCGGCCGACGTGATCGGCGACGCATCGGCGACTTCCCACGTCTGCTTGCCCCACTCCTGGAGAAAGTAGGGGTAGCACTGCGTCTTCTCGACGATGAGGTCGAGGGCGTCCTGCTCGATTTGCACGCCTTCCGCCATCACAGGTTTGGCAATGGCCAGCTTGGCGTCGTCGGGCGACAGGGCGGCGATCTCCGGGAACTCGAACAGCCGCTCGGCGTACGACTTGGCCCGTCCCATCCGTCCCCGCACCTGGGGCAGCCCAGCCCCGATCATAGTTACCGGAAGCTGGCGTTGGGCCGCTCGATGTAGAGCCGTGATCAGTGCGGCCAGCTGCTCTTCTTCCACGTACTGGAGTTCGTCAATGATCAGCGCCACGCAGCTTTCATCCGCCCTCGCCGCCTCGCCAACGGTCTGCAGAAGGTCCTGGAGATCGGTGTCCAGATCCCCGTTGTCGGCCAGCCCTGGTTCGGGTTCGAAATCGAGCCCGACTTCGATGTCTTGGTACTTCACCTTGAGCGCGTTAGCGAAACCGGCAAGCGCTCGCAATCCGCGCTGCGCCAGGTGTCGGGCCGCCGCCTGGCGAGAAAGCCGCAGAAGGGCCTGCCGCACCTGTGGTGCCAGGATGGACGGAAGCGACCGTGTCTCAGGCGCTTCCACCGACAGCGCGTACATGCCTTGGGCCTCGGCGTTTTCCCTGATTCGGTCCAGCAGCACGGTCTTGCCCATGCCCCGCAGACCCACCATCAGCGTGCTCTTGCTCGGACGCCCAATCCGAATCCGCGCCAGCGCGATCCGCGCGGCCTCGCGGACTTCGTTCCGCCCCGCCAACTCCGGCGGTCGCATGCCCGCTCCCGGCGCAAATGGGTTCTGAATCGGGTCCATGCAGGAGTCTATAGCAAAGTTAGCCATTTTATGGAAAACGCATAAACTGCCTAAACTCGCTATAAACCAGCCGTTCCCGTCAGATTCTGACTAGGACCGGCTGCCGCGAAGGCGGAAGGCGCCGCCCGCAAATCAGGGAGTCAGCACAACCTTCCCAATCGGCCGCCCCACCTCAATCGCCCCATGCGCCGCCGCCTCCCCAAACGGATACCTCCCACCCACCACCGGCCGCGGTCACCCGCCCTTAGCTTGGTCCGGCGGCGTGCCCGGCAAATCTCTGCTGCTCGCGTATAGTCCGACCCTGGTACTAGAGATTCTCGGGTGCCTATCGGTTCATGCGGGTACTTGTCGGCTTCGTTGCAGCTGCGGCCCTGGTCCTGCTCGCGGCCTGCGATGGCCAGCCTCGGGCCGAACCGCCGGCGCGCGGTTCCCAAACCCAGACAGTCGAGCAACCGACCGTTCAGCCATCGCCAACGCTTGCGCTGGCAGCGACAGCCACGCCTTCCACAGCGTCGCGTGCCCGCCAGTGCGCCAATGGCATAGCTGTGCCCGATCCGCAGGAAAACACTGGGCTGGTGCAGGACTGCGCCGTGCTGCTGGCCATCCGCGACACCCTGGCCGGCACGGCGCCGCTGAATTGGAGCTCCAACCGATCCATATTCGGTTGGTGGGGTGTGCGTCTTGGTGGTTCCTGGCTCGTTGCCCCAACCAACCGTGTGACCCGACTGTATCTGTCCGACCTTCGGTTAACAGGAACGATTCCAGCCGAAGTGTCCGAACTGACCGAGCTGCGGATCCTCAACCTATCAACCAATCAACTGACGGGCGGAATTCCACCCGAACTCGGCGGACTCGTCCAGTTAGCGGAACTCACACTCGCGGAGAACAGGCTGATTGGCTTCATCCCGCCTGAACTCGGCTCGCTGGCCAATCTGGA
>DAOUJT010000065.1:0-4974 GCA_034422315.1 Chloroflexota bacterium | reverse complement strand
TCGCCTTAGGCTTGGCGCGTGGTTGCGGGGCGCCGGGGAGGATTGCGTGGCTACGGATGTAACGGTGCTTGGGGCCGGAAACACGGGCTTTGCGGTGGCGGCGAACCTGTCGCTGGCTGGGCATTCGGTGACTCTGGGCGAGCTGCCGGCTTTTCCCGAAGCCATCGCGCCGGTGCGCGAGTCGCGCAGGATCGAGTTGCTGGGAGTCGCGCATACGGGCGCGGCCCGGATTGCGGAGATCACGGACGACATGGCGGCGGCCGCGGCAGCCTCGGACACACTGATGGTCATCGTACCCGCCTACGGTCATGCCCCCTGGGCGGAGGCGCTGGCGCCACACCTGCGCGACGACCACGCCCTGACCCTGATGCCCGGAACTCTGGGGGCTCTGGAAGTGGCGCGCATCCTCCGCGATGCCGGCGCGCCGCCGATTCCCGTGGCCGAGACCGACACCGCGCCCTACGTCTGCCGCAAGACCGGTCCCGCCGAGGCGACGATCTGGGGAGTGGTTCCGCACATGGGGCTGGGCGTTTTTCCGGCCACGGCCACCGAGCGCGTGCATGGCGCGCTCGAGCGTTTCTTCCCCGGAATCGTGCCTTTGCCGGACGTGTTCGCCTGCGGCCTGGGCGCCATGAACCCGGTGGTGCATCCGCCCGGGGTGCTGCTCAATGCCGGGCGCATCGAGCGCTCGCGCGGTGAGTTCTACTTCTACGACGAAGGCGTCACGCCCGGGGTTGTGGACGCGATCATGACGCTGGACGGGGAGCGCCGGGCGGTGGCCGCCGCCCTCGGCCACCAGTTGCCCGACGCCGCCCAAGCATTCCACGCCGCCGGCTTCGGTCCGCAAGCCGAGCCGTCCGACCTCTGGGCCACCATCAACGGTAGCCGCATGCTCACCGCCCTCAAGGCCCCCGGCCAACTCGACACCCGCTGGCTTTCCGAGGACGTCCCCTACGGCCTGCGCGCCTGGTCCGGCCTCGGCGCCGCCCTGGAGGTGCCCACGCCGGTGATGGACGCGGTTATTACCCTGGGCCTCACCGTTCTGCACGAGCCGCTGGATACCAATCGCCGTACATTGGCCGACCTGGGACTTGAGGGCATGAATCGGGACCGGATGCTGGCGTACGCACGCGAGGGCTGAAGCTGAGGCCCCTGGTCTCGCAGGCCGCCGGCCTCCACAACCCCCCGCCCTGGCTGCGGGACCAGGTCGTTCGATACGTGGCGAGCGTCGAAGCGCACGCCGACGACCTGCTGCCCTTCCGCGACAATCCACAACCCGGCGCTCCCGCCGATATCGAGACCACCGTCTGGGCGCTGGTGGCCCTGCGGCAGGTTGGCGCCCAGGACGCGATCGACCGCGCGCATCCGCGGGCGCTGGCGGCGCTGCATGCGGCCTTTAACCCCGACCTGGGCATCTACGAGCCCACCGCCACCCAGGTCGGCGGCGGCCCGGGCACGTGGCGGATGCACTTTGACGCGGTTGTGCGGATTGGGTTTGAGGTGTTGGACGAGCCTGCGTGGCCGTTTCCGCGTGGGTTGGATCGTCTGTCTGACTTGCCGTGGGTGCCGGTGGGCAAGGATGCTTGGCGGCCCTGGCTGGACCGGGCCTGGGCCGAAGATCCGCGCGGCGCCGCCAAGGCGGCGTTTCAGTACCTGTGGTTCTACACGCGGTTCGCGGGTTGCGACCACGTTGACGACCTGGACGATCAGGGCCGACAGGTGCTGGCCTATATGGAGGCGCGCCGAGACTCGGCTAACGGGTTCATCGGCACCGGGCCAGGCGTGGAGCTGGGCTGGGCGATGCGCGGGCACCGGAATCTGGCGCTGAACCTGCTGTGGCCGCTGGGGGTGGACGAGCCGGAGATTGAGCGGATGATCGACGCAACCCTGGACTGTCAGCGGTCCGACGGGCTGTTTCACGACGGGGGCATGTGCGCCAACATGGACGCCGTTCACCTGCTGGCCGAGTACGGGCGGCGGACTGAGCACCGCCGCGCCGAAGCCGTCCAGTCCACCCGCTGCTGCGTCGCGGCGATGTTTCGTCGCTTGGCCTCGCCGGACGGCGGGGTTTGGTACGAGTTGGGTGAACGCGACGCTACCGATGCGGCCGACATTCACACCACCAATGGCCTGGCCTTTGCGCTGTTTACGCTGAATTACTGGCAGGCGTTGGACGCTGAGGCCCGGGAGGATCTGGGGGAGGCGCTGGCGGCCTGTCGTGAGGTGTAGGGCTGTTCGCTTAGTAGATCCCTTCCAGCAGGCTGGTGAGTTCGTCCGCATCCGGTTGGACGGGGCTGTTGTTGGCGACACGGGTGTTGGTGAGGGTGGCGGCGGCTACGTCGGGGAGCCAGGCGCGTTGGACGCCGACCTCTTCCAGTCGAGTCGGCAGGCCGACCTGGTCCACCAGGCGCTCCATTACGGCCACGGCTGCCTGTGCTCGCTCCGTTGCGCCCGACACGTCGGATGAGACGCCCAGCGGGTCGGCCAGTTCGGCCATCAGGGCTGGATTCTGCTCGGCGGCCAGGCGCATGACGGGCAGCAGGCAGAGGGTGTTGGCGACGCCGTGGGGGATGCCGGCGCGGGCGCCGATGGCGTGGGCCAGGCCGTGAACCAGGATGACGCCGGCGTTGGCGAGGGTGTAGCCGGCCTGCAGGCAGGCGTAGGACATCTGGTCGCGGGCTTCGCGATCGGTGCCGTCGGCCACGGCGCGGGGCAGGAACTCGAGGGTGCGGCGTATGGCGTCGGCGGCGGGCTGGCGGGTGTGTTGGGTGGCGCGTTTGGTGATGAATGACTCGGCCGCGTGGCAGAAGGTGTCCATGCCGGTGGCCGCCGTGATATGCGGCGGGACGGAGTCGGTGAGCGCTGGGTCGATCAGCGCCGTGCGCGGATAGATGTAGGGGCTGACGACTGTCAGCTTGTTGGAGCGGTCGGGCAGCACCATGACGGCGTTGCCGGTGACTTCCGAGGCGGTTCCGGCGGTGGTGGGGATGCTGATGGTGGGGACGCCGGGTTTGCGGACCACCTCGACGCCGATCCAGTCCTCGGCCCGGCCGCCGTTGGTGACGACGCAGGCGGCAATCTGGGAGGTGTCCATGGCGCTGCCGCCGCCCAGGCCCAGGACCACGGCGGGTTCGGTCTGGCGGATGGCTTCGGCGCAGGCGTCCACGCTGTCGGTGGGCGGTTCCGGCTCCGCCTCGTCCCAGACGTCAGCGTGGATGTCCGCTTGCGCCAGCTCGTCGGTGACGCGTTCGACCACACCGGCTTTGACCAGGCCCTGGTCGGTGACGATCAGCACCGGGCCGTCGGCGATGCGGCGTACGTGCTCCGGCAGTTCATCCAGGCAGCCGCGTCCGAAGACGACGGTGGGGGTGGTGCGGTAGGTCCAGCGGTCGAGCAGGTTGGCCATGCGACGGGTTTCCGTTGGGGGGCCGGTCATTATGTCGGGAAACGCCCTACCATGCGCTGGACCGCCGCCGGACGGATCCCCCAATGATCGACCTCAGCATCGACGGCGTCAGCGCCGCCAGTAGCCGCATATTCGCCGCCGCCGGGGTACCCCGGGACATGGCCGAGCAACTGACGGTATGGCTGGTGAACTCGAACCTGTCGGGTCATCCCTCGCACGGGTTGCAGCGGGTGACGGAGTACGTGCGGCAGATCAAGGAAGGGCACATGGATCCGGCGGCGCGGCCGCGGATTCACGTGGAAACCGACACCACGGTGGTGCTGGATGGGCAAGCGGGGCTGGGGCACTTTGCGGCGGACCGGTTGACGCGGGAGCTGGCCGGGAAGTGCCAGGAGTCGCAGATTGCGATGGGCGGGATCATCAACGGGCGTCACATCGGGCGGCTGGGCGAGTGGGGCGAGCTGGCGGCGGACCTGGGGGTAGTGCTGTACATGTCGCTGGGGTCCGCGAGCGGCTGGATGACGTCGACGTTCGGGGCCGCCGAGGGGCGGCTGGGGACGAACCCGATTGCGTTCGGGGCGCCGGGGTTGGAGGGCGATTCGTTCGTAATGGACTTCGCCACCAGCGCGGCGGCGGAGGGCAAGGTGCGGGTGGCGCGGGATAGCGGGAAGTCGGTGCCGGAAGGGTGGATCCGGGACTCGGAGGGGCGGCCCACCACGAACCCCAACGACTTCTACGACGGGGGCACGATGCTGACGTTCGGGGAGCACAAGGGGTCGGCGATCGCGATCATGACGACGCTGCTGTCGGTGGTGACGGCGAGTGCGGGGGAGGACCTTGGCGAAGGGGCGTCGGTGTTTGCGTTTGCGATTGACGTGGATGCGTTTGGGCGCGGGGATGAGACGCGGGCGCTGATCCAGCATCAGTTGGAGCGGGTGCGGTCGGCGGCGCCGGCGGAGGGGTTCAGCGACGTGCAGGTGCCGGGGGACTTCGAACGGCGGTCGCGGGCGGCGCTGGGGGGCGGGCCGCTGCAGCTGCCGGGGCCGACGTGGGAAGGGTTCCTGGAGGCGGCGGAGCGGGTGGGGGTTGCAAGGGCGGAGATCGAGGGGTTGGCGCTGGGGTAGCGGGGCGGCGGGAAGGGGCCTCGCGTGCGCATTAAGAGTTTTTTCTAAAAAACTCTTGAGGTGATTTGGGGCGCGTTTTTGGTGGGTCTGGGGCTTGGTGGGAGCGTGGGTTGAGCGGGGTGGTGGGGGCGGGTTGGACGGGATTGAGAGCCTGGAGTGGAGGGATTTAGCGGCTGCCGGGCAGTGAGGTCGGGGTGGCAGGTTGCGCCAGGCGTGGCGGTTGCTGCTGGGTCCCGGCCGCGGACGCCGGGATGACGTTGTGGCGGGACGCGGGGTGAGGGGAGAGGCGGAGGTTGGGCGCATTTGGTCTGGCTGGGTTGCCAGGGGGTGTGGTTCGACAGGCTCACCAGAGACGCTGGGTGGGGTTTGGCGGTTGGTTGCTACTGGGTCCCCGCCCCGGATCGCGTCCCCTGGATCGAGTCCAGGGCAGGCAGGGGCAGGCTC
>DAOUJT010000064.1:0-25914 GCA_034422315.1 Chloroflexota bacterium | reverse complement strand
CCGCCCACGCCGGCTTTCAGTTCCGCCGGCGAACCTTCCGCGACCAGGCGGCCGTGGTCGATGATCGCCAGCCGACGGCAGAGCCGGTCGGCCTCGTCCATGTGCTGCGTGGTGAGGAAGATCGTGACGCCCTCGGCGTTGAGTTCTTCCAGGTGCTCCCAGACGGCGATCCGGCTCTGGGGGTCCAGGCCGGTGGTCGGTTCGTCCAGGAAGAGCACCCCGGGGTTGTGCATCAGGGCGCCGGCCAGGTCGATCCGGCGTCGCATGCCGCCGGAGTAGGAACCCACGCGCCGATCGGCGACGGATGACAGTCCGACGAGTTCCAGCAGTTCAGTGGCCCGACTCCGCGCCTCGGCGCGCGACAGGCCGTACAGCAGCCCTTGCAGTTCCAGGAAGTCGCGACCCTTCGAGAGATCGTCCAGTCCCACTTCCTGCAGCGCCACGCCAATCGCCTGCCGCACTGCCTTCGGATCGCGGGTCACGTCCAGGCCGACCACCTCCACGCGCCCTTCCGACTTGGGCAGCAGCGTGGCCAGGATCTTGATGGTGGTGGTCTTGCCGGCGCCGTTCGGCCCCAGGAAGCCGAAGAACTCGCCGCGCTCCACCTCAAAGTCGATCCCGTCCACGGCGCGCACGCCGCCCGGATAGGTCTTGCCCAGTCCTTCCACCAGGACCGCCGGACCGTTGGTCATCCTCTGCTCCTGTCGTCTGTCCGGTCGGCGCCCGCCCTTAGCCGGCCTTCGCTTGGCAACCCGCAGATCATGACGCACCGGCACGATCAATATGGCGATGTCTCTCACAAAGCCAGCAGACCACCGGTGGAAAGCCTCGGCGGCAGGTCACGTCAAGCGACTCGCCGGTAGAGCCACTCTGTTACCGTGCCCGGCCAGACAAGCTTGGGCGCCGGACTCGTGACGACGCCGCCGAACCGGAGAGAGGTCCGCCGTGGCAAATGTGATCCATGAACCGGCGCGTGAGGTGCCGGTGTTGCATGACACCGACGTGCTGGTGGCCGGAGCGGGCATTTCGGGGCTGTTCGCGGCGCTGGAGGCCGCGGCGGCCGGGGCACGAACCACGCTGGTGGATGAGTACTCGGCGGTCGGCGGCAACTACGGACCGGGGCTGGGTTCGCGGCACGATCTATGGCAGGCGCCGCAGCAGCACGACCGCGGGTTGGGCGGCCAGGTGGGCGACTTCCTGGACCGATTGGACGCACGCGGCGGTATCAAGACCTTCGACTTCATCAGCGGCGGCGACAACGTGCCCTGGCGCTGGGACGGCATGGCGCACATCCCCGTCATCGACCGCAACGAGTTCCAGCGGCTGGCCCTGCAGCGGCTGCGCGACCTGGACGTCGCCCTGCTGCTGTCCACCACCGTGGCCGGCGCGACTGTCGAGGACGGCCACGTTCGGGGGGTGATTTTCGAGACCGGCGAAGGCCGGCGCGCCATCAGGGCCAAGGTCGTCATCGACACCACCGGCGAAGCCGACGTGGCCGCTGCGGCCGGCGCCGAAACCGAGGACGCCTTTGCCAGCGCCGAGGCCGGCTTCGGGCTGTTCTTCCGGGTGGAGGACGTGGACTGGGAGACCTACGAGGAGTTCCGCGCGGCCGAGCGCGACAAGCCGCTGAGCGACGAGGAACAGCGCTGGGTGGACGAGGTGCTCTTCGTCGCCCTGGAGCGGGTGTGGGCCAATTATCCGCGCGAGCTGTTGCCCTTCATGATGGCCGACTGGGAGTCCGGCGAGTACAAGTACGTGGCCTCAATCCCCGGCGGCGCGCATGCCTACAAGATCCCGTTCGCTACCCACGATCAGGACGTGACAACCATCGAAACGCGCTGGCCGGATCACACCCTGTCGGCGCTGAACGCGATGGAGCGGTCCACCATCGAGTCATCGGCCAGGCTGCACGCGTACGACACCATCGAGTTCTATAAGCGCCACGTGCCCGGGTTCCAGAACGCCCGCGTCAGCCAGATCGCGCCCTACATGGGCACGCGCTGGAGCCGCACGATCGTGCCCGACTATACCCTCAGTCGCGACGACATCGTGGCCGAGCGGCGGTTCAACGACGTGGTGCATGTGCTGACCACGCTCTACCGCTACGACGACGAGGTCCGCAAGGGCGGCCGAACTCGCCAACTCGTCAACCTGCGGGAGCGCGAAGAGGGTCACCACTTCGACATGCCGCTGGGTCAGTTTCTGCCACAGGGCATCGAGGGCATGCTGGCGGCGGGACGCTCTATCGGTCGCGACCGCACGGCCAGCCTGCGCTGGCGCTGGATCGCCAAGGTCACGGGCGGCGTTGCCGGCATGGCGGCCGCCCGCGCCGTGGCCGAAGGCGTGCCCCCGCGCCACGTCAACATCCGAGAGTTGCAGCGGGCGCTGGCTGACGTCGGCTACTACCTTGGCGAGCCGACCCGCCTGGCTGAACTGGGCGTCGCTTAACGCCGGAAGCGCCGGACCTGCCGGCGCTTCCGAATCAGATGTCAGTCGGGCTCGTGGCCCAACGAGGCTAGCTGCCTAGTAGCGGTCACCGCCGCCGTAGCCGCCGCCACCGCCGCCGTAGCCACCACCGCCGCCGCCACGGGGCGCCCGCGGACGGGCCTTGTTCACCGTGAGCATGCGGCCGCCCATGTTGCTGCCGTTCAAGCCCTCGATCAGCGCCAGGGCCTCATCCTCATTGGCCATCTCGATGAACCCAAAGCCGCGGGACCGGCCGGTTTCACGGTCAATGATGATGGTGCACGACGTGAGTTCGCCGTACTGCGAAGCCTGCTCGCGCAGTTCTTCCTCGGTGGTCGAATACGGCAAGTTGCCGACATATATGTTCATTCGAAACCGTTCCTGAACGCCGTCGCCGTGGACGCGCGTCCGTCTACACCCGCCTTCGAGCGGGAGGTCCAGACCATCCGTCAGTCAACGAAACGCCGCAGTGAACCAGATGTCGGAAAGGTCGATTCAGGCAGACCGTTCGAGAATCGAAAGGCTTGATGTGAACGAGAAACCTCGCAGACGGCGGCAGACGGAAGATTCAATTCCAAGGTCACCGAGGGCAATCTAGCACGCGCCGCCCAAAAATAGTGTGGTCAGTGGGACCTCGTCCAGCCAATCTGGCACGCCCTCAGGATCCAAAGCTCCCGTGACACCCCAATACCTCCGGCAGAGCACAGCCGCTGCTTCACGAGCCACCGCCCACTGTTCCATGCGGCAGGGTTGCCGAGTTCGGCAGCGAGCCACGCGAGTCCCCGCTGGCGCACCAGCGGCCTAACATCCTGTGATCCTGCCCCGATCCGCAGGACGCCTACCCCGCCCGGCGTCGCCTCAGCGCATCCAACTCGCAACGTATATGAACCTTGGGAACCAGCGCACGGCGTGGGGCAACGCACGCCGCGTGGGCATGATTGAGCCCTGATCCGCCATCGCTCGTCGACGCGATTCGGGTCTAGCCTGCGGCTAGCGCCATCCTGAGCACGGTCACGGCGGCAGCCGAAGCTCCCAGAATCACTGGAGCAACGATCTGAGGGATCTCCTGGGCACGGATGGTGTGGGTATACACGGCGCCGAGCATCACACCACCGATCACCAGGCCCCCGGCGACAGTCAACCATTCCACCCATATCCCCGTCAGCAGCGCGGCAGCCGCACCCACCTCAACAACGCCGATGGCCACGCGAAACCATGGCGGATAGCCCCATCGCCGGAAGCTCTCCACATGCGTGCGCATGCCAAGCAGCTTCGTTCCGCCGGCCCCCACAAACGTTATGGCTAGCCAGACGCTGATGACCGTGACGGCGATTTCCATGGCGATCCCTCCTTAGGTGCGCGGAGTTTCTTTTCAACGCGCCCTGCTCGACTGTAGCGGGCCATGTCGCACGGCCCATCCCGACTGCTGCGCGGTGATCGTGACCTCGAGCCCCTGACCATGGTCGCGTGCCGTCGCCCGAGGCAATGATCCTGATGCCCGAAACTCCTTCACCCGGGCCTGGCAATAATGCACCCACAACATTCGACGGCCGTTTGCGGTAGCGTGGGGGCTCCCGTGCCTGATTGATCCGCTTGGTGGCCGCCGACGTGACGTTCCAGCGCCCGAACATCCTCTGGTACTGCACCGACCAGCAGCGTTTCGACACCATTGCCGCGCTGGGCAACCCGCACATCCGCACCCCGAACCTGGACCGATTCGTGGCCGAGGGCACGGCCTTCACCCACGCCTACTGCCAGAGCCCCATCTGCACGCCCAGCCGCGCAAGCTTCCTGACGGGCATGTATCCCAGCCGCGTGCACAACCCGCGCAACGGCAACGGCTGGGTTCATCGCGAGGTCGCCGCCAACCTCGTCACGCGTCAGCTGGCTGAGGCCGGGTATGACGGCGGGCTGGTCGGCAAGCTGCACCTGGCCGGGGCCTTCGGCGGCCGCGAGCCGCGGGTCAACGATGGCTATCGCTACTTCAAGTACAGCCACGCGCCCCGCAACGACTGGCCGCTGGATCAGCACGACTACGCCGCCTGGGTGCAGGCGCAGGGCGTGGACCCTTACTCAGTGCTGCTGCACAACTTCGACCGACGCCACCTCACCGGGGCGCTGATGGAGCCCACGCCGGAGCAGGACAACACGCCGCCGGAGGTACACCAGACGACCTGGGGCACCGAGGCGTCGATCGAGTTCATCAACCAGCCGCGTCCAGCGGACCAGCCCTGGTTTCTGAGCGTGAACGTGTACGACCCGCATCCGCCGTTCAACCCGCCTTGGGAGTACTACCGCCGCTACGACCCCGAAGCGCTGCCGGGTCCGTACTTCCGACCGTCGGACCTTGAACACCAGGGCCGGCTCACCGCGTCCGGCATCGACTTCCAGAGCGAGTCACAGCCGCCGGAGGAATTCGAGGGCAACAAGCTCCAGGCCGCCTACTACGCGATGATCGAGCAGATCGACGACCAGTTCGGCCGGCTTATGGACGCCCTGGAGACGTCAGGCCAGGCCGAGCGCACCATCGTCATCTTCACCAGCGATCACGGTGAGTCGGCCGGCGACTACGGCCTCACCCAGAAGGGGTGCCGCTTCTTCGACGGCCTTAGCCGCGTACCGTTGATCTGGCGGCTGCCAGGCGAGATCCAGGCCGGTCTGCGTACCGACGCGTTGGTCGAGCTGACCGACATCGCGCCGACGCTGCTGGAGTACGCCGGGTTGCCCGTGCCCGAGGCCATGCAGGGACGCACGCTGCGGCCGATCCTGGCCGGCGAGGCTGCGCCCGACACGCACCGCGACTTCGTGCGCTGCGAATACCTGGACGCCGTCGACAGGCCTGATCACACCTTCGCCACCATGTATCGCGATCGCCGCTGGAAGCTGAACATCTACCACGGCCACGGCATCGGCGAACTGTTCGACATGGAAGCCGACCCACACGAGCACAACAGCCTGTGGGACAGCCCCGACCACCAGGACATCAAGCTGGACCTGATGCAGCGCAGCTTCGACGCCACCGTCCTGGCCGCTGATCCCGGCCCTCCGCGCGTTTCGCCGTACTAGCGCGTAGCCAGGGCCTGTTCACAGGCACGCAAGGCATCGACGATGCGAGCGGTGTGGATACATGCGAGGAACCGCACGTCGAGCTTCTTGCTTCTTGAAACGCGAGCAGCGGCGCAGGTCCCCATTCATTTCGCCGCCCAGGCCATCGGGATGGCCGTTGACACCGGGGCGGTTCAGCGCGACCGCCTTGAGCTTGAGACGCACGAGCGGTTCGCGCTGGAGTTGTTCAAAGACTCGATCGAGCCCGCCGTGCCGCGACCAGCGATGGCGGCGCGTGGAGACGCTGTACCGGCGGCCGAACTGCGGGGCAGCCCACGCCACGGGCAGGTAGGGCGCCAGGCGAGCGTACCGGGCCTGGGTGAGTCCCATCCGCGGATCGTGAGCAGAGGTGGACCGACTAGTGTGAGCAGGATCTAGATGGCGTTGCTTTGGCCGCCGTCGATCGCGATGGCCGCGCCGGTGATGTACGCCGCTCGCGACGACACCAGGAAAGCCACCAGGTCAGCCACCTCATCGGGCTGTCCAATCCGGCCCAGGGGGATACCCACCCCGGCCCGATCGTAGAAGTCTTCAAGCGTGCCGTGGCGGCCGGTTGCTTCCCAGCGGCGTTCCCACTGGGCGCTGCGGATCGAACCGAGCATGACGGTGTTTACCCGCACCCCGGCATCCGCGTACTCCTTGGACATGGCTTTGGTCAACGCAATGCCGGCGGCGCGGGTGACCGAGGTCGGAACCGATGCTCTCGACGGCTCGCGCCCGCCGGTGGACGTGATGTTGACGATGGACCCTCCGGCCCGCCGCAGATAGGGCAGCGCCGCCCGCGAGCACCGGATCGCGCCGAACAACTTGACGTCCAGGTCGGCCTGCCAGATCTCGTCGCTGGCGCCGTCGAAGCGATGAGCTCCCGGACCTCCAGCGTTATTCACCAGGATGTCCAGGCGGCCGAGGCTGCGCGCCGCCGCGGCCACGAATGTTCGGGCGTCGTCCGCCTGGCTCAAGTCCGCTTGAATTGGCAGGACGCGCCGCCCGCTCTTCTGTGCGATGGCGTGTGCGGCGTCCTCCAGGACCTGGCGACGCCGGGCAGCGATGGCCACATCGCAGCCCTCGCGAGCGAGCGCCGCCGCAATGGCCCGCCCGACGCCCTCGCTGCCGCCGGTGACTGCGGCAGCCAGACCCTCAAGCTGGAGATTCACGGCGGATTGGGATCAGTTTGCGGCGTCTCCAGCGGCCGCGCGTTCGCGCATCAGCAACTCACGACCCTTGCGGATGATTTCTTCGCGCTGCCGCTGCTGCCAACTCATCCCGGTTTTGGAAATGAACCATAAGCGCCGCGAATAACCGGGGATGCCGATCCAGACCACTTCCTGCCACGGCGGCATGCGGGCGGGCGGCGCTACGCCATCCCAGTGCACGGGGGTTTCGTTGATGGTGAAGGCCACGAGCTGCTCCCTGGGCGTTGGCTAGTCGCGAAGCGTCCGCCGTAGATTATCTATCAGGCTCCGATGCGCGTCTGGCGATTGCTCTCGCTCCGCTAGCTTTCGCCGCACGGTGCGTTCGCCGTAGTGCCGCATGGCCATATAGATGGCCGAGGCGATCAACACGATGATTCCAATTGCGCCGATTGTGTTCTGTAGTTCCTCGCGAAACCACCAGAATCCGGTGAGAACCCGTAGTCCGATCACGATCAGATAGATCGTGGCCGTGACGGAGATTGCATAGGCCAGCCGACGCCGCATCCCGCTGTAAATCAGGAACGGGATCGTCGCAACCAGCATCCCCAGGAGAAGCACGCGGAACATGGCAACAGGTCAGGCGCGCATCGCCTGATCGTAGCACCGGCTATCCGCCGTCCCGACCAAGTTCGGGCGCGCAACCCTTGCATGCGCTACTCTGTGCCGAACCCGCATGACGCTGGCCTTGGCGGCGCATACCGTTTGCACGGTGGGCTCCGTGGGGTTTCAGGTCACTCGAGAGCCGTAACGCCTGCCACGCTAATGAACGACCACCGACCGATGACCGGCACCGC
The DNA here is from genome assembly GCA_034422315.1 of Chloroflexota bacterium. Classification (GTDB taxonomy): domain Bacteria; phylum Chloroflexota; class UBA11872; order UBA11872; family UBA11872; genus UBA11872. Next base: position 18,356 of record DAOUJT010000064.1, on the reverse strand, counting down.
CGGAGTCGGGCGCGCCGCACGACTTCCCATTCCACAGCCTCTGGCGTCGCACTAGTCGTTCCACCAGCCGCCTGACCGAGAGGATCCCTACCTTGGCCGCCATGTACGACCCGCGCTACGAGCACGATTCGTGCGGCGTGGGCTTTGTGGCCGACATTCAGGGTCGCCGATCGCACAAGATCGTGGAGCGGGCCCTCGAGGCCGTAGCGTCGCTGACGCACCGAGGCGCAATTGCGGCCGACGCGCGTACCGGCGACGGCGCCGGTCTTCTCACCCAGCTTCCCCGCGAACTGCTGGCGAGCGTCTTCGCGGACGTCGGTTGGCCCAGCGTCGACCCGGCCCGGATGGCCGTTGGGGTCTTCTTCCTGGACCGGCATGACCCGCGCGGCACGCATCGTGCCCAAGTGCTGGCCGAAGCGATTTGCGCTCGTCGCGGCTTCAGCGTGGCGGGCTGGCGCGACGTGCCGCTGGACCGCGACGTGCTGGGCACGGCCGGCGGTCGCACGATGCCGGACATCAAGCATCTGCTGCTCGTCGATAACCAGGATTCGAGCGATCTGCTCCCCGCCGAGCAGCGGCTGTATCTCGGACGCAAGGAACTGGAGAGCCGTCTACGCGCTGAGTCGCTGGATGCGCACTACGTGGTCTCGCTCTCCTCGCGCACCATCGTCTACAAGGGCCTGATCGTCGGCACCGAAGTCGGCCACTTTTTCAAGGACCTCAGCGACCCCCGCTATCGCACGGCCGTGGCGGTGTTCCACCAGCGCTACAGCACCAACACCAGTCCGACCTGGGAATTGGCACAGCCATTCCGGATGCTGGCGCACAACGGCGAAATCAACACGCTGGACGGCAACCGCAATTGGATGTTCGCCCGCGAAGGCGGTCTCGAGCATCCCCTGTTCGGCGCGGACACGGCCGTCCTTCGGCCCATGACGGATCGCGTCGGCTCCGCCATGTCGGATTCGTGCAGCCTCGACCAGGTGCTTGAGTTGCTCACGCTATCCGGACGCAACCTGGTGCATAGCGCCATGATGCTGGTGCCGGAGGCTTGGCGCGATGCCCGGGAGATGCCGGCTGATCTGAAGGACTTCTACGCCTATCATGCCTGCCTCATGGAGCCCTGGGACGGCCCCGCCGCCCTCGCCTTCACCGACGGGCGCTGGGTGTGCGGCGCGCTGGATCGCAACGGCCTGCGTCCGGCCCGCTACTTCGTCACTGACGACGACATGGTGCTCATGGCGTCGGAAGTCGGCGTGATCGACATCGACGATTCGCATATCGTGTCCAAGGGCCGTCTCGGTCCCGGGCGCATGATCGCGGTCGATCTGGAAACCGGCCGCCTGCTCACCGACTATGCCGCCAAGCGCGAATTTGTCGAGAACAAGCCTTACGGCGATTGGTTCCACGATCAGCGCGTCACAATCGACCGGTCGCTCAGCGTGGATCTGGACGGGAACACGAAGGGGCTGGCCGGCCCCGAGGTGCAGCGCTGGCAGCGTGCGTTGGGCTTCACCCGTGAGGACCTGACCCACATCCTGGAACCCATGGCGCTCCAGGCCATGGACCCGGTCTTTTCCATGGGCAACGACGCGCCTCTCGCTGTTATGTCGCGCTTCCAGCCGTCCGTCTTCAGCTACCTGCGCCAGAGGTTCGCGCAAGTCACCAATCCGCCCATCGACCCGCTGCGTGAGAAGTTGGTCATGTCGCTGATGACGCGCCTCGGCGCGCGCGGCACCTTCCTGGTGCCCACGCCGGAGGCCGCGCATCTGCTGCACCTGGATTCGCCGCTGCTGAGCGACGAAGACCTGCGGCGCATTGACAAGCTGGAGAATCCCGACTTCGCCACAGCCTGGCTCGACGCCTTGTTCCCGGTGGCCGGGGGGCCGGCCGGGCTGGAACTGGCGCTGGACGAACTGGTCAGGCAGGCGCTGAGCGCTATCGACGACGGTGCGCGCATCCTGATCGTCAGCGACCGAGGGATGGATCGGACCAGGGCGGCTATTCCAATTGCGTTGGCGGTGGGCGCGCTGCACTTTGCCCTGATTGAGTCCGGGCGTCGTCTGCACGCCGGCATCGTGGTGCACACGGCGCAGGCCTGGGACGTGCATCATCTGTGCGCCCTGATCGGCTATGGCGCGGGCGCGGTCAATCCGTACCTCGCGCTGGCCACCGTCAACAGCCTTGAACCGGTCGCAACCAACGGGTCTGAGAACCTCGGCCAGACCTACCTGCGCATTGCCGAGGATGGCGTGCGCAAGGTGCTGTCCAAGATGGGCATCTCGACCCTCGGCAGCTACCAGGGCGCTCAGGTCTTTGAAGCTGTCGGCCTGGCCGACGAGGTAATCGACCGCTGTTTCCCCGGTACCCCATCGCGAGTGGGCGGCATCGGGTTCGAGGAACTCGCGGCCGACGCCCTGGCACGACATGCCGAAGCGTTTGAGCCTGAGGCCCCGCCGCAGCCGGCCGACATTGGCTGGGCGCGCTACCGGCGCAACGGCGAGTTCCACGCTGCCAACCCGGGCTTTGTCAAGGCCATGCACCGAGCGATCCGGACGGGAGACCGCGAGGACTTCGATGCCTACGACAGCGTGGTCAACAACCGCGATCCGTATGCAATCCGCGACCTGCTTCGGTTCGCCCCCCAAGGCGATCCGATTCCCATCGACGACGTCGAGCCGATTGAAACCATCGTGCGCCGCTTCACCACCACGGCCATGTCCGTTGGCGCTCTGAGCCCCGAAGCCCACAGCACGTTGAGCAAGGCGATGAACAGTCTGGGTGCGCGCAGCAATACCGGCGAAGGCGGCGAGGACCGCACGTGGTACACCCCCGACGAGAACGGCCAGGAACCCGACAGCCGCATCAAGCAGGTTGCCTCGGGCCGGTTTGGCGTCACGCCGCTTTACCTCTCCAAGGCCGATCAACTCGAAATCAAGATGGCGCAGGGCTCCAAGCCGGGCGAGGGCGGGCAACTGCCGGCGCTCAAGGTGTCGCCCTACATCGCCAGCCTGCGCCACACCATCCCGGGCATTCCCCTCATCTCGCCGCCGCCGCACCACGACATCTACAGCATCGAGGACCTGGCGCAGTTGATCTACGACCTCAAGCACGCCAACCCGAACGCCGCGGTTGGTGTGAAGCTGGTCGCCGAGTCGGGTGTGGGGACCATCGCGGCCGGCGTGGCCAAGGCCTACGCCGACTACGTGCTCATCAGCGGCCACGACGGCGGCACGGGCGCCTCGCCCATCAGCTCAATCAAGAATGCCGGCGTTCCCTGGGAGATCGGCCTGGTCGAAACGCAGCACGTCCTCGTGCGCAACGGCCTGCGCGACCGGATCCTGGTCAAGACCGACGGCGGTCTGAAGACCGCACGCGACGTCGTTATCGCCGGCATCCTGGGCGCCGAGGAGTTCGGCTTCGGTACCGTGGCTGCCGTGGCCGTCGGTTGCATCATGGCCCGCCAGTGCCATCTGAACACCTGTCCGGTTGGTGTGGCCACCCAGCGAGCCGACCTGCGCGAACGCTTCGCCGGAGAGCCGGAACACGTCGTCCGTTTCTTCACCCACCTGGCCCAGGGCGTTCGCGAGATCATGGCCAGCCTTGGTGTCGCTCGCTTCAACGACCTGGTCGGCCAGGTCCAATACCTTGAGCCGGACCCTGATCTCGACGCAGGCCGCGCGGCTGCGCTTGATCTGCACGACCTGTTGGTCCCGCCCGACGAAACCCGCGTGTCGCCGCTGCGCCGCCATCGCGAACGCAACGACCGGCCGCACGACAGCCATCTGGACACCGGGCTCATAGAGCGCCTGGATTTCTCGGCGCTGCCCGACGTGTCGCTGTCGCTTGATCTGCCAATCGCCAACACCGACCGCGCGGTGGGCGCGCAACTCAGCGGCGCGATCGTGCGCGCTGGCTTTGAGGACGGGATCGCGGACGAGAGCATCCGCCTCACCTTCCACGGCACGGCCGGCCAGAGCTTCGGCGCCTTTGTCACCCGTGGACTTCGGCTGGACCTGATCGGCGAGGCCAACGACTATGTCGGCAAGGGACTGGGAGGCGGCGTCATCACCGTTCGTCCGCCTGACAGCGCCGCTTTCGCGCCTGAAGAGAACGTCATCATGGGCAACACCGTTCTCTACGGCGCCACCTCGGGCCGCCTGTTCGTGGCCGGCCGGGCCGGCGAACGCTTCGGCGTCCGGAATAGCGGGGCGCAAACGGTTGTCGAGGGCGTCGGCGACCACTGCTGCGAATACATGACCGGCGGAACGGTGGTTGTCCTCGGCCCTACCGGCAAGAATTTCGCCGCCGGCATGTCGGCCGGTACGGCCTACATTTACGAACGTGGCGATATGTTCCTGAAGCGGTTCAATCCGGAACTGGTCAGCGTTGCACGTGTGGCCACGCCCGAGGCCGCCGAGGAGTTGCGGAGCCTCATCACGCAACACGTTGACGCCACCGGCAGCGCACTCGGCCGACGCATTCTTGACGCATGGGAGACCGAAGTCGGCAACTTCTGGCAGGTCATCCCCAACCCGCCGGTGGTCGACACCGAAGCGCCGCCCAAGGCCGACGCCGCGCGCGCCCGCCGGGCCGTTGCCGCCCGCCGTCGCGCCGCCCTCCGTCACGGCGGCCGCGCCCGCACGCCCGCGAGGTCTCGAGACCCATCCAGGTGACGGGCAGCCTGCGCCTGGCCGCCCTCGGAGGATCGATCTGTCTCATCGCGCTCGTCGCCATAGTGGGCGGCGTCGTGGGAGGACTGATCGGCCTGCAAAGCGGCGACCCGCGCGGGCCGTTTGACCCCACGCTCAACGGCGGGATGCGCGGCGCGTACGCCGGACTGGCCGCTGGCGCGGTAGTGGCGACGCTGCTCGCGCTGATCTTCGCTCGGGCCGTTCGCCGTTGGGCGCGCCTCCCGACCGGCAGACGCCATGGCTGAGCGCCCCATCAACAACCCCGGACGGGTTCTCATTGCCGGTGAGAACCACATCCTGCGGCTGCAAACCCAGCCGGGCGGTCCCGACGCCGCGCTCGTCAATCACTTTCGGCTCAGGCTCAGCCCGCACGGCCCCGGCCACGCCGTATTCGTGCTGGCCGACCCCAACGCAGCGGACCCGCGCAACGCCTGTTATACCGACAATCCCGCCCTGGCCGGCTGGTTGCTTCACTGGTACCTGGGCGGCAGCCCGCTGTACCGGGACCTGAAAGGTCTCGTCGACCTGCCGATCGTCACGGCGGGAGGCTTTACGTATGTCGACGAACTACCGAGACGCTGGACGGAAACCGTGAGAGCAGGAAACGTGACCATTCGCGCCGTCTGGAACGATCTGGCGACGCCCTTTCACGTAGAGCGGCTGGCCCAACCCGGCGAACAAGACGCCATGGATGTCTTCTCGGTCTTGCTGTCGGCGTCTACCGCGACCCTTTTGATCGGGGACGAGCGGATCCCTGGAGTCGTGTTTCCTCGCCAGGTCGGCGATCAGCCGATCACCAGCGCGTTTCTGGCCTTCGCCGAGTCCTGGGTGGAACTGTCGGGCGGCTAGCGAGATTCCTGGACCATGACTTAGGCATCAGTTGGCAGGCATCTCAGGCCGCCGCCTGCGCATCACGTCCCGTTCGCCCCGATAGACCGACACCGCTCGGGCGAGAGCGCAGATACTCGCCCGCCGCACCACCGTTGACTACCTGAGTATCCGTCCAACGACCTACGAAAGTTGACGAACTGTATATCGCGGGGATAACGATGTGTACAACAGTCGAGTGTTGAAGTGTATAAACTAAGTTGTGTAACCAGAGCGAGGAGACTGGGACAGTGAGCGGGACTCCGCTGAACGAACCAAGCGGTCTGACCCCCGCAGGCTACCTGCCCAGAGTCGTAGACGGCGAGATGTGCCGGGGACTCGGCGCTGCGGGTTGGGTAGTGATCGAGGGTCCTAGGGCCTGCGGAAAGACCTGGACGGGCCTTCGCTTCGCCAACAGCGCAGTCCGGCTCGACACCGACCTCGACGCGCGCACGATCGGCGCCGTTGAGCCGGTGGCGTTGCTGGAGGGCCCGTCCCCGCGCCTGCTGGACGAGTGGCAGGTGCTGCCGATGCTCTGGAACCACATCCGCCACACCTGCGACACGACTGGGGAGCGTGGCCTGTTCATACTAGCCGGCTCCTCTCAGCCCGCCGATGAGGTCACCCGCCACACCGGCGCCGGCCGGGTGCGCCGAATCCGTATGCGGCCCATGTCCCTGTTTGAGTCTGGGGACTCCACCGGGACGGTGTCCTTGGCCGCCGTGCTGGAGGGTGCCCGGGCCAGCACGGCGCAGCCGGAGGTTGGGCTTCGCGATGTGGCCGCGCTGATCTGCCGGGGCGGATGGCCCGGGCAACTGGACTTGCCGCTGCCGGAGGTGCAACAGAACTTGCGCACCTATCTCGGGGAAATCGCCCGCACTGACGTGGGCCGCTTGGCGGGGAGACCCTCCCACAACCCGAGCGGCGTCGAACGACTTCTGCGGTCGTTGGCCCGCAACACCGCAACTGAGGCGCGCGACTCGACGCTGGCGGCCGACGCCGAGCCCGAACCCCTGCACCGCCACAGCGTGCGGGCCTACCTGGAGGCATTGCGCCGCCTCTTCGTGCTCGAAGAACAGCCGGCGTGGTCCGTGCGCCTGCGCTCCAGGGCGGCTCTGCGCAAGTCGCCCAAGCGGCACCTCGTCGACCCGTCGCTGGCCGCCGCCGCACTCGGCGTCGACCCTGACCGGCTCATATCCGACCCTTCGACGTTGGGTCTCCTATTCGAGTCGCTCGTCGTGCGCGACCTGCGCATACTCGCCCAGCCGTTGGGAGCGCGAGTGATGCACGTTCGTGACGCCGCTGGCCAAGAGGCCGACGCGGTGATCGAACGCCCGGACGGGATGCGACTGATCGCGGAGATCAAGCTCGGCGGGGCCGATGCCGTCGACGCAGCCGCGCGGTCGCTGCTTCGCCTCGCCTCCAACCTGCCCGACGACGCCCGCGGCGGTCGCCCGGCGCTCGTCGTGATCACCGCTACGGGTTACGGCTACACTCGCGCCGACAGCGTTCGCGTAGTTCCCATCACCGCCCTCGGCCCCTGAACGTCCAACGAATGCACAACGTAAGTACTGCGTTGCTGCCTGCTCGCGATCTGTAGGCGGTCTTCTCGCTCCGGCTTAGCTGGCCAGCACCTCCAGGCGCCGCTTCCGCACGACTTCGCGGCCGCCCAGATAGACCGACACGGTGCGCGCGATGTTGCAGATGTTCTCCGCCGCGTCGCCGTCCACGACCAGCAGGTCCGCCTGACGACCTGGGACCAACTCCCCGGTCAGGCCGCCCAGCCCGATCGCTCGAGCCGCCGCGCCCGTGACCAGGTGCACGGCGTCGACCGGTGTGGTGTCCAGCGCCACCACCGCGCTGATGACTGAGAGCGGAAACTCGTGGAACGGCGTGTCGATCACTCCGGCATCGGTTGACACCACGTGCGGCACGCCGCACTCGCGCATGTAGCGGAAGTTCGCGCCCGCCGCGCGAATGCGTTCGCGCTCATCCGCGGGCAACGCGTCCAGGTGCGCCAGGTCGCGGAATGGCGTGCGGTTCATGGCGGCCAGCGTCATGTGGACCGACTGGTGCGAAGCATCGATGCGTTCCACCGCTGATTCATCAATCGCCGACTGCCCGCGGATGCCTTCGGGTGTCAGCCAGGAGCAATGCTCCAACGTATCCACGCCGGCATCGATGGCGTCGCGGCAGCCGTCCGCCCCCAGCACGTGTGCGGCCACGTGACGCTGCAATCGGTGAGCGTCCGTTACCAGCGCCCGCAGCGTCTCCAAGTCGTACTGCGAGTGTCCGGCCTGCGAACCGGGAGTCATCATCCCGCCGGTCGCCATCACCTTGATGAAGTCGGCTCCGGCCTGAACCATCTGGCGGGAGGCCCGAATCACCTCGTCCCGCGAGTCCGCGCGCAGCCCGCACCAGTTCAGGTGCCCGCCGGTCGTCGTGATCGGCGCCCCGCATACCAGCAGGCGCGGACCCAGCGCCAGCCCGCTACGAAGCGCGTCGCGAATCACCATGTTGAGCGTCCGGTACCCGCCCGTGTCCCGCATCGTCGTCACGCCGGTCGCCAGCGCGCGTTGACCGTTGGCAATGGCGGTCATGACGCGTTCCTCGTTGGACGCCGACTTGTGAACCGCCAGCGTTCGCTCGTGACTCTCGTACGCGCCGAACTGCAGGTGACAGTGGCAGTCAATGAGGCCGGGCATGATCGTGGCGTCGCCGTAATCGACCACGACCGCGTCGTCGGCGTACGCGCCCGCTGGTCCCACGTGCGTAATCACGCCATCGCGCACGACTACTTCAGGTTCGTACATCGGGTCGGCGCCGGTACCGTCAATCAGCGTGGCGGCGCGCAGAACCAGATCAGCCATGAACTGGTGCCCCTATCCTGGACGGCGCAGTCTATCGGCCCCGGGCTTCGCAGCCGCCGTGTTTCGCGCCTAGCCCCGTCCGATAAACGGCTGCCCCACCGGCAACACCGTGGCTTCCAGCATGTTCACGTGGTCGGGCATGGCGGCCATGGTGACGGCGGCGGTGGCGAGTTCGTCCACCGTCATCATCGGTTCCTCGTCCTCTCGTCGCTGCGTGCCGGTTCGCCGCTCCACCCAGGTGTTGCCGGGGTTCAGGCAGCTGCACGACACACCGTGATCGCGGCCCTCCAGGGCAATCACCTGGGTCAGGCCCCATAGGCCGAACTTGGTGGCGCTATACGAGGCTGACCCCGGTCGCACGCGCTGCGACGAGATGCTGGCCACGTTGATGATTCGTCCGCGACCGGCCGCCGCCATGACTCGCAACGCGGCGCGCGCGCAAAGAAAGGGTCCAGTCAGATTCACGTCCACGGTTCGTTGCCAGGCGTCCAGCGTCATGTCCACCAGCGGTGCGTGTTCGGCGATCCCCGCGTTGTTCACCAGCACGTCCAACGGGCCGAGTTGCTCAAGCGTCTGCTCGATCAGCGCGTCAACCGCCGCTTCGTCAGTCACGTCGGTCGGAATGGCCAGAACATCGCCGCCCAGGCTGCGGAACTCATCGGCCGCGTCGTCCAGCAGCGCGGCATCGCGTGCGGCTAGCGCCAACCTGGCCCCTTCGCGCGCAAACCCCCGCGCGATCCCGCGTCCAATGCCGCGATTCGATCCCGTCACGATCGCGACCTTGCCGTCCAATACGCCCATCGCTACCTCCGCACTCACGCTGGTTTGCCCGCATTATCGGCGCCCGGCTGGCGCCCGCGACGACGGCCGATTTGGTCCTGCTCGGTAAGCTCAGATGGGCTGGTAGCTCAGTTGGCAGAGCAGCGGACTTTTAATCCGAAGGTCGTGGGTTCGAGACCCACCCGGCCCACCAAGTTTGGAGGCGAGTCATCGAAGGTTCGAAGTTCTCAGTCTTGATGCCGTTTCCAACGGGCGCCGACGTCTCGGCTGGTGTCTGTACGTCGACTTCCCCGTTTGACACCGAGTTCGTGGTGGAGTCTCGATGCCGCTCATAGAAGCGGTCCAACTCACCAAGCACTTCGAGCGCCGCCGGCCGCCGCGCCGGCCCTGGGATCTGCTGCGTCGGCGGCCGACGGAAGCACCAGACGCACTCATCGTCGCGGTCGACAACGTGTCGCTCTCAGTCGAAGCCGGCGAGGTTTACGGACTGCTGGGTCCCAACGGTGCCGGCAAGACGACCATGGCTCGCATGCTCTCGACGCTGCTCGAACCGACGTCCGGCAGCGCTCGCATCTGCGGGCACGATACGGTTCGCGACGGCACCGAGGTGCGCACGCGCATCGGCGTGATGTTTGCGGGGGAGCGCGGTGTCTTCTGGCGGCTTACCGGCCGCGAGAACCTGCAGATGTTCGGGCGTCTCGTGTTTATGGACGGCAACGCGATTCGCCGGCGCACCGATGAACTCATGGAACGGCTCGGCCTCGCCGATCGCACGGATGAACTCGTCGAGTCCTACAGCACCGGCATGAAGCAGCGGCTCAATCTCGCCCGCACCCTGATGCACGACCCGCCGGTGCTGCTCCTGGACGAGCCGACGGCGGCGCTCGATCCCGCCGCGGCACGCGCGACCCGCGGATTCGTCGATGAACTCCGTCAGGAGGGAAAGGCGATCCTTCTGACGACCCACAACATGCACGAAGCCGATGAGGTCTGTGATCGCGTTGGGATCATCGATCAAGGCCGCCTCATTGCCGAAGATCGACCGGCAGACCTCATCAGCCGCGCCGGCGTGGAGCCGCGCCTGGAACTAATGCTGCGCGGCAATACGTCCGCGGCCCGCACCGCCATCGGCGACACCGCCCTCTGGTGGGGGGAGGTCGAGAGCGATGGTGCCGTTCAGGTCGCGGTGCGAGCACCCGGCGGCTGGCGATCGGCGGAGGACATCACGCAACGCGCGGCGGCGGCGGGCGCGGAGATTGTCCAGTCGCGCCTGCGCGAAGCCACCCTGGAAGACGCCTACATCGAGCTGACCGGCAGCCGTCTCGAGGGACCGTTTGAGCCGGTCTAGGCTCGCCGTCCGACTGGCGTGGACGAACGCCGCGGCGACCCTGCAACTGACCAGCCTGAGCTGGCGGATGAAGCAGCGCGAGCCGTTCTTCCTGGTCAGCAGCGCTTGGCTGGCGACCCTTGCCGTGCTTCCCATGGCGCTCGCGGCCGTTGCGCTGGTTGGGCCCGATGCCATGCACATTAAGCCGTTCGTTGATCTTGCCGGTACCGACAACTACATGGCCTACGTCGCGATCGGTGCGACGGCCATGATCTGGTCGACGCAGACCGGAGCGAACGTCGGATTCGTCCTTGAGGCCCAGCGCCTTTCAGGCACGCTGGGCTCGATCTGGTTGACTCCGACGAGCTTGCTGGCTCGCGTTGCCGGCTTGGGCGCCTCTGGAATGTTCGTTGGTATGGCACGGACACTCATCGCCTTCGCCGTTGCCTGGGCCATCCTCAGGTTCCCGGTCAGCCTTGATCCATTTCCGTTGCTCGCCGTTCTTGTCGCGTCGACCTTCGCCGTCGGGTCCTTCGGTCTCATTTGGGCTGCGGTCGTCCTGCGTGCGCGCGCCGGCATGATCCTCGTGCAGGCGCTTCTGATGGGCATGGGTATCTTGGCCGGCCCCGCCTATCCCACGACCGTGCTCCCTGATTGGGCTCAGATGGTCGGCCAACTGCTTCCCCCGACCTGGATGATCCGTGGGCTCCGAGCCACGCTCGTCTTCAACGACGCCGCGGCCGCGTGGGCGTCGGTCGCGGCGTTGCTCGGTCTTGGTCTTGTCTTCGGTGTCTGCGGGATGTGGCTGTTCGCACGATTCGACCGCGACGCCCGTCAGCGAGGGCATCTTGAGTCCTTCTAAGGTTCAGCGGGCTGGTCGTGTGGGTTCGGTGGTTTTGGCCGCGTTCATCCAGATGTGGCGCGAGCACAACCGCTTTCGGATCGTGTGGGCTGCTCGCATGGTTACAACGTTCCTGTTCCTTGCGCCTATTTTCTTGATGAGCCGGGCCTACGGTGCCGAGGGGTTCGCGGCCAGCGGCGGTGGCCGCGACTTCGTCACCTTCGCCGCTGTTGGGCTCGTGGTCATCAACGCGGCCACCCGGCCCATGGCGGCCACCATCTACTATCTCTCGAATTCAAACCGCGTCGGAATCCTGCCGGCCCTGTGGACGACGCCCGCCCCACGCTGGGCCCTCTGCCTCGGTGCGTCTCTGGCGGCGCTGGCGGATGCGGTGGTCGAGGGCGCCATCATCATTGTTTTGGCATTGCTGGTTTTTGGTCCGTCCACGCAGCCTGTCTCCGCGCTAGCCGTCGTTCCGTTGCTTCTTGGTCTTGCGACGTTCTGGGGCCTCGGCCTCGTGTTCGGCAGCGTGTTCCTGGCCACGCGCTCGTGGGCCGCCGACGCAATTGTGAGCGGTCTCCTCCTGGCGTTGGCCGGTACGGTCTTTCCAATCTCCATCCTGCCGTGGTCCGTCCGCTGGCTGAGCTACGCGTTTCCGCACACGTATGTGCTCGACGCCCTGCGGCACCTGGTTCTCGGCACGCCAACCATCGCGCCGCTGGCCGTCGACCTTGCCGTCGCTGGGGGCAGCGCGATTCTTGCGGTGCTTGGCGGCATCGTCATGTTCCGCCGAGCCGATCGCGCAGCCGCGCGCCGCGGCGTCATCGGGCTCTATACCTAGTGATTGGCGTCTGGCAGCTGTCGGCGGTCCGGAGATTCCCGGTGGAATCCGTAGCGGCGCTTGCGCGCTGATAACCTCACACGTTGGCCATTTCGGTCAGGTACTTACGATGCCTGAGGTTCCGAGGGCTACCTGCCGTATCGTGAACTATGGTTCTTGGGGCTGTATATTGCCGCCAGTCTCCTCTCCAACCCGGGCGGATGAGGGTCAACGTGGACGCAGCCTCCTCCGGTCGTGCCGCTCAGGCGGATTGGCAACCGTTGAAGTCCGTCGAGCGATACCGAACCCCCAATAGGCTTTGCATCACGGGTTGTTGCATGGAGGGAATTAATCCTTGACTGGATATCTGGCTCGCATAAGCGCCCGGCGGCCGCTCGTCACGATGGCGATCTGGCTCGTTGTCGCGGTTGTTGCGGCTGGCCTCAGCCAGGCGTTGCTCGACAGCGCCACGACAACTGAATTGCGGCTGGGATCCGGTGCCAGATCGCAGCAGGCCGCGCAACTGCTGGAAGACAGACTCCGTGGCCCTGAACCGATAACGGAGATCGTCATCGTTCAGTCGGAAAACCTGACCGTCGACGATCCCGCGTTCAAGGCCAAAGTCGAAACTGTATTTGCACAGGTCGTTGCCCTCGGTCCTGACGCGGTGTCCGCCGGACTGAACTACTACCTCACCGGTGATGATCGGCAAGTGTCCCCGGACCGCAAGACCACCATCATGCCCTTCAGGCTCGTGGGCGACCTCAACGAGGCCGAAGGGCACGCCGAACACATCCTGGACATTGTCAAGGCGGCCGACGGAACGGATGGCTTCCGCGTCCTCACCAGCGGCACCGCCAGCATTTCCGTTGAGCAGAACGAGCTGGCGTTGCACGACCTGGAGCAGGGCGAGCGCATCGGGATCCCGGTGGCCTTGCTCATCCTCCTGGCGCTCTTCGGCACCGTGGTCGCCGCCCTGGCCCCAGTCGGATTAGCCATTGTCGCCATCGTCGTTGCGCTGGGCATCGTTGCCGTGATTGGCCAGGCCTTTCAGTTGGTGTTCTTCGTGACGCTGATGGTCACGATGATTGGCCTAGCCGTCGGCATTGACTATTCGCTGCTCATCATCTCCCGCTTTCGCGAGGAGATGGAGCGTGGCCTCGGCAAGTTCGAGGCGACCGAACGCGCGGGATCGACCGCCGGCCGCACGGTCCTTTTCAGCGGCGTGACCGTGATCATCGCCATCTGCGGAATGCTGATCGTTCCGTTCCCGTTCTTCCAGTCGCTGGCCATCGGCGCCATCCTGGTGGTGGCCGTGGCGTTGGCGGCCACGCTGACGCTGCTCCCCGCCGTGCTGGCGCTCCTTGGACCCAAAGTCAATCTGCTGCCCGTGCCGCTGCTCGGCCGGTTCAAAGTGACCAGCCCCGACCACTCCAAGAAAGGGTTCTGGGAGTTCATCACGCAGAAAGTGATGCGTTACCCGGTCATCAGCATTCTCGCCATCGCCATTCCCATGATCGTGGCGACGATCTTCTATTTCGACATCAAGACCGGCCTCAGCGGTGTCGATGCCTTCCCCGAGGGCTCGCAGTCACGCGACGCCTTCTTCGTCCTGGAAGAGAACTTCTCCTTCGGCATCGTCAATCCTGTCGAGGTTGTGGTTGACGGCAATGTCAACAGTCCCGAGGTCCAGGGTGCCGTGCAACGCCTGCAGGCCTCGCTCAGCAACGACCCCAGGTTTCCCTTTCCTCCGGTGCCCACCGTCAACGACGCGGGAGATCTGGCTCTTCTGACCCTGGTGATCGGAGGGGAGCCCAGCAGCCAGGCCGCGGTGGACACGGTTGTGACCCTTCGCGATGAGTACATCCCCGCGGCATTTGAAGGCGTCTCCGCGAATGTTCTGGTAGGCGGTGTGACGGCCATAACGGCTGACGTGTTCGAGATAGTCGAGATATACACGCCGTTCGTTTTCCTGTTCGTGCTCGGCTTTAGCTTCATCGTCCTGATGTTGGTCTTCAGATCCATCGTCATCCCCATCAAGGCCGTCATCATGAACCTGCTATCCGTGGGCGCTTCCTACGGTTTGCTGGTCCTCGTTTTCCAGAGGGGTGTGGCGACCGACTTGCTGGGATTCCGCCACGCGGAGGTCGTGGATGCCTGGATCCCGCTCTTCCTGTTTTCCATCTTGTTCGGACTCTCGATGGACTACCACGTGTTCCTGCTGAGCCGCATCCGGGAACGTTACGACCACACGGGAGACAACGCCGAGGCCGTGGCCTACGGGCTGCGCTCGACGGCCGGAATCATCACGGGGGCGGCCCTGATCATGGTCGCCGTCTTTGGCGGCTTTGCTCTCGGCGAAACCATCATCAACCAGCAGGTTGGATTCGGGCTCGCCGTGGCCGTATTCCTCGACGCAACGCTTGTTCGATCCGTGCTGGTTCCGGCCAGCATGGAGGTTCTGGGCAAGCGCAACTGGTATTTGCCGTCGTTCCTCAGCTGGCTTCCCGACGTGCGTGTCGAGCCCGCGGAGGACGAATAGGTTCGCAGAATGGAGCCTGAGCCGTCGCGGGCCGACGGGCTGGACCTGCCGACCTGTTACCGTGCCGGCTACGCTAGGGCTCGTGCTCTCGATCCGGAAACAGCCTCGAATTACGTAGCCCACGCGCGCGTCGGCGACCCGGTGGCCGACGCCATGATGGCGGTCCTTGAAGAAATCGGGCCTCGCGATTCCTGGCGGATCATTCAGAGGGTAATGGACGACCTGGACGACGAGAGGGCCCTCAGGGAAGCGCCGCGCGAAGTCCGGGGCTTCTTCGAGGAATTGAAGACCCCTCCCGACTGGGTCGACGAAGCGGCGTTCATCCCCGGGATGCGCATGTTTCATCGGAATTCCAGGATCATCCTTGGGGCGTTTGTCGGAGGGACGCTGGTCGAAGGGTTCTCGACCAACATCAGCAAGTCGTTCTTTACGACCGGTCGGTTGCGCGAGCAGGGCGTGCGGCGCCTGAAGCAAAACAACCGACACATGCTTGAGATGTTCGTTCCCGGTGGCATGGATCGGGGCGGCGACGGTTGGAAGCTATCGGTCAGGGTTCGCATGGTCCACGCCCAGGTTCGGCGCCTGATTGCCAACTCGGGCGACTGGGACTTTGACGAACTCGGCACGCCCGTCAGTTCCGCGCATCTCGGCTTTGCCATCACCGCGTTCTCGGCACGTCTGCTGAAGCACATGAAAAGCCTCGGCGCCGTTTACGACGACGAAGAACGGGCGAGCTTCATGCAGGTGTGGCGCTACGGCGGCTACCTGATGGGGATCCCCGAGTCGATCCTGTATCGCGACGAAGAGGAGGCGCTGCAGATCTTCAAGATCGGCGGCATGTGCGAGCCGGAGCCTGACTTTGAGTCGATCGCCATGGCGAACTCACTGATTAATTCCGCCCCGCTGCTGATCGGCCTGACTGATCCCGAAGAGCGCCGCCACCTTGCCAAGTACGTATATCGGGTTTCCCGTGCGCTCATCGGCAAGGAACTCGCCAACAAGCTGAAGTATCCGCGCAGCCCAACGGTCGGCGTGCTGCCCTGGTTCCGCATGCAGGGCCGGATCGAGCGCACCTTGGGTCGGCTCTTTCAGAAGCACATGCGACAAGCCAACTACACGAATCTCACGTCATTGCTTGAGGTTTCCGTATTCGACGAGGCCGGCATCAGCTACAAGATGCCTGACCATGTGTACGCCGAAGAATCCGGTCAGTGGTAGAGCGCGACGACTGTCCGGCGCCACGACGAATCCAAGCCACGGCGCAAGCTTGAGCTCGTCGCAATCGACGTGCCAATCGAAGGCGAGATGTGGCGGGCGATCCGAGGCCGTCGGTCCAGTTAGTGCGCGAACCGGCTGTTGGCGGTTACGCCGCCGAGGTGTCGGTCGGACTGCCGGATCCGCCAGCAGTCCGCCGGTCCATGCGCAGACGCCCGCGCGTCCCCGCCAGGCGGCGGAGCCGGGTGGATTCTTCCCACGGGCCATCCACATAGCCGGCTTGCCGATAAAACTCTCGAGCGCCCCGATTGTCAGCCAGCACATAGAGACTGCAGGCCGAAGAACTGCGGTCCGCGCGCCGATGCACGCTGGCGAGCAAGGCCTTGGCGACGCCGTTGCCCCGGTGCTCCCGGGACACCGCCAGGTACGGAACGAACCAGTGGTCTGGCGGTACCGGCGGGCTCGCTCGAATCAGGGCGCGCAACCGTGGCAGAAGCTTGAAGACTCGTAGGGGTCCGTACGCACGCAGATAAGCCCAGAGCGTTGCTCGGTAGCGTCGGGCCAACTCCGTCCAGGGCGCGTGCGACACGAGCCCGACGACCTGACCGTCAATCTCGGCCAATGTCGCCAGGTCATGGCTCCACAGCGTGCCGGCACGCCCGAAGAGCCGCTCCAGGTAGCCCGTGGCGCCGTCCTCGACGCCGAGACCGAATACGGCGTCCGCCAGTTCAGGCGTCAATGCCTCGCGCAACAGGCGACCGGCGGATCGCTTGTCGCTGGGTTTCGCTGGGCGGAGTTTCAGACCTGGTCGCCGCTGCGGTTGTCGCGCGCCAGGGACGGTGACGTCGGCGACAGCTTCCGCTGTTGCCTCAACCAGCATGGCTCCGCTCATGCCCCGGTCGGCCTCCCAACACGTGCCGGATTAAATCTATTTTGGAAGCCTGGCAGTCACCTGTCGAGCGGACGTGCAGCCCGTATGCAGATCCTGTGCACGTCAATCGTTTGTTGCTGATCGACGGACGCGGGCTTCAACCTGATGTGGCCTTACCACCCCAGCGCGTGCCCGATGATTCCCTTCGGTGAGACGGCGCCCGAGATAACGCCGCCCGGCCCGCCGTACCGGATACCCATTGGCTTGCCGTTCGCCCAATCGGTGGAGACTTCCACCTCGTGACCGCGTTGTTCGAGTTCCGCCAACACTTTTCGGTCGATCCGTCCTTCGGCCACCATACGCCCCGGGTACGCCTCGCGCGGATAGAACGACGACGGGAAATGCACCGAATGCACCGTCGGCGCGTCCAGCGCTTCCTGCAGGTTCATGCCGAAGTGCACGTGGTTCAGGAAGAACTGCAGCGTCCACTGGTCCTGCCCGTCCCCGCCCGGCGTGCCGAAGACCATGAGCGGCTCGCCGTTCCGCGTCACCAGCGAGGGCGTCAGCGTGGCCCGCGGCCGCTTGCGCGGCGCCAGCGCGTTGGGCCGTGCCGGATTCAGGTAGAACATCTGCCCGCGCGTGCCCAGCGGAAACCCAAGCCCGCGGATCACCGGCGACGTTCCCAGCCAGCCGCCGCTGGGCGTGGCCGCCACCATGTTGCCCTCGTGGTCTACCGCGTCCAGGTGCGTCGTGTCGCCCACGTGCGCGTGCCCCAGCCCCAGGTCCCGCACCGCACGCGCCGCCACCTGCAGCGCCCGGCGGTTGTCCTCGGCCACGTCTACAGTGGCATAGGCCGGAAAGCCGCCGCCCACGTCGCCCGGACGCATCTCCGGCGACGCTTGCTCACCGACTAACGCCCGGCGCTCTTCCGCGTAGGTCGTCGAGAGCAGCCGGTCGAACGGCACGTCATCGAACTTCGGGTCGCCGTAGTGCGCCTCACGGTCGGCAAAGGCCAGCTTGGCGCACTCGATCAGCGTGTGCAGATAGTCCGTCGAGTTGTGCCCCATCGCCTCCAGGTCGAATCCCTCCAACAGCGTCAGTTGCTGAAGGAACACCGGCCCCTGCGTCCAGCTGGAGCACTTATGCACGTCCAGCCCGTGGTAGTTGACGCTCGGCGGCTCATTGAACTCCGCTTCCCACTCCGCGAAGTCCTCGTAGCTCAGCAACCCGGCGTGAGCGGAACCGCTGGCGTCTTCGACCGGCGTGCTGATGAAGTCCAGGATTCGCTCGACGATCTCGCCCTTGTAGAACGCATCGCGCGCGGCCTCGATGCCGGCGATGCGTCCCCGTCCGGCGGCTGATTTCTCCGCTCGACACAGGACACGCAGCGTCTCGGCCCAGTCGGGGTTGCGATGAAGCTCACCTACCGCGGGCGCCTTCCCGCCCGGCAGATACACCTCGCCGGTGCTGGGATATAGCTCGGTGAACTTGTCCACGTTGCTGGCCAGGCTGTTGTGCAGGCTGTCGTA
>DAOUJT010000063.1:0-3415 GCA_034422315.1 Chloroflexota bacterium | reverse complement strand
TCGCCCGGGAAGATCGTGCAGGCCCGCAGGCCGTGGCTTCGCAGTTCGTTGTTGACACTCTTCATCACGCTCGCCACGGCCGCTTTCGCGGCGCCATAGGCCACGCCGGCCATGGTGCCGGCCGTGACGGCGGCGTATGACGAAATGGTGATCACGGTGCCGGTCCCGCGCTCCAGCATTCCGGGCAGGGCCGCCTGGGTGAGCACCAGCGGGGCCGTCACGTTGAGACGCTGCACGGACTCGAAGTCATCGGGTTCGATCCGGCGCACGGTGCGCGACTTGCTACCGCCGCCGGCGTTGTTGACCAGGATGTCCAGGCGGCCGAATTCGGACTCCGTGCGGGCCACCACACCGCGCGCGGCATCGGGATCGGTGATGTCGGCCGAAAGAGCGAGCGCCCTGCCGCCGGCGTCTCGAATCGCGGCCGCCGTCTCATCCAGCAGCCCCTGTCGCCGCCCAACCAGGGCCACCGCCGCCCCTTCCCCGGCCAGCGCCATCGCGCTGGCCCGCCCAATCCCCGTTCCGGCCCCGGTAACCAACGCCACCTGACCTTCGAGCTGTTTCATTGCGGCCCCTGCCTTTCGCGGCTGCTGGATTCTCGGTTTTGGCTCACTCTGAGGAGCGGCGCTACGTCCGCCGAGTTGCGACGTCGATCACCGCGTCTTCGCGCACCTCAGATCAAGCCCATCATCCCATCCATGCCCCCCGGAAGACCTTCGCAGAACGCCCCCCGCCCCCTAAGGCGCCGCGGCTCTGTCCTCCCTCTCCCATTCTTCTCTCAACGCTCACGCCTCTCAGCTCTCCCCTTCCTCAACCCCTCTTGCCAATCCCCAATCTCCCGACGAAAATCTAGCCACCTAATCTAGCCAGAAACCAGCCATGCACGACTGGCCCCTGCATGACGCCAAAAACCGCTTCAGCGCCGTCGTCAACGCCGCCCTCGCCGGCTACCCGCAGCGCGTCACCCGTCGCGGCAAACCCACTGTCGTCGTCCTCGCCGTCGACGAGTACGAGCGACTCCGCCATCTCGAGCAGACCCACGCGCCCACCTTCGCCGAACTCCTGCTCGACATCCCGCAGGACGACCAGGAATTCGACCGGCTCAGCCTCCCCGCCCGTCCGCTGGACCTCTGATGTTCCTGATCGACACCGACGTGCTGTCCGCCTTGCGCCGGCGGCGCCGTCACCCTCGGGCCGCCGCTTGGCTGGCCAACCAGCGCACCTCCGACCTTCACCTCAGCGCCGTCACCATCGGCGAGATCGAACGCGGCATCGCGCAACAGCAACGCCACGACCCCGCCTTCGCGCACGACCTGACCGTCTGGCTGGAGAAGGTCCTCACCTGGTACGGCGGGCGCGTGCTGCCCGTGGATGTGCCAACCGCCCGCCGCTGGGGCCAACTATGCGGGGCACTCGGCCACCAGAACCTCGATCTCCTCATCGCCGCCACGGCTCTCCAACACGGACTCACCGTCGTCACCCGCAACGTCAACCACTTCCAGTCGTCCGGCGTCCCCCTCCTCAATCCCTTCACCCACCAGATTTAGAAACCGCGCCGCCAACCGCATCCGCCCATCTCCCAATCGAGGCCATCCACCCCTTGTTCACTTCAGTCGCACGGCCGGCAGCCGCTTCAACCGCTGATTCACCGGGTCCACTTCGATACCCACGGATTCCAGCGCCGTCACGCCCAGCAACGGCTCGGCGTCGTCCCCGCCAAAGATCACCGTTCCCCCGACGAACTCACCCATGAACTCGATCTTGGCAAGGGTGACGTCGAGGGACAGATCGCTGCCGTCAACCAGTTGATAAAGGCGTTTGCCTTCGGGCTTTAGGCCAATCGCTTCCAGGTGCGGCCTGGGGACGAGCGAATCTGTCGCCCCGGTATCGACCAGGAAAAGGCCCTCCCAGTACCGTTCCTCGTCGGCCGGGTTGGTAATCCTGACCGTTACGTGTGTCGCGCCCATCGTCCTGCCTCCGTTGAATGTCAGGGTCCGTGCCTTCGCAGGCGGCCCACATCCGCTTGCAGCCGTTCAACCAATCGCTCAACGCCGGACAGCCGCCCCTCAACCCGCCCCACGCACCACGCGACGCCAACAACCGAGAAAATCACGAAAGCGCTGAGTCCAAGAGTCGTGCCCAATTCAGCCATCGCGGCGGTTCCTCCTCGCGAAAGGCCCCTTCACCTCGCCGCTCAGGCAACGCAGGCAAGCGACCGACAAACAACCGCCCTTCCGCAATTCTACCCGCGAGCGTCCGGCGATGGCCGCAGACCACTGCCGCGCGCCCAACTCCGACGCCAATCGCCGCGACGCGACCAAGCCCCGTTCACCGTGCCCAGCGTTGCGCCAGCCGGGGCGCGTCATCTAGCTGCGGTTACGGCCCCAGCACCCTGAAATCGGCAATCTGGTCAGCCAACTCGTTCGCCATCTGTACGACCTCCGTACTGGCAAGCTCGCCGCCGGCTGGGACCACGCGCCCGCTGCCGTGCATTTCCCGAACTGCAAACCCCTCCGAGTCCAGGAAGGTCGGTCGAATCTGGCTTTCGTACACCAGCACGTCTCGGTTTGTCTTGTTGCGCAGCGTGTACTTGTACGAGACGTGTGACTCGTAGTCAGACTGATACAGCAGCTTCCAATCCTCGGAACCTTCCACGACGTCCAGCATTCGGTAAAGATCCAGGTTGTCGTAATCGGAGAAGCTTCGATAGGCGCTGATTCGCTCGATAGTCGCAAAGTAGCTGAAGGCAACCTGCCCAATCACCACGCCCGCGCCCACCATAACGGCCAGCGCCAGCGAAGCCGCCAGGAAAACCGCAACTCGAAACGACCCACCACCAAGCCGCCGCACCCGCATCGGAACACCTCTCATGCGAGACCCTTGCACAACGCCCCTCGTCCCCCAAGCCGTGTCCCTCGTTCCCCCACTACCCGTCTCTCCTCCACCTCTTTCTCACTTCTCTCTCCTCTTCCCTCTCCCCTTCCGCATGTGGGTCTTCCGGGCAACCAACGAAGAGTTACGCAAAGCACCCTCATGGGCACGCAACCGGCTCCAGCAGAACCGTCCATGACCCGTCCGTATCCACGCTCAAGTTCACCGGTCCTTCAGGCAGGCCAAGGTCCGCATCCTCATGGCCCGGCCCCACGTGCACGATCACCGGACTATCCGAACTCCAGCCGATCGCGCCCTGCCCCCAGTTCAGACCAACGCCTGTTGGCCCCGCATCGTCCGAGGGTTGAATCAGTTCGATCGTCCACACCCCGGCGGCCAGGTCAATCCCTACCGGTGCCGCGCCCTCGCCATTCACGGTCCACAGGTCCGTCACTTCCACGTTGAACTCACTGGCGCTGGCGGCGCCCAGCGGCGCGTAACCAAACCACCCGGCGGTTCCCCACCAGCCCAGTTCCTGTCGAAC
>DAOUJT010000062.1:0-7000 GCA_034422315.1 Chloroflexota bacterium | reverse complement strand
GCCGCTGAACCAACGTCCATGCCGGGTCGAATCACGACGACCAGCGGCTCCAGGCCGGCGGCCCGTCCGGAATCCACCACGTGGGCCAGCATGGGGCGCCCGGCGACCTGGTGCATGACCTTGGGCACGTCGGACGCGAAGCGCGTGCCCTGGCCGGCCGCCATGACGATGCCGGCGGCCGCGCTTCCGATGGACTCAGCTTGTCCGGCGCTCATTGGCTGGGGAGGAAGGGTTCGAACCTTCGATCACGGATCCAAAATCCGTTGCCTTACCACTTGGCCACTCCCCACAAGGAAAGCGTAGGCAGGCGCTATGGGGCGGTCAAAGCTAGCCGTCCGTGGCATCGGCGGGCGCCGCGAAGCGGGTGACCTGCGTCCACCAGCCGTGCGACCGCAGTTGGACCTGGGCGCTCTGAGCGGCCGACTTGGACGGAAACAGCCCAAAGCACGTGGGTCCGCTGCCGGCCAGGAGTGCCGGTGAGGCCCCCGCGGCCCTCAGGGCGCCGAGTACGTCCGCGACTTCCGGGACCAGGCGGATCGCCGCGGGCTGCAAGTCGTTCGTCGCCAAATGCGGTGACATCTGCCCATGGCGAATAGCGTCGACCTGCTCCAGCGTCGCGTCGCCGCCCGACCATTCGGCCGGGCGCAACTCGGCGTAGGCGTCACGCGCGGAAATCGTGGCCGCGGGCCGCGCCAGCAGCACCCAGCGAGGCGGGGCGGGCGGCAGCGCGTGTAACTCGTCACCGCGGGCCAGGCCCAGGGCAGTCCCCGGGTCGAGAAAGAACGATACGTCGGCGCCCAGCGATCGGGCCGTTTCAGCTACCGCCGCCGCCTTCGCATTCCAGAGGCGGCGGAGCCCGAGGAGCACCGCGGCTGCATCCGTGCTGCCGCCGGCCAGTCCGGCAGCGACAGGGATGCGCTTGTCGATACGAATGTGGACGCCCTGGGTCGTGCCGATTCGCGCTTGCAGTTCGTGGGCCGCTCGAAAGGCCAGGTCGCCGGTGGGATCCAGACCTGGAACGGCGCTTTCACCTTCGATCTTCGGGGCCGGAGTGAGCCGGATTGTGTCGCCGAAGTCGAGCGCCTGGAAGATGGTCACGATGTCGTGGTATCCGTCGTCACGCCGTCCGCGAACTTCGAGCCCCAGGTTGATCTTGGCCGGGGCGGGGACGACCAACGTGGTCGCGGTCACTCGACGATCTGACGGGCGCGCGGCAAGCCCACCGAAGTCATGACCGATTCCTCGATTCGCCGCATCTCACGCTGGCGCCCGTCGTCTTCGTGACCCAGGCCGGCCAGGTGCAGCAGCGCGTGGGTCAACAGATAGCCGAATTCCCGCTCGACGCTGTGTCCGCAGGCGGCGGCCTGGGCTTGCACGCGCTGCAGGGAGATGGCCACGTCGCCGGGGTGCTGCGGATCGCCGCTGGGAAACGCCAGCACATCGGTGGGAGCAGCCTTGCCGGCAAAGCTGCGGTTGAGGCGGGCCATGTCCGCGTCGTCAGTCAGGCGCAGGGCAACGGCGCCGGTCAGCCCTGCTTGGCGCTCAACCGCGGCGGCAATCGGGTCCAGAAACGACCCCAAGTTGGAGGGCAAGGCCAATCCGTCGCCGGGATCGATGCGCAGACGGGGCTTCGCGCCCGCGGACGCGGAAGGGTTAGCCCTGGCTGAGGAGTTCGCCAACGAGCGCATTCACCGCGCGGCCGTCAACCGTTCCTTCTTCGCGCAGTCGAGCCATCAGCGGGCGCATGACCTTGCCCATGTCCCGGCGGCTGGTGGCGCCCACTTCCTCAATCACCTCGCGGGCGATGGTCTCCATGGTGGCGCTGTCGATTTCGTCCGGCTGGTAGGCGCTGATAATGGCGCGCTCGGCTCGTTCGGCGTCGGCCTGCTCGGGGCGGTCGCCATTGACATAAAGTTGGATGGCTTCGTCGCGGCGGCGGATGTCGCGTTGAATGACGCGTACGACCAGGGCGTCGTCGGTTGATGCGCCGGATTCCTTGGCCTCGTACTTGATCTGGGAGATGAAGGTGCGCAGCACACGGACACGATCGGCATCACCGCCGCGCTGCGCCGCTCGCAGATCCCCGGTGAGGCGGTCGATTAACGCCATGCGGGGCTGGGACTAAGGTGGCTAGAGGGCGCGCGCCTCGGCTTCGGCTGCCTTCATGGCTGCCCGCCGGGCCTTGCGGCGCTTGGTGGCTTCCTTCTTCTTGCGCAGCACGCTGGGCTTGTCGTACGCCTTGCGACGCCGAGTCTCCGTGATAATGCCCTCTTGCTGCACTTTCTTATTGAAACGGCGCAGGGCCGCATCAAAGCTCTCGTTCGCGCCGATCGTGATATGAACCAATGAACCCCCCAATTCCGACGGGCAAAACAAAACCCGCCGTACGGGCGGGTGCTGGCGGGCTGGTCAACCGGGCCGCGCGATTTCGGTCAGGCGCCTCCTGGTGATGACCCGCCACCCCGCTAACTGGCTTGAGTATATGCGGCGCCGAAATAACGGGTCAACAGACGGCCATCTCGTGAGTTCTCCCGGCCATGGCTGAGCTCAACTGGCTGGCACTGGCCATTGGCGCGCCGCTGGCGCTGGTCTTCACCC
Organism: Chloroflexota bacterium; assembly: GCA_034422315.1. Lineage (GTDB taxonomy): Bacteria > Chloroflexota > UBA11872 > UBA11872 > UBA11872 > UBA11872. The sequence goes on along the minus strand of DAOUJT010000062.1, from coordinate 4,402 downwards.
TGGGCGTTCGGACACTGGCCGCTCGGCAGGACTGGATGGACCGACCGGGGGCCGCGCGAATTCACGCCGTGCCGGTGCCCAGGTTGGGCGGCGTGGCCATGTACGCGGCGTTCGTGATCACCGTGCTGGTGGTGGCCTGGCCGTTGGATGGGCCGACCCTGGGGCTGCTGCTCGGCGCGACGCTGCTGGTGGTGTTCATCGTGGTGGACGACCTCCGCGGGATGCGTCCGCGCGACAAGTTCCTGGCCCAACTGGGCGCCGCGGCGGTGCCGCTGTTGTTTGGCGTGCGTATCGATGCGGTGAGCAATCCCTTCGAGGCGGGCGTCGTGCTGCTGCACATCGCCATCGTGATCCCGTTCACGCTGTTTTGGATCACGGGGATGATGAACGCCATCAACTTCGTGGACGGACTGGACGGGCTGGCCGGCGGGGTCGTGACCATTGCCGCCATCGTGCTGATTGCTCTTTCGCTGCGGCTGGGCCTGCCGGAAACCGCCACGCTGGCCCTGGTCCTGGTGGCCGTAGTCCTCGGGTTCCTACCGTTCAACGCCTATCGGTCGAGCATCATCATGGGCGACGCAGGCTCGCACTTCTTGGGCTTTGCGCTGGCGGTGATCGCCATCATGGGCCCGGCCAAGCTGGCTACCGCGATCCTGGTGCTGGGCGTTCCGATTCTCGACATCGCCTGGTCCATCGGGCGGCGGCTGGCCAGCGGCCGCCGCTTTGCCGAGCGCGACGCCGAGCACCTGCATCACCGGCTCTGGGAAGCCGGCGTCCCGCAGCCGGCCATCGCGCTGATGTATTACACGCTGGCGGGCGTGCTGGGCGTTATCGCACTCCTGGTGGAGCGACTGGACAAGATATTCGCGTTTGCGGGCCTCGCGGCGTTCCTTGGCGTGCTGCTGGCGGTGCTGAGCCGCGCGCCGCGGCGTCGCGGAATCCCCCGCCGCTAGTCCTGTCGAAACCCGTAGGGAAGTGGCGCAGCCGAACCTATACTAGGGCCGTGACCGACGGAGGCCCCTTACGTTGAACCCCGATATCCATCCCGACTACATGGTCTGCCGCGTGACCTGCTCGTGCGGCAACATGTTCGAAACGCGCGCAACGACATCTTCGATTCACGTGGACGTGTGCTCCAATTGCCACCCGTTCTATACGGGTCAGCAACGGCTGGTTGACTCGACCGGTCAGGTGGAGCGGTTCGAGCGGCGCCGTCGCCGGTCCCGCGGCTAGACCGTCCCCAGGGCGGCTGAGCACCGCCGTGATTCCCGGATGAGCACCCCGGTCCCGAGTTCCGCGTCGTCCGACGACAGCAACGAACTGCGTATCAACTACGGCGGCCAGGCCGTGCTGGAAGGCGTGATGATGCGCGGCCGCCGGTCGGCCGCGACGGCCGTGCGGCATCCGGCCGGGCACATCGTGCTCAAGGCCGAGGAGCTTGATCCCAACCGGCTCTCGCAGCGGCTGCGGCGGGTGCTGTTCGTGCGCGGAATGGTGGCGTTGTGGGAAATGCTGGCCATCGGGCTGCGGGCGCTGAATTTCTCGGCCAACGTGCAACTGGCCGAGGAGGAAGACCAGGACGAAGGCCCCGGAGGCGCCGCCGGCGGGATGATGACCGGCAGCATGGTGATTGGCCTGGTGATCGGCGTGGCGCTGTTCTTTGTGCTGCCGTTGGTGTTGACGTCGTTTACGGACGGGCTTGTGGAGTCCGACTTCCTCAGCAATGTGATCGAGGGCGGCGTGCGTATGGCCGTGTTCGTCACGTACATCGCGCTGATCGGTCTGATGCCCGACATCCGGCGGGTGTGGATGTATCACGGCGCCGAGCACAAGACGATCAATACGCTGGAAGCCGGGGAGCAACTGTCCGTGGCGAACGTGCGACGGTTTGGACTGGCGCATCCGCGCTGCGGGACGTCCTTCATCGTCACGCTGGTGGCGATCTCGATCATCGTGTTCGCGCTGCTGGGACGCCCGCCGATGGCGATTCGCGTCGTGTCCCGCATCGTGTTGCTGCCGCTGATCGCGGGCGTGGGCTACGAGTACATCATGCTGACGGCTCGCTACCAGGGCTTCGCCATTGCTCGCTGGGCCTCCAAGCCGGGCATGTGGTTCCAGAAAATGACCACGCGCGAGCCCGACGACGATCAGCTCGAGGTGGCCATCACGGCCATGGATCACGTGCTGGCGCGCGAGGATTCACTGGCCGAACTGCGGCCGGCCGCCGTGAAGGCGGTCGTGGTCGATGATTGACCGGCTCGCCGAGGCGCGTCGCCGCTATGACGAGCTGACGGCGGAGCTTGCGGGCGCGGGAGGCGCCCTGGACTCGCGGCGCCTGGCGAGCGTGGGCCGGGAAATGGCCCAGCTGGAGACGGCGGCGCGGCTGCACGACGAGTTGGCCGAAGCCCACGAGCGAGCGAGCGAGGCACGCGAACTGCTTGGGTCATCGGATTCCGAACTTGCGGAATTGGCACGCGACGAACTGGATGAGGCGCAGGCCGAGATCGCGGAGATCCGGACGCGGGCCGTTGACGTGCTGGTCAGCGACAACCCGGATGATGCGCGCAACGCGATCGTTGAGGTCCGAGCCGGAACAGGTGGCGACGAGGCGGCGTTGTTTGCGGGCGATCTGCTGCGCATGTATTCGCGCTACGCCGAACAGCTGCGGCTCAAAGTGGAGCCGCTGACCGTAAGCGGCACCGACCGTGGGGGCATCAAGGAGGGCATACTGCGCGTGGTCGGCGCCCAGGCCTTTGGCGCGTTCAGGTTCGAGAGCGGCGTGCACCGCGTGCAGCGTGTGCCGGTGACGGAAGCGAGCGGCCGTATCCATACCTCGGCGGCCAGCGTGGCGGTGCTGCCGGAAGCCGAAGAAATTGACATCGAGATTCCCGAGTCGGACGTCCGCGTGGACGTGTTTCGCTCCAGCGGCCACGGCGGCCAGAGCGTCAACACCACGGACTCCGCCGTGCGGGTCACCCATTTGCCGACCAACACCGTGGTCAGCATCCAGGACGAAAAGTCGCAACTGCAGAACCGGGTAAAGGCCATGCAGGTGCTGCGTGCGCGCCTGCTGGAACAGGAACGCGAACGCCAGGCGGCCGAGCGCGGGCAGGCGCGGCGCGACCAGATTGGCAGCGGTGACCGCAGCGAGAAAATCCGCACCTACAACTTTCCGCAGGATCGGATCACCGACCACCGCGTGGGCCTGACCGTCCACAACCTGCCGTCGATCCTGGACGGAAACCTCGACCGGCTGGTCGACCCGCTGCGACAGGCCGAACGGGACCGCGAACTGGCGGGTCTTGCCGACGGCAGCGCTGCCTGACTCGCTCGCGGATGTGCGCCGCGCGGTCATCGCGCGGCTGCGCGAGGCTGGCGTCGATACGCCGGCGCTGGACGCCAACATTCTGATCGGGCACGCGCTTGGAATCGCTCCCGAACAGGTTGTGCTGCGGATTGACGCTGAGTTGGGCCAGAAGGACCTGCGAGCAATCGAGGCTGCGGCGGAGCGGCGCGAGCGGCGTGAGCCGGTGGCTTATATCACCGGAACCAAGGCCTTCCGCCGGCTGGAAATCTCGGTGAACCGGGATGTGCTGATTCCTCGGCCGGAGACCGAGGTGCTGGTCGAGGTTGGTCTGGACCTCTGGGACGCAAGCCCCGGCGCCAGGGCGGTTGACATCGGAACCGGCAGCGGGGCCATAGCCCTGGCCCTGGCCGACGAGCGGCCGGGACGATCGGTGGTTGGTACCGACTGTTCGGCGGCCGCATTACGAGTGGCTGCAGACAACGCCAAACGGCTTCGGCTAGCGGAACGAGTGAAGCTCAGTCTGACCGACGGTGCTGCGGGTGTGGACCTGCGGGGCGCGGTTCTGCTGGCCAACCTGCCCTACATCTCGTCTGCGGAGCTACCCACGCTGCAGCCGGAAATTTCGCGCTGGGAACCCAGGGCGGCGGTGATCGCGGGGATTGATGGTTTGAGCGTGATTCGCAAGGTCGTTGCTCAAGCTGGACACGGCAAGGCGCGGGCGGCGGCGTTCGAGATTGGCGTGGGTCAGGCGGAGTCGGTGGCGGCGCTGCTAATGGACGCGGGATTCGAGCGGACGGCTGTGCATCGTGACCTCGCGGGCCATCCGCGTGTCGTCTCGGGCACCCGCGTAAGCTGAGCGCAGCCTGCGGCTTTCGGCCGTGTGCCAGGGAGGGTGTCGCGACGCGTGTCCCCTGTGAGTGATTCACCGCACGGCGGCCTGCTGTTTCTCGTGACCGCACCTTCGGGCGCCGGCAAAGACTCGGTGATCGGCGTGTTGCGCGAGCGTGGCGTGGACCTGGCGTTCGCCATCACCGCCCTCACGCGCCCGCCGCGCGAGGGTGAGCGCGACGGCATCGAACATTTCTTTCTGACCGA
>DAOUJT010000061.1:0-27612 GCA_034422315.1 Chloroflexota bacterium | reverse complement strand
TGGCAGGAGACGACGATGCCGGTCGGTTCATGACGGATGCGCACGGCGGAGTCGGTCTTGTTGACGTACTGGCCGCCGGCGCCACTGGCGCGGAAGGTCTCGACGCGGAGGTCCTCGGGGCTGATCGCCACTTCGTCCACGTCCTCCAGCACCGGCACCACGTCAACACGCGCGAAGGAGGTATGGCGGCGGTTGCTGGCGTCGAAGGGGGAGAGGCGGACGAGGCGATGGACGCCGCGCTCGGCCTTGAGGTAGCCGTAGGCGTAGCGACCCGAGGCGCGCAGGGTGGCGCTCTTGATGCCGGCTTCCTCGCCGTGCGAGATGTCCACGACATCGGGCGCGAACGAATGCGAATCGGCCCAGCGGGAGTACATGCGCAGCAGCATCTCGGCCCAGTCCTGGGACTCGGTTCCGCCGGCGCCGGACTGGACGGTCAGGAAGGCATCGTGCTCGTCGTACTCGTCGCCGAGCAGGAGTTGAAATTCCAGGGAGGCCAGGCGGTCTTCGAGGACCGCGACCTCACTGGCGACTTCCTGCTGGAGATCAGGGTCATCGGGGTCCAGGAGCTCAACCAGGCCGACGACGTCGTCGGCCTGCGTGTCGAGTTCGTCCCAGAGGTCGACTTCATCCTGGACGCGCCGGTGGCGGCGCATGACCTCGCGGGCGCGGTCGGGGTCGTCCCAGAGATCGGGCGCGACGACCTGGCGGTCGAGTTCGGTTAGCGTCGTGCGCTTTGCCGCCAGGTCAAAGGTGCCTCCGAATCTCGGTGACCCGCTGCCGGGCGCGGCGCGCGCGCCCTTCGAGATCGGCGGTGTCGACGGCTTCGGTCATGGGAGGGCGGCTCCCCTTAGTGGACGCGCTGACGGCTGCGGCGACGGTTTCGCTTCTTGCGGGCGCGCTCCTGGGCGCGGCGTTGGCGACGGGAGAGGCGGGGCGCCTGGCCGGTGCCGTTGGCGGCTCGTGCCTGCCGCGCGGCGGCGGGTGGAGGGCCCTCGCCGTCCGCCGTTACGGCAGCCGCGTTTTCACGGTGACGGGTCAACACTGTTTCTTCCTGCACCGGGTCTTGAATCTGCACGCGGAAGAAGCGGCGCACGATGTCGGAACGAATCGAGGCGATGAGCTCGCCGAACATGTGGAAGGCTTCGCGCTTAAACGCCACCAGCGGGTCCTGCTGCCCGTAGGCGCGCAGGCCGATGCCCTGGCGAACGTCCTCGATGGCGGTCAGATGACCGACCCACAGGTAGTCGATGGTCTGCAGCATCATCCAGCGCATGAGCCGCGGCCCAAGGTCCGGCGGGATGTCGGCCAGGCGCCGCCGGTAGCGCGCCTCGGCGTCTCCGGTGAGCAACTCGGCCACGTCTTCGCCCTTCAGACCTTCCAGGTCGGCGGTGGCCACCGGCGGCTTGCCGTCGACGGCGATGTCGGCGGCATAGGCCTGCAGGAGTTGCTCAAACTCCGCAACGTCGCTGTGCGGTTCGATGCCATGAGCCTCGACGAGCCGCTCGACTTCCTCGCCCAGCATTTCCAGGAAGAGCGCGTCCAGGTCTTCGGCGTTGAGGACGCGCTCGCGCTGGTCATAGATGACGCCGCGCTGCTGGTTGATGACGTTGTCGAACTCGAGCACGTATTTGCGGGTCTCGTAGTTGTGGGCCTCGACCTTGGTCTGGGCGGATTCGAGGGCGCGGGAAACCATGCCGCTCTCGATGGGGACGTGTTCCTCGACGCCCAGGTGCTGCATGACGCCCTTGATCTTGTCGGAACTGAACCGGCGCATCAGGTCGTCTTCGAGCGAGAGGAAGAACTGGGAACAGCCCGGGTCGCCCTGGCGGCCGGAGCGGCCGCGCAGCTGGTTGTCGATGCGGCGGGCTTCGTGGCGCTCGGTGCCGAGCACGTAGAGGCCGCCAAGGTCCACGACGCGGTCGTGCGCAGCCTGCCAGTCGGCGGCGGCGAGGCCCTCGGGCTTGCCGCCGAGGATGATGTCGGTCCCGCGACCAGCCATGTTGGTGGCAATGGTGACGGCGCCCTGGCGGCCGGCGTCGGCCACGATGACGGCTTCCTGGGCGTGGTACTTGGCGTTGAGCACGTTGTGGGGAATGCCGCGACGCTGGATGCGCTGGCTGAGGGCCTCGGACTTCTCAATCGATGTGGTGCCGACCAACACCGGCTGACCGGTGGCGTGAACCTCGGCCAGGGAGTCGATGAGGGCTTCGTCCCGCGCCTTGGCCGTGCGGTAGACCAGGTCCGCGCGGTCGTCGCGGACCATGTCCAGATTGGTGGGCACGACGGTGACGTTCAAGTCGTAAATCGATTGGAACTCCTGCTCCTCGGTCTTGGCGGTTCCGGTCATGCCGGCGAGCTTGTCGTACATGCGGAAGTAGTTCTGGAAGGTGACGGTGGCCAGGGTCTGGCTCTCGCGCTGGACCTCGACGCCTTCCTTGGCCTCGATGGCCTGGTGCAGGCCTTCGCTGTAGCGACGACCGTGCATGAGGCGGCCGGTGAATTCGTCGACGATCACGACCTCGGCGTGGCGGTCGCGGCCATCGACTACGCGACCGTCGCGGAACAGCACGTAGTCGCGTCCGCGGGCGTAGATGGTGTGGGCGCGCAGGGCCTGCTCGACATAATGAACAAGCTGGAACGATGACTCGTCGTACAGGTTGTCGACGTTGAGCATCCGCTCCAGCGTGGCGATGCCGGCTTCGGTGAGGCTGGCGGTGCGCAGCTTGAGGTCCAGGGTGTAGTGGGTCTCGTCCTGGAGCCGTCGCACCACCTGGGCCATCTGGTAGTAGTGCTGGGTGGATTGCTCGGCCGCGCCGGAGATGATGAGCGGGGTGCGGGCCTCGTCGATAAGGATGTTGTCGACCTCGTCGACGATGGCGTAGTGCAGGCCGCGCTGCACACGCTCGTCCAGCGCCTGCACCATGTTGTCGCGCAGGTAGTCGAAGCCGAACTCGTTGTTGGTGCCGTAGGTGAGGTCGGCGGCGTAGGCGGCTCGCCGATCATCGGGGGCCAGGCCGTGCTGGATGACGCCAACGGTCAGTCCCAGGCGTTCGACCAACGCACGGCCGTACCAGTTGGCGTCACGATTGGCCAGGTAGTCGTTGACGGTGACGATGTGTACGCCATTACCGGGCAAGGCGTTGAGGTAGGCGGCCAGGGTGGCGACGGAGGTTTTGCCCTCGCCGGTGCGCATCTCGGCAATGTCGCCGCCATGCAATACCGCGCCGCCGATGAGTTGGACGTCGAATTGACGCTCACCCGTGTGCCGGCGCACGGCCTCGCGCACGGTGGCGAAGGCTTCGGGAAGCAGGTTGTCCAGCTTCTCGCCCGCATCCAGCCGCTGCCGGAACTCGGGCGTCATGCCCAGCAACTCCTGGTCCGAGCAGCCGCGAATCTCCGGCTCCAACGCGTTGACGCGCTTGACCAGCGAGGCATAACGCCGCGCGGTGCGGCTGGCATCGTCGCCGACCAGCTTCTTCAGGAGTCCCAGCGGCATGTCAGTCGCTTAAGTGCCATAGCACCCGCGCCGGGCGCGGGGCGTGCTTCGAGTATATCGAGAGGGACGGGCACCTCGGTTAAGTGGCCGGTAGTGGCCCACTCTCATGCCACAGCCCGTCTACCCCCGGCTCGCTGGCACCTCGCGCACCGCTTGGATCAGCAGCCAAATACGACTAGATCCATCCAGCGGTCAGCCTAGGGGCTCCATGTTGCTGCCTCCGAGAGGCTCTCTAAAGCTAGCGAGAACGTCGATTCGTGCGCCAATTGCAAGTCTTGTCGGACGTAGGCGGCGCACCTACACTGAACGCAGGCCACGGACGGTCAGGCGTACATTGAAGTCGCAAGTCAACGGTCTGATTCCCAGTCCTAGGTGCGCCGCCCGTGGCCACGCTGGAAGGGACGGACCGTTCCCTCTGGAGCATCGCCCGTGTCACGGTTCGACTACAGGATCTTCCGAGACAAGGTCGACGGTCTCGTCAGGTCGAAGCGCGGGAACGCGGAATTCGCCTGCCCCGTCTGCTCCCATAACCAGTGGCTCGGCGGCAACCTTGAACTGCAGGTCAGTGGGAAACTCTGGGAGGACGGCGAGGACGCGGATCCGCAGGATGTGACGTTCCCAGTGGCACCCCTGATTTGCGGGCACTGTCGATTCCTTCTCCTGTTTCCCTCAAAGTTCTACTCCGATCAATCGGAGAGTGACAATGATGCCCGGTCCGGTTGAGCGCACCACGTTGGTGCGCGACCTGATCGAGGACTCTCAGCCGGAGGTCAAGATGGGATTAGACACACTAGAATTGAACCTACGCAGACTCGAAGAATCTGCCAAGGCCCCGACCTGGCAACCAGTCGCCCCCACGGTTGCAACATCCGCCTCCCTCATTGCGTCAGGAACTGGGTATGCGGTGCTCGGACACGGGATTGCGGCAGGCGTCGTTATCGCGCTAGGCGCGGTCGCAGGGGTTGTTGCTGGCATGTTGGCCGTCCGGGCTCGGCGCGCTCAGAAGGACCGGGTTACCACGGCCGACATCGTGGAAGAGTACCGGTCGCGGCTCAGCACCTAGCTAGGAACACTCGCCATCGGAAGCCACTATGCCAGCCCCAAGCATCGGGCACTGGCCGATCATTCCCCCGAGGTGAGGGTGGCAGCGCGGTCATCGTCGCCTTTGCGACCGACCCGACTCAGGGCAACTCCGACGTTTCATTCTCAGCCGCCGGTCTCGCGGCGGACCATAGCCCCAGATCGGCGAGTGGAGAGAATCGGCGGGCCGTGGCATGATTCCTGCAACACCGTGAGTGGGCGGCGATAGCAGGGCCGGTCGGCCAGGGACTGAGGCGTGCCGACGCTGGATTTCAAGGGCAAGCCGAACGTCTATGCCCACCACCTGAGCGTCCCCTACCGCCCGCTGGTCCCGCATCCGGACAAGTCCGTAGGCGCGAAGCCCGGCGACGCGCCGGCCGCCGACGACAACCTGATCATCCACGGCGACAATCTGGACGCGCTGAAGGCGTTGCTGCCGCGCTTTGCCGGCCGTGTGAAGTGCATCTATATCGATCCGCCGTACAACACCGGCAACGAAGGCTGGGTCTATAACGACAATGTGAACAGCCCTCTGATGCAGGAGTGGTTGCGTGAGAACAGTCCGGTGGACAGCGAGGATCTTGAGCGTCATGACAAGTGGCTGTGCATGATGTGGCCGAGACTGCAATTGCTCAAGGAATTACTCTCGGATGATGGAACGATATTTGTTTCGATCGACGACAATGAGCAGCATCATCTGCGGATGTTGATGGACGAGATTTTTGGAGAAAGTAGTTTCATCGCAACTATCATCTGGCACAAAGTTGACAGTCCTAAGAATACTGCACTGCACATAAGTCAAGATCATGAGAGCCTACATGTGTATGCCAAGGAGCCGAAGATATGGCGACCCAATATGATGCCGAGAACCGGACGGATGCTGGATAGATACAAGAACCTCGACAATGACCCACGGGGGCCATGGCTGCTAAGCGACTTGGCGGCCAGAAACCCCTATTCAAAGGGGAGATATCCTCTAACGACTCCTTCGGGGAGAACCATTGAAGGCCCACCCGCAGGCAGCTATTGGAGAGTCAGTAAAGACAAGTTTGATGAGTTGCAAGCGGATAACCGTATTTGGTGGGGCAAATCTGGTAATAATAGACCCGGAATAAAAAGATTCTTGTCTGAGGTCAGAGAGGGAATAGTGCCACAGACACTTTGGGCCTGGGAGGATGTAGGGAGTACAAGACATTCCAAGCAAGAGTTGAGCGGGGTAATGTCTGCACGGGCTTCATCGGACATATTTGTGACGCCTAAGCCTAGCGGCTTAGTGAGACAAATACTGCAAATCGCAACCGACGAAGATTCGATTGTTCTTGACTCTTTTTCCGGTTCAGGAACTACTGCCCATGCTGTTCTTGCTCTGAACAGCGAGGATAAAGGAAATCGAAAGTTCATTCTTGTTGAGTGTGAAGACTACGCAGACACACTCACAGCCGAGCGCGTGAGGCGGGTTATTCATGGGGCACCCGATGCTCGTGATACATCGCTGCGTGAGGGCCTGGGCGGCTCGTTCACCTACTGCACGCTGGGCGCACCGATCGAGATCGAGGGCATGCTGACGGGCAAGGCGTTGCCCGCGTTTCCATCGCTAGCCGCTTATCTGTTGCACGCAGCATCCGGCGTCTCAGCCGGACACGACGCCTTGCAGCCGCAAGACGGCGATGGGCTGTTCTATAGCAGCGACACGCTCAACTACTACCTGCTCTACGAGCCGGACGTCGAATATCTGCGCAGCGATGCGGCGGTGCTGAACGAGGAACGGGCCAAGCGGATCAACACGGCTTGTCGCGCGGCGGGCCGCGAGGCCATCGTTTTCGCCGCCGGCAAATACATCGGCCAGCGCGAATTGACCGACTGGGGCATTACCTTCGTGCAACTGCCTTACCAGATGCACAAGAAGGAATAGCCGGGGCGCGATGGAACTGAAGGAGTACCAGTGGCGCACGCTGGACGCCTTCACGCACTGGCGGGAGGCCCTGGAAAAGGCTCGACAGGTGTCCATTACCGGCGTCGAGGCGCTGGAGCAGGCGGGTGTTGAGGTCCCCGCCGACATTCGCAACTATCCCAAGTCAGCGTGGGAAACGCTGACGAAGAGCGGCGGCGTGGCCATGGGCGCCGGCGCGCACGTGGACCGCACCGCGACTGCCGGTTATCCGATCCCGCACGTCTGTTTCAAGGTGCCCACCGGCGGCGGCAAGACGCTGCTGGCGGCCGCCGCGCTGGAGCGGCTGAACCGGCAGACCGGGCTGACCCTCTGGATTACGCCGACCCGCGCGATCTACCAGCAGACCAAGGACGCGCTCTGGAGCCGGGAGCATCCTTACCGGCAGATGCTGGAGCGGGCCAGCGGCGGGCGGGTCAAGATGCTGGAGAAGGAAGACCCGTTCACTGCAGGGGACGTCGCCAACTACTTGTGCGTGATGTTGCTGATGTTGCCGGCCGCCAACCGGCAGAAGGGCAAGGACTTCCTGCGGATGTTCCGGGACTCTGGCCGCTATCCGACGCTCTTTCCCGACAATGACGACGCATTGGGCGACGGGCGCTTGTTGGAACGGTTTCCCGACCTGGAACGCGCCGCGGACGACGGCCCGGTGAAGCACAGCCTCTTCAACGTGTTCAAGATGCTGCGGCCGGTGGTGGTGCTGGACGAAGCGCATAAGGCCTACGGCCAGAGAAAGCAGGAAAACAACGAAGAGTTCGTGCGCTCGGTCAACCGCTTGAATCCCAGTCTAGTCATCGAACTTTCGGCCACGCCCAACCGTAATATCAGCAACCTGCTGGTGGACATTTCGGGCGTGGACCTGAAGGCCGAAGAAATGATCAAGCTGCCGGTGCAGGTGACATCGTTCACGCAGGCCGAGTGGCAATACACCCTGGGGCAGGCGGCCGAAAAACTGGAGCGCCTGGACGCCGAAGCGGTGTCGCTGCACATGAGCGAAGGGCGCTACATCCGCCCCATTGCGGTGGTGCGCGTGGAACGGACCGGCAGGGACCAGCGCGACGGTGAACGGGTGCACGCCGAAGACGTGCGCGAGCACCTGATTCAGAACCTGGGGGTTCCGCCCGAATCCGTGAAAGTAAAGTCCGCGCAGAACGACGAACTGGGCCGCGAAGACTTGCTGTCCGAGTTCTCGCAGGTCCGCTGGATCATCACCAAAGCGGCGCTGATGGAGGGCTGGGACTGCCCGTTCGCCTACTTACTGGTGATGCTGGACAACACGCAGGCGCAGCGGGCAATCACGCAGTTGGTAGGCCGGGTGATGCGACAGCCGCACGTTCGCCGGACAGGGCGGGAGCCGCTGGATCAATGCCACGTCTATTGCTGGAATACCGACGTTGGCAAGGCGGTCCAGCAGGTCAGGAGGGGCCTGGAGGAGGAAGGGCTGACGGGGCTGGACGACGACGTGTGGAGTTCGGGCGGCCCTCTGAAGCTCGTTACCGTGCGGCGGCGAGAACCGTTCCGAAACCGGAACATCTTCCTGCCCAGAGTTCAGCACACAAACGGCGGCAGCTGGTGCGAACTGGACTATCGACGCCACATCCTGCCGAACGTTGACTGGAGCGCCATCGAGGCGCCCGACCCGCAGTTGTCGCTGCCGGACAGCGCGAAGCGGCAGACGGCGTCCGTTGACATCGGGGATGAGCGGCCTGTTTTCTATCGATCCGAAGAATTGCATATCGACAAGACGGTGAGGCTTTCCTACTTCACGCGTCGCTTGTCGGACATCATGCCCAACCCGTGGCAGGCCGCCCGGGTTGCCCATGACCTGCTAGGACGCCTGCGCGACGCGGGCGAGAGCGACGACCACGTCTATGATCGACGGGCCTATCTGGCGTTTGGGCTGCGCGAGCACGTCGTATCGGAGGTGGAACGGCAGGCGGAGCGCGTGTTCGGCACCAAGCTGCTCAGCAAGGACATCCGCTTCGACCTGACGGCAGGCGACAACTTCCGCATGGTCCACGAATACTCGATACCCGTGGCCGCAGACGAACCGACGCTAGAAAAAGAATATGGCGGCGGACCGATGCAGTTGAGCTTGTTCGAACCGATATTCAAACGGCACTTCGATACCGACCTGGAACGCAAGTTTGCGTTCTACCTCGACGAGCAGAAAGCTCTCCAGTGGTGGCACCGCATCGCCGTCCGCAAGCAGCACGAATACTATTTGCGCGGATGGCGGAACGGTCGGATTTACCCTGACTTCATCGCGATGGGCAGCGAAACGTTCGGAAACCAGTTGCTCGTATTCGAGACCAAAGGCGGGCACCTACAGGACAATCCGGACACCGCCTACAAGCAACGCGTGTTTGAGACGCTCGAAAAAGCGTTCAACGACGGCTTCGATGCGGGCAAAGTCACTGTCAAGCACGGCCCGGCCGAAGGGGTGTTCCGGCTGGTGTTCAGCGAAGCGGAGTTCCCGGCAGCGCTGGCCAGTCTGAGCGAGGCTTCGTCAGCCTAGGGGCACCAACCTCCGACAACCGGCAACGGCTGGGGCGCGCGCGGGATCAGAGGCTGATGACGGCTTCGTAGAGTTCTTCGACTTGGGATTGGGTGGCGGGGTGGGGGTTGTTGGCGGGGCTGCCGCTGGCGAGGGCGTCGCGGGCCATGGCGGGGGTGACTTCGCGGAAGCGAGACTCGTCGACGCCCCAGGCGCGGAGGGTGGGGACTTCGAGGTCGGCGGCCAGGTCGCGCACGATGGCGACGCCGGCTTCGGCAGCTGCCTGGTCGTCGGTCTCGGTTGCGCCGAGGACGCGGGCGATGTGGGCGAAGCGAGGGATGTCGCCGCCGAGGCTGAACTCCATGACGGTGGGCAGCAGCATGGCGTTGGAGAGGCCGTGGGGCACGTGGAAGTAGGCGCCGATGGGTCGCGACATGCCGTGCACCAGAGCTACCGAGGCGTTGTTGAAGGCCAGGCCGGCGTGCAATGAGCCGACCAGCATTTCCTCGCGGGCCTCGGCGTCGTCGGGGTGGTGGTAGGCGCGGGCCATGAAGCGGCCGATGCGGTCAATGGCGTCAATGGCGAGGGCGTCGGTGATGGAGAAGCGGCGACGCGAGACGTAGGCCTCGATGCCATGGGTGAGGGCATCCAGACCGGTTGAGGCGGTGACGGACGCCGGCATGGTGAAGGTGGGCTCGGGATCGACGATGGCGGCGGCGGGCACGAGGTGGGAACTCATGAGCAGCATCTTCACGTCGCGGTCGGGGTCGGTGATGGCGACGCCGCGGGTGACTTCGCTGCCGGTGCCGGCGGTGGTGGGAATGGCGATGACGGGCAGGCCGGGGGCGGGGATGCGCTCGTAGCCTTCGTAGTCGGGGCCATCGCCGGGGTTGGTGTGCAGAACGGCGGCCAGCTTGGCGGTGTCGAGGGCGCTGCCGCCGCCGAAGCCGATCACGACATTGGCATCGGCGGCGCGAATCGTAGCGAGTGCGGCGTCAACGTCGCGGGTGGTGGGTTCGCCGGTGAGTTCGGCCAGGATCGTGGTGGTTACGTCGGCGTCGGCGGCCAGGGCTTCCAGCCTGGGCGCCCATTCGGAATTGCCCATCACGCGGTCGGTGATGATGGCGGCTCGTTCGGCGCCCAACTCGCGCAGAGCGACCGGCAATTGGTTGAGCGCACCGCGGCCGACGTGGATCACGGGCGGCGCGCGAAAGTCGCGGCCTTGCAGGTCAGTCGTGACGACCCTCACGATTCCGGTGAATGTCCCGCATACTTGGCCGGTCCGCCTAGACCCGTTCGATCACGCCACAGGCCACGCGGTCGCCGGCCTCGGGCTCTTGGCCGTAGGTATCGGGCTTGGCGTGGATGATGATGACGGACCCGTCGGCGTCGAAGAGCGAGTGATCGGCGTCGGCGTCCAGGGTGACGGCGTCGGTGAAGACGTCGGCGCGGGCGGCGCCATCGGCGCCGGCAAAGAGGTTCGGCAGGTCGCCGGGATGGGGGTTGTCGTTGTGCCTGAGGCCGTGGCCAGTCTCGTGGGGATCGAAGTGACCACCGGCCGCGGTGAAGTCCGGGGCGCAGGCGCCGACGGCGTGGATGTGGAAGCCGTGGCCGCCGGCGGATAGCCCGTGCACATCGGCCGAGATCAGGACGCCGGACGGGACCTGCGTCAGCGTGACGCGGCCCATGGGTGCGCCGTCAGACCCCGACATGAGGGCGACGGCCTGGGCACCCACACCGGACGGCGTCGCCGGGGCGCTTTCGCCGCAGGCCCCGAGTACGAACAGCGCAAGCGCCAGACCGCCAAGCACTCTGATTACACGCGTACTTCTCATGTCAACCTGTCAACTTTCCCGCGGTTCGGCCAACGTAGCTCGCCCTTTTGCTCTCGGCGCATTGTAGGCGGCTGTTCTTAGCCGCTAGTAGTCACGCCGGGCGGTTTCCTCGAAGCGGCCCTGCGGACGGATGAAGCGCAGGTCCACGTTACCGACCGGGCCGTTACGGTGCTTGGCGATGTCGAGCTTCAGGTCTACCGGACGCCCGATCGTCTCTTCGTCGCCCGCCTCCGGTTCGTGAAGGAAGGCCACCAGGTCGGCGTCCTGTTCGATGGATCCGCTTTCGCGCAGGTCGGAGAGGCGGGGCCTGGAGTTCGGGCGCTGCTCCACGGCGCGGGATAGCTGGGCGCAGGCGATGATGGGGATGTTGAGTTCGCGGGCCAGCGCTTTGAGCGAGCGCGTGATCTCGGTGATTTCCTGCACGCGGTTTTCGCGGTGGCCGGAGGCCGTCATCAACTGCAGGTAGTCCACGACCAACAGGCCGATGTTGTGTTCCAGGTGCATGCGGCGGGCTTTGCCGCGCAGTTCGAGCACGCTGAGCGACGGCGAGTCGTCGATGTAGATCGGGTACTCGGCTACTTGCCCCATGGTGCGGACGACGCGCTGGAGTTGGTCGTCGTCAAGCTCACCGTCGCGGATGCGCATCGCGTCCATGCGGGCTTCGGTGCCGATCAGGCGCTGGACGATCTGCTCGGCGGGCATTTCCAGGGCGAAGAAGGCCACCGGCACGTCGTTCTGCTTGGCGGCGTGCAGCCCGATGTTGAGCGAAAAGGCCGTCTTTCCGATGCCGGGCCGGGCCGCCAGGATGATGAGGTCGGACCGCTGCAGGCCGCCGGTGAGGACATCCAGGCTGCGGAAGCCGGTGGAGACGCCGGTGGGCACGCCACGGTGTTCGACCCGGAACATCAACTGGTCGCTGACCTCGTGGAGGATTTCGCGGATCGGGAGGATGTCGCGGGTGTGGACTTCGTTGGCGATGCTGAAGATCAGGCTTTCGGCCTCGTCCAGCACCTCTTCGGGCACGGCTTCCGGGGCGTAGGCCGAAGCCACCATGCGGGTGGCGCCCTGGATGATCTGCCGCAGGACGGAGGTGCGGCGCACGATGGCGGCGTAGTGCTCCACGTGGAAGGGCGTGGGAACGGCCGACGCCAGCTCCACGACGCGGTCCTCGCCCCCGACATCAGCCAGCGTGCCGTCGCGCGCCAACTGGTCGCACAGCGTGACGTAGTCCGTCTTTTCGTTGCGAGCGGCGAGGGTGGTAACCGCGGAGAAGATGGCCCGGTGGGCTTCGCGGTAGAAGTCGTCAGGCCCGATCTGTCCGGCGATGCGGGTGATGGCCTCGGGGTCGATGAGCAGGCTGCCGAGCAAGGATCGTTCGGCATCGATGTTCTGCGGCGGCAGGCGGTCGGTGGCCGACGCCATGGTGGCGAGGGTCAACGCTGGCCGCCTGTCGAATACTTCAGGACTGCAACTCGGAGAGTATTTGCTGGCGGGAAGGAATGGTTACGCAGTCTGGCGGCATCGGACCACGGACGTTGGGAAAGGCGACGGGCGCATTCTTCAGACCGACAGCGCGGCTCAAACTGTCCACGTTATCCACAGCGACCAGCATCCACAGTGGCTGTTCATAACCCCAGCATAAGCTCAGAGTGCCCGGTGTCCCGCGTCAGAGAGTTGGCAAGAACTGCCGGGGTGCGGGCACCGCGTCAAGCAGTTATCCACATTCACGGATGGGAAGTCGCCGTTACCCCGGGCGAATCTGAAATTCCGGGAGCCGTTGCGGGTGGCGGCCGGCGCCGTCCCTACCGTCCGAGGCGAGAGACCTCGAAGTCGTCCTCGGTCTCTTCCGCTTCGTCCTCGACGGCCGGTTCGGGCTCGTCTTCCTGTTCCACGACATCCAGCATCACCGAGGCCTCAAGGCCGGCGGCCAGGCGAACCGGAACGAGGTAGCGACCAAGCGAGCGGATGGGGCTGTCGATCTGGATGAGGTGGCGGTCGATCTCGACGCCCTGCTGCTCGAGCAGCGCCGCCGCTACGTCGCGGTTGGTGATCTGGCCATGCATGCGCCCCTGGTCGCCAACCTGCACGTGGATGGTGAGCATGACGCCCTGGATCATGTCCGCCAGGTGCTGAGCTTCGCGACGCTCGTTCTCTTCACGACGGTCCTGCAGCTCAGCCTGGAATTGGGCGTCGTCCAGGCGCCGCTGCGTAGCCGGGATGGCCAGGCGACGGGGCAGCAGGAAGTTGCGCGCGTAGCCGGCGGCCACCGATCGCACATCGCCGATTTCGCCCAGGTCGGGCACGGTTTCGAGCAATACCACCTGCACGTCAGCCATCGGTCATGTTCTCCCCATCCACGCAGTCGCCGCGCCATGTCATCGGGACGAATCGCTCAGCGATGCGAAGAATTCCTTGTTGGTTGCGGTCCGCTTCATGCGGTCGAACATAAGCTCGGTCGAATCGTAGGCGTCGTGGGGATCGAGGGCGTTGAGCATACGGCGCAACGTCCAGAAGTACTTGAGGCCCTCGGCGTCCAGCATCAGTTCCACGCGTCGAGTCCCGGAACTGAGCACGTTGACGGCGGGGAAGGTACCGCGTTCGGCCAGCCGCCGGTCCAGCATCAGTTCCCAGTTGCCGGTGCCCTTGAACTCTTCGTAGATCACCTCGTCCATGCGGCTGCCGGTCTCGATCAGGCAGGAGGCGATGATGGTGAGGCTGCCGCCGCCATCAATGTTGCGGGCCGCGCCGAAGAACCCCTTGGGCGGATACAGGGCCTGGGGCTCGATGCCGCCGGAGAGGGTACGGCCGCTGGACGGCTGGACGAGGTTGTAGGCGCGGACGAGGCGGGTGACGCTGTCCAGCAGGATCATCACGTCCTCGCCGCTCTCCACCATGCGCTTGGCGCGGGCGGAGGTGAGTTCGGCGACGCGCGTGTGGCTGCGGGGTTGCTCGTCGAAGGTGGAGCTGATGACTTCGGCGCCTTCGACGCTGCGCTGCCAGTCGGTGACTTCCTCCGGCCGCTCGCCGATCAACGCCACGATGACGCGCACGTCGCTGTAGTTGTTCAGCACGGAGCGCGCCAGGCGCTTCATGAGTTCGGTCTTGCCGGCCTTGGGCGGTGACAACACCAAGCCGCGCTGGCCGCGCCCAATGGGGGCAATGATGTCGACGATGCGGGAGGTGAGTTCGGTGGCGGAGTATTCGAGCACCAACTGCTCGTTGGGAAAGATGGGGACCATGCGCTCGAACTGCGGTCGGGCGCTGGCCTTGTCCGGGGTCAGGCCGTTGACCGCCATGACCCGGACGAGGCCGTGGTAGCGGTCGTGCTCGCGCGCCGGCCGCACGTGGCCGCTGACGTGGTCGCCATTGCGCAGCGCAAAGCGGCGCACCTGGGCCTGTGAGACGTAGACGTCGTCGGGCCCCGCAAGCCATCCCAGTTCGCGCCGCAGGAAGCCGTAGCCCTCGTCCATTAACTCGAGGTTGCCCTCGAGGAACAGCGACCCGTCCTTCTCGGATCGGGCCTGGAGGACCATGTTGACGAGAGCGTCCTTGGTCAGATCGGCGGCGCCGTTGACGTCAATCTCGAGCTCGGTCGCCAGGGTACGGAGATCCTCCATGGGCTTGGCTTCGAGTTCGGCCAATTCGCGGTCCGGATCGGGCTGCACCTGGCGCGGACGACGAGGACCACGACGGTTACGGCCGGAGCGACGCGGGCGGCGATAGCCGCCGGAGCGTCCGCTGGGATCAGACATTCAAGCCTCCTCCACGTCGCGCCGGGCGTTGAAGCTCGGCTGGAGGTCGCGGCCGGGACCGCAATGTGTACGAAATCACGGGCTGGTACTGAATTCGAGGCCCTGACATCGGGGCGTGCGAGCCCACGCAGGAACGGAAAACAACCTGGTGGCTCGGAAAAGTGACCGGCCGCTGGGCTAGCGCCGTGCGGCCAACTGCCTACCTGTGAACGCTAGCACCGGGGGATTTTGAGTGTCAAGCGGGGCGGCGGGCTATCGGTTCAGGGCAGGGTAGGGAGTGTGGGGGCTTACCAGCCGGACGGCTTTGTGATCGTGCGACTGCCATGGACGACGACGTTGGGTAGCTGGGAGTCGCGAAGGACATGACGCCTTCGCCTGCTGATCGGCACCAGAAAATCGGCAGCTTGCCGGAGGTCTCGACTCGGGTACCGTCGATTTCCGTCCGGATGACGATTGAGCACGGGCGCCGCCACGCCCACGCGAACCCCGAAGCGCTCCCGCACCAACTCGATCGGGTGGGTCAGGTCCGAATCGTTAGATATGACCAGCGCCGCCTGGTACTCGCGGTCGAACGCATCCAGGAGCAGATACGAGGCGAGATTGACATCCGACCCTTTTTCTCTGGGCGGCTGGCCAGGGGTTTGCAGAAACGATCCATAGTGAATCGAGAGGTTTGGAATCGTCTTGATGGCGCGTAGATACGCTTGTTGGCGTTCCGGGGCAGCCGGATCACGCGTCGACGGCAGGAGCTCCGCCGTGAAGTAGCGGATTCGCGTGACCGTGTTCCAGGGCATGAGTAGGCGGCGACTGAAAGCGAGCAGGTCCAGCCACTTGTACTGCCGGCCACGTAGCGCACCGTAGTACAGGTTGAAACCGTCCACGTAGACGTTGGTCCGCAGATTACTCACGACTGGGTGGTTCGGGGTGTGGCAGCAGTTGCGCCGCAAAAAAGCACCGCGCCGTTAAGGGCGCGGCGCACCCGGCCAGCGAACCGAACCGGGGAGGTGTGCTTTTATGTTCGGCGACTTCATTCAGCCAGTCAAGCCTCGTTAGGGTCAACGCATCTAGCGCAAAGAGCCCACCAGATTCGGTGCGGCCCGCCCGGCCGGCGAACCAAACCGGGGTGGTCATGCCCACTGTCCGCGCCGCGGTTTTCCTTTCGATCTGAAGGCGACGCGTGTTCGGTCCTTGTCTGGGCTCGGTGGTCCCACGTAGGGGACGATTCAGCCGTTCCAGATCGTGGCTGATCGAATCAGGTGAATTTGCCGCGGGCGGCGATGGGCCAGATGTCCACGACTTCGTCGTCCTGGATGACGTAGAGGGTGTCGTGCAGGTTGAAGGTGGTGCAGCCGTGCCAGGGGGCGACCTTGAGGCGGTCGCCGGGTTGCAGGTCGGGGGCCCCGTCGTGCAGGGCCAGGCTGCCGTGTTCTTCGGAGAGGCTGAGGAGCTCGACTCCCGGCGGGTCTTCCACCAGTGGCAGGCCGCCGGGCTCGAAGGCCATGGACTTACGGCCGATGTCCAGCACGGCGCGGCCGGGCGCGGGGGTGCTGACGACGCTGGACAGGATCCACATGGCCTGCTCGAACGCGTGACCGGCGTGCGGACGAAAACCGACATCCATGGTGACGTAGGTGCCGCACTGCAGCTCGGTCCAGCCGTCGATGGCGCTGGTGATATCGAAGGTGTTGGTGCCGCCGCCGGTGACCTCGCGGATTTCCAGGCCGGCGGCTTCGCAGGCGGCCTTGGTCTCGATCACGGCGGCCAGCGAGCTTCGGGCCACGGCTTCGCGCTCGGCGCGGTCCACGATGCCGACGGCGTGGCCCTCGTAGCCCATCAGGCCCACGAGGTCCAGGCCGGGGGCAGCATCAATCTGCTTGGCCAGGGTCAGGGCAGGTTCACCCGGCAGGACGCCGCAGCGGTTCATGCCGACCTCGATCTCAATAACGATGCCAAGGGTGACGCCGCTGGCGACGGCGGCCTCGGACAACTCGCGCACGTTACGCGCGTCGTCCACGGCAACGGCGACTCGAGCCCGGCGAGCGAGATTGCAGAGTCGCGCGATCTTGATGGGGCCGACGACCTGGTTGGCGATCAGGACGTCGCCCACGCCGCCCTCAACCATCGCTTCGGCCTCGCCGACCTTGGCGCAGGTGACGCCGGGCGCGCCAGCCTCGATCTGCATGAGGGCGATACCCGGCGTCTTGTGGTGCTTGACGTGGGGCCGCACGTGCACGCCCGTGCCGTCCAGGTGACGCTCCATGACCTGGATGTTGCGCCGTACCAGGTCAAGGTCGATCACGGCCGCCGGCGTATCGATATCGGCTAGCGTGCGGGGAGTGGCGGACATGGATTGGCTCCTCAGTTTTAGAAGCGGGCGGCGCTCGCCTGTCAGACTGGACCAGCCGCCGCCGGGCGGCAACCCCGCATGAGATGAAGGCCGTGCACGTAGGGACGCTGGAGGTCGGACTGGCGGTTCACGCCGCACAGTCGCTGAAGGACCGGCGGCGGTCGGTGGAGTCGCTGAAGCGACGGATCCGCAACACCTTCAACGCCGCGGTGGCCGATCTGGACGATGATCCGGTGCCGGGGCGGGCCCGGGTCGGCGTGACCTGCGTATCGAACGATCCGCGGCGACTGGACGCGCAGATGCGGGCGATCCTGGAGTTCATCGAGCGCGTGCATCTGGACCTGGAAGTGACCGACGACCAGATCGAGATCATCCACCTTTAACGCGAGCGGCACTGAGCGGCTAAACTATGCGCGGATACAGGCGGTGGTTCGGAGGTGAGACGGCGGCAATAGCCGCTCTGCCGGGTTAACCGGTGGGGCTTGGAGGTTTGCCGTTGCCGCTTGAAGCGCTGCTGGGAATCGTAGCTTTTGCTGGTCTCTTCATGATGTGGGCCGTTATTCCGGCCCGCCTTCGGAAGCGATAGCCCAGGGTTCTTCCCCGACGAAGGCACCGCAATGTTGCGAGTTGGGCACAGATAGCCCAAGCCTGCTCGATGACACCGAGCCTGGGACGCCGCCGGAGCACCCGAACCACCGCCTGCTCCGGATCCCCACAACTACGGCACGCCGTCGCTGCCAGGTCAGCACTGAGACGTTGAGCGTTACGGATCAAACGCCGCCGCAGTGGCGGATCTATAGGCCGGTGAGGTTGCGAAGGCCGGCAGGCATGCGGCCTGAACTCATCATTTGCATGACCTGGCGCGCTTGCCGGAACTGGGTGAGCAGCTGGTTGACTTCCTGAACGGAGGTGCCGCTGCCGAGCGCGACGCGCCGCCGCCGGCTGCCGTTGAGGATGTCGGGGTTGGCGCGCTCGGCCGGGGTCATGGAGAGGATGATGGCCTCGAAGCGGCCCACCACGTTGCCGTCCAGCGCGGCCTGGACCTCGGCCTTGTTGGCCATGGCGCTCATGCCGGGCAGCATGCCGAGCACCTGGCTGAGCGGGCCCATCTGGCGTACCTGATTGAGTTGTTCCAGGAAGTCGTCCAAGCCGAAGGTGGCCTTGCGGAGCTTGGTTTGCAGCTCTTCGGCGCGTTCGAGATCGACAACCTCTTCGGCGCGCTCGACCAGCGTGACCACGTCGCCCATGCCCAGGATGCGAGAGGCGATGCGGTCGGGATGGAAGACCTCCAGCGGCTCGATGCGCTCGCCGGTCCCGACGAACTTGACGGGAATGCCTGTCACGGACCGGATGGATAAGGCGGCGCCGCCGCGGGCATCGCCGTCCATCTTGGTGAGGATCAGGCCGGTGAGCGGCGTGCGGGCGTGGAAGGCCTGGGCAACGTTGACGGCCTCCTGGCCGGTGGTGGCGTCGGCGACGAAGAGGGTTTCGACCGGCTTGACGGCGCGGCTGATCTGTTCAATCTCGTCCATCATGCGGTCGTCCAACTGGATCCGGCCGGCGGTGTCGACGATGACGTGGGAGTGGGCGTTGCTGACGCCGAGTTCGAGGCCTCGCCTGGCGATATCAACGGGACTGGGCCTGGTGCCCTGCTGGTGCACGGGCACGTCGATCTGCTTGCCCAGGGTCTGTAGCTGGGCGATGGCGGCCGGGCGGTAGGTGTCGGCGGCGACCAGCAGGGGGCGTCCGCCATCCTTGCGAAGCGCCAGCGCCAGCTTGGCGGCGCCGGTGGTTTTGCCCGAGCCCTGGAGCCCGACCGCGAGAATGACCGACGGGGGACGCTGCGCCGTGGCCAGGCGGACGGTCTCGCCGCCGAGCAGTTCCACCAGGTTGTCGTGGACGATCTTGGTGACCTGCTGGGCCGGGGTGACGCTCTGGGTGACCTCACGGCCAACCGCGCGCTCGCGTACCGAGGCCACGAACTGGCGGGCGACCCGGAAGTTGACGTCGGCTTCGAGGAGGGCCATGCGGACTTCGCGCAGGGCGGCGTCGACGTCCTTTTCGCTCAAGCGGCCGCGGCGACCGAGGTTGCCGAAGACGCCGGAGAGGCGCTCGGTCAGGCTTTCAAACATGAAGCGGTGCTGTCCTGCGAAGGTCTGCTTTGATTGTACGGAGCGGCTGCGGCGGGCCAGGGCGCCGTCAAGTTTCGTAGCATAGGCGTCAACGGACGCCAGTCCGCACGGGGCATTCGTCTAGCGGCCTAGGACACCGCCCTCTCAAGGCGGAGATCGCGGGTTCGAATCCCGCATGCCCTACCAGAACGTACCGTACTCATAACTCGCCCAGAAAGGGCGATCTCGGCGGCGTCCGCTCCGCCGATGGGGCTGTCCTCCGGCATTGGGATGGTGTAGTGGATCGTGGCCCGGCCGGGCTTGACCCGGATCGTCTTCACGAAGGATCGGACGAAGGCCTTGGACTCGGTGAGTTCGCTGGTGGTCAGGAACTCGCTCATCTCCCGGGCGAAGGCGGCGATGGTGTCGGCGCTGTCCAGCATCACGCGCCGCTCCGCCAGCAGCGCCCGGGCGTCCTCGGCTGCGATCTCCAGGCGCTGCTGCCGTTCGCGGTGCGCCCGGATGCGGTCGGAAGCGTCGGCCATCTCGACGTCCGTCGTCTCGATCACCTGCCAGACGCGGCCCAGCCGTCGGCGCACCTCGACCAGCTCTTCCTCAATCGCCTCCAGCCGTAGACGCTGCTCGCGGGCCACCCCGTCCATCTCCTCATCGAGCATCCGCACCAGGTCACGGATGTTGGACTCGGTGAGGATGTGGTCCCTGATCTGGTCGATGATGGTCGCCTCGAAGCGCTTGGCGTTGAGTCGGGGCGTCGTGCAGGCGCCCCGGCCCCGCTTCAGCAGGGACTGGCAGACGTAGTAGGTGTAGCGGCCGCTCTTGGCTTCAGCGGCGGTCAAGGCCCGACCGCATGCCTCGCACATGACGAGACCGCTGAGCAGATACGGGCTTGACGCGCGTCGCGGGTGGACTGTCTTCGGCGCGCGGGACTGCAAGAGCTGGTTGACCCTCGCGAACTCCTCCGTCGTCACGATGGCGGGGAAGGCGTTTTCGACGCGCACGGGCGGGGCGTTGTCCTTGCTCCGCGTTCCCCAGACCAGCGTGCCCGTGTAGGCCTCGTTGGTGAGCATGCCGTGGACGGTGTTCTTCAGCCAGCGGCCGCCGTTCCTTGTCGGAATGCCCTCGGCGTTCAGGACCCTGACGATGCCGAGAACGCTCTGACCTTGCAGCGTCAGATCGAAGATGCGGCGGACCACCGCGTCAGCGGGCGGGTCGAGTTCCAGCTTCGGACGCTGCTTGGCGCCGTCCTGAACGTGAACCTTCCGGTAGCCGTAGGGCGCGTAGGTGGCGATCCAGAAGCCCCGGGCGGCGGCCTCCCGCATGCCGCGGGTGACCTCCTGCGCCAGATTCTCCGAGTAAAACTCGTCCACGCTCTCGATGATCGCTTCCATCAGCTTGCCAGTCGGCGAGTCGTCAGCGTGCTCCGTGATGGAGACGACCCGAACGCCGCGTCGTCGGAGCATCGACTTGAAGGCCACGGCGTGCTCGCGCTTGCGAGTGAACCGGGAGAACTTCCAAACCAGGATCTCCTGGAAGGGCGCGTCGGAACGGCTGGCCGCCTCCAGCATCCGGCGGAACTGCGGTCGGTCGGCGATGCGCCCGCTCTCGGCCTCGTCGACGTACTCTCTGGCCACGACGTAGCCGTGCTTCGCGGCGTAGTCGCGGAGCGCCCGCAGCTGGGCGGCCACCGAGAGGTCGACGTCCTGGCGGTCGCTGGAGACCCGGGCATAGAGGGCCACCAATCGGGCGTGAGGCTGCTGTGTCATGCGGATGTCCTCTCCGGGCGCGACATCACGACGTCGCGGCCACGCGGATGATCGACGTCGGTGCCGGTGCGCTGGGGCCGAAGGGCGGCTCGGTCGCGATAGGGCACGGCGACGAGCGCGATCTTGGCCAGTCGTCCGTGCCAGACGACGGGCCTGCCGACGATGGCGACGTCTCCCGTGACCAAGCCTTTCCCGCTTGGCTCATCCTCGGCGTAGCTCGCCCGGCCGCACCGCACGACCTGCGCCGCCACGGAGCCCGGCGCTGGCGGGCGCCCCCGATGGGGCATCCCGCCCCGACTGCCGCAGAGGACGCCGGCGTTCCGCACCCCGAATCCCGGCGTGCGCGCAACGACGGTGGCGCGATAAGCGCCGGGCGTTGTCGGCACTGTCCACGCGGCGGGCGCGCCTGATTCCCGGCGTTCATACAGCACCGCCAGCAACGGCTGCTGGCGCAGCACTTCAGCGAGCCGCAAGGTCACGGAGGCATAGGACCGGCGGTAGTACTGCCGCAAGGCCAGCACGTCCAGCCCGGTCGCCACGGCCAGTCGGGTGAACGCCGCCGGCTGCATGAGGACCGCGGCGGCGAATCGGTCGGCGTCTCGACAGAGATGCCTGGGTGGTGCGGAGTCCGCAGCGCGGTCCTGGAGCATCTCGTAGATGATCTCGTACGTCTCGTGGAGCACCGTGTGTTCCCAGGCGCCCGCCCACTGGTCGGTCGAGTAGTGGATGGTGTACGCGCCCGCCGCCAACACGCAGTGAAAGCCCCGCAGGCCGCTGGGCAGGTGGGTGGCGACGACGGCTGCGACCCCGGCGTGCCGGAGGACCGTGGTCACCTCGTCGAGGGTTGGACGCCCAGAGAGGCGGAAGTACCTGACGAAGGCGTCGGCCAGACCGGCCGGGTCCAGCCGCACCAAGTCGGGGCCCTGGTCCATGAGGCTGTCGCAGAAGTCGTCGAGGGTGCGCGTCATTCCAATAGCCGCTTGCCGGTAAGCGTCTCGTACATCTCCACGATGAAGCGCTTGGCCGCCAGGCTCAGCGGTCCCTCGGGTCGGGTACCGAACCGGAACTTGGGATCGGCGATGACGAAGTCGAAGGCCCGGTCGACGTTCGCTTCTTCATCGGATCCGGCGTCCGCATCGTCGTCGAGGTGCCCGGCACGCTTGAGCAGGTCGTGCAGCGACACCCCGTAGAAGGTGGCCAGCTTCTGGAGCACCCGGGGACCGGGGCGCCGGTGTCCCTTCTCGATGTTGGAGAGGTAGGGGTCGGAGATGCCCGTCTTGCGATAGACCGCGCGCAGGCTCCGGGCCCCGCGCAATTCGCGTAGATAGGCACCGATCCCCGACTCTGGTCGATCAGCGTCTGTCATGCCATTAGCATAGAACACTTTGCTTAATGAGAGCAAGCATTTATCCGGTCGATATGTCCGATCAGTTGATCTGTTGCTACACTTCTGCATAGCACATATCCCCACGCACGACCGATCGGCGGCGTACGTCCGGCGGCCGCGCCGCACACCGGCGCCGGGACCGCGGCTTCCCCTCGGAGGTCTCGACCTTGTCCAACGATCCGCGGCTCAGCAACGCCCAGGAGGAGATCCGGCTGCGGGGACTGCGCCTCCTGGCGCGGATGATCGCCCGCGCCCATCTGAAAGATCAGGTGGCGGCCAACGGGCCAAACCGCGACGCCGCGCCACCAGACGTCGAGCGGGCGCCTTCGCCGGAGGCCGACCGGCATGCACGGTAAGCGCCCTCGTCCCAAGGTCCGGCTGAACCCCTACGCCGTGTGGGACCGCCTCAACCGGGCCAACCTCTCCCAGAACGAGTTGGCCCGCCAGATGGGTATCAGTTCGGGCTACCTCTCCCAGCTGATCACCGGGCAGCGGCACCCCTCGCCCCGGATGCGGCGGCGGCTCCAGCAGGCCCTCGACATCGCGCAGTTCGATGATTTGTTCATCGTGGAAGGCGGCGATGCGCCCTAGGCCCGTCCCGCCGTCCCACCTCGTGTTGGGCTGGCCCTTCCTGCCGGAGAATTTCCCCCAGCGGCTGGAGCGGCTCAAGGAGATTTCGGGCCTCTCCTGGGAGGGCGTGGCGATGTGCCTCGGCGTGGACGTGCGCCAAGTGCAGCGCTGGCGGCGGGGTACGGAGCCCTGCGGCGGCGCGCTGTTTGCGCTGTTCCGGCTGGCGGACCGTGTGCCCGGCGGCCTCGACCTGCTGCTCGGGGACGACGCCGGCCAGCCATGGGATAGCTAGCGGTGTGAGCCGTCAGCGTCGGATCCACCGCCCCGTCACCCCGGTCTTTCCGCCGGACTTCCCCACACGGCTGGAGCGATTCAAGGCGGCTGGCGGGTTTTCCTGGCGCTCCCTGGCCCGCCGCCTCGGCGTGACTCCCTATCGGCTCCGGGAGTGGCGGCGGGGTACGGTGCCGAGTTCGACGCACCTCTTCATCCTGCTGACCCTCGCTGACCGGTTGGGACTCAGCAGTGTGCTGATGTGTCCCGAGCGGGACCTGCCGCCGGATACTGACGCCGCACCCGCGGCGGCATCAGCGAGCTGCCACCGGCCACCGACAGCCACGCCACGGCATAGGCCAGCGTCCAGCCGTGCCGGGCTATCTTCGTGACGACCTCGCGCGCGCAAGTCTGGCAGGCGTTGTCGGCTCAACATGTACGGATTGCATCGGAGGCCTCAGCCTCTGACCGCCTCGGCGAGTTCCGCAACGAAGCGAATACCCCCCGAAGCCCTGGTTCCCATCCGTCGTGGTCAGCCCAGTGCCAGGCCGTCAGCAGGTCGGACGGTGACTCCCGTAGGGTCTTCAGTTGGTCGCCAAAGACCTCGAGGGCGAGTCTGGCATCCAGCTCCGGATCGTTGATGCGCCGCGCTTGCGCCCGCCGTTCTGGTAGTGCTTGACCAAGTGGTGGTAGGGGTTGCTCGAAATAGCCAGGGGATTGAGCCTCAGCGTGTCCACCGCCGGGAGCCGCAACAGCCGCAGATCGGGATTTGCAGCGCGCAGGCGGGGCAGATTGAAAGCGATCAGATTATGGCCGAGCAGGACGTCAGCGCCGTCGGCAAGTGGGTCCAGCTCGACCAGGGCTCGGGCCAGGCCGGCGCCATGAGGGCCGATGAGGGACTGCCCGGTGTCGGACCGTAGCCCGGCGAAGGCGTGGATGCGGGAGTTTCGGACGCCGACCTTGAGGTCAAGAGAGAGGCATCGATACACGGAGCGTCCGTCGCTGTTCACCACTAGGAGGAATGCTCGGCGGCCTCACCTGGCGCGGCCAGGTGGTAGCCGACGCGGGGTTCGGTGAAGATGTAGGTGGGGTTGTCGGCGGCATCGCCCAGCTTGCGGCGGAGGCGCTTGACCACATCGCGGACCAGCCAGGGTTCGCCGACGCGTTCCGGCCCCCAGACCCGCTGGAGCAGCACGCTGTGGGTCAGCACGCGGGGGGCGTGCACCGCCAGTTCGTAAAGCACCGCGTACTCCGTGGCGGTCAGGTCCACCGGTGCCGCATCCACCAGCACCCGGCGCTCGGCATAGTCGATGCGCAGCCCGGCGGCGGCGTAGGGGGTGGCCGGCTCGCCGGACTCAGGGGCGAGTCGCTTGCGGAGGGCCGCCCGGATCCGGGCCGCCAGTTCCGTCGGCGCGAAGGGCTTGACGACGTAGTCGGCCGCTCCCATGTCCAGAGCCCGGGCAACGGTGGCGTCGTGGCCGTATACCGACAGGAAGATGACCGGTACGTCCGCCGTTGTCCGGATGTGGTGCATCAGCTCGATGCCGTCGCCCCCCGGCAGCACCAGGTCCAGCAGGGCCAGGTGGGGCTTCGTCTCCTCCATGAGGCGGGGCACGTCGGCGGGGTCGCCGGTCACGATGGGCGCGTAGCCGGCGCTGGTCAGGGCGTCGCGGACGTAGCGGAGCGCCTGCGGGTCGTCGTCGACGGCCAGGACGCGGACCTGGCGCCCGGCTGTCGGCCGCGAAACGGGGACGGCCGGTGCGGGCGCGGAGGTCGCGGCCTCCGCTGCCGCCGGCACGGTGAAGGTGAACCGCGCCCCCAGGCCCGGCCCGTCGCTCTCGGCCCGGATGCGGCCGCCGTGGGCCTCGACGATGCCTCGGCAGACAGCGAGGCCCAGACCGGATCCGTCGCCGCCGGGCGCCCGCGCGAACTTGCGGAACAGCTGCGGCAGCAGGTCGGCCTGGATGCCGCGGCCCTGGTCGGACACGGCAACCGCGACGTCGACGCCGTCCCGCACGGCGTTTACCAGGATGGGCGACCCGTCGGGTGAGTATCCGGCGGCGTTGGCCAGCAGGTTGCTCAGCACCTGGCCGATGCGGCGCCGGTCAGCCATGACCAGGGGCAGGTCTGGCGCCAAGTCCACTTCGAGGGGGTGCCGTGCGCCTCCGGATTCGAACCGGCGCCGGGCCTCGTCCACCAGCAGGCGCAGATCGGCGGGCTCGGGCTCCACCGGGAGGGCGCCCGTCGCGAGGCGGGCGACGTCGAGCAGGTCGCCGATGAGGGCGCGCATCGCGTCCGCCTGGTCGCGGATGATGCGGTGGAACTGGGTCGTCTCGGCCGGGTCCAGTTCGGGGGCCGCTTCCAGCAGCGTGGTGATGGCGCCCTTGACGGCCGCCAGGGGCGTCCGGAGTTCGTGGCTGACCATGGCCAGGAACTCGGCCCGCAGGCGTTCCTGGTCCTCCAGCGGCGTGAGGTCCTGGAGGGTGACGACGACGGACGCCGGCCGGCCGTCCTCGGCGCGGATGGGGGTGGCGTTGAGCAGGGCGCTGACGCGTCGGCCGTCGGGGACTCGCAGCACGATCTCCTCGGCCCGCACCGTCTCGCCCGCGCTGAGCAGTTCCGCCAGGGGGAATTCCCGTAGGGAAACCTCCCGGCCGTCGCCGCGCACGCAGGTCACCACGTCCAGGATGTCCGCCGCGTCCTGGCCGTCGTCCAGCAACCCGGCCACCAGGCGCCTGGCCTCGCGGTTGACGGACACCGGCCGCCCCGTCTGGGCGTCCAGCACGACCACGCCCACCGGCGCGGTCTGGACCAGGGTCTCCAGGTTGGCCCGGGCGCGCCGCTCCGCCCGGTGGGTGCGGGCGTTGGCGATGACCAGCGCCGCCTGGGCGGCGAACAGTTCCAGGGTCTCCTCGTCCGACTGGCTGAACTCAGCGCCGCCGGCCTTGTCGCCCACGAAGACGTGGCCCACGCGCACGCCGCGATGGAACATGGGCGCCGTCATGAACCGGAAGATCCCCACCGGCAGCGGGATGCTGAAGCCGGGGACCCCCTGGGCGCGGACGTAGGCAACCAAGTCGGGGACCCGCAGGGGCTCCGAGGCGCCGGTCAGGACCTCGAAGATCCGCAGCCCCTCCGGCAGGCGCCACATCTGCTCGGCCTGCGCCGTCGTCAAGCCCGACGACAGGAAGTCCTGCACCTGGGCGTCGTCATCGAGGACCGTCATCACCCCGTAGCGCGCGCCCGCGAGGGCGAGGGCGGCGTCGAGAACGCCCTGAAGGACCTGGTCGAAGTCCAGGCTGGCGTTGATGCGCCGGCTGGCGGCGGCGAGGCGGGCGAGGCGTGCCCGCAGGGCGGCGAGTTCGCGGTCGCGGGGGTCGGGTGGGGGCATGGAGCGGTTCCGGGTCCCCGCCGACGGCGGGCGGGCCGGTGGGCGGCCGAGGTCAATGGTGGATCCCACGGAATCATACAGAAACTTATACAAAACCAGACGCTGTTGATATCCATTCCATAGACCTCGGTGACTAACCTTACGCTCTGAACATTGGTGTTCGAGCCGGCGCGAGGCCGGTCGGTCGCCAGTCCGAGCCGCTTGGGACCGACCCGAGCGGTCACCGAAGCCACAGGGCCCGTGGTGGACCGACGGGGAGCACGCCGCGTGCGGCGAGGGCGACACTGGCGCGCCGGGCGGGCGTGGATGGTTGGACTGGGCGCGTGGTCGCCCCGCCGGCTGGTGCTGGCGGCGCTGGCGGGCGCGCTGCTGGTCAGCGCGGCGCTGCTGGGGCAGGGCCCCGGCGTGCAGGCGCAGGAGGGCGACGTCGGCCTCCGCCTGAGCGGCCTGGTGGAGCGGATCACGCAGACGATCGCGGACAGCTTCACAGTGGAACTGACCAATCTCACGGCGACGGAGGCCTACCAGGTCATCGTGGCGAGCGACAGCGCCGCGCTGGGGATCGGCGCGTGCGGGGCGGCGGCGCAGACGCGGACGGTGACGGGCGCGGCGACCCGGGACCTCACGTTCATCGTGCGTGCCTGCGCGGTGGGCGAGGGAACGATCACGGCGGAGGTGCGGCGCCCGGGCGCCAGCAGCCCCGCGGCCACGGTGAGCCAACGGCTGACGGTGGAAGCGCTGCCCGCGGTGGTGATCGAGGCGTCGGGCGAGACGCGGCGGACGGGGACGGCGCAGGTGGCGGCGGCCCAGGCGGCCACGGCGCAGGGGGCGGCGCAGGTGCAGCACCCCGGCTTTGTGCGGGGGATCCGCTTGACGGTTGTGAAACCCGCGCCGTCCGCCTCGGTGAAGGTAACGTGGAACAAGAACCCCGCCAACAGCGGGCCGGCGCTGACGGGCTTCGGGCTGCTGTTCTGGCGCAAAGGCGAGCCGCATCCGAACTACGCCAACGCGCTGGTCAAGGGCGCGGCGGTGGACAGCCATACCTATACGGGGCTGCGGCCCGGCACCTACCAGTTCCGCATCCACGCCTGCAACGGGTCCGGCAGCTGCGGCTGGTGGACCGACCCGCCCAAGGAGGTGGTCG